>SKOQ01000004.1 GCA_007119985.1 Marinospirillum sp.
CATCCACCACCTCGTCCATGCGTTTTTGCATCAGGCCTTTGGTGTCTTTTTCAAACAGAGGGTCCCAATGACGACCCCAGACCACCTTGATGACATTCCAGCCAGCGCCACGGAAGACGCCTTCCAGCTCATCCATAATGCGGCCGTTGCCACGAACTGGGCCATCCAGCCGCTGCAGGTTACAGTTGATGACGAAAATCAGATTGTCCAGATTCTCGCGTCCTGCCAGTGAGATCGCGCCCAAAGATTCTGGCTCATCACACTCACCATCACCCATATAACACCAGACCTTACGATCGTGCATCGGCTTGAGTTCGCGTGAATCCAGATACTTCATCACGTGGGCTTGATAGATGGCTTGAATCGGCCCCAGGCCCATGGAAACGGTAGGGAACTGCCAGAACTCAGGCATTAACCAAGGGTGAGGATAGGAAGAAACCCCCTTGCCATCGACTTCCTGGCGGAAGTGATTGAGTTGGTCTTCTGTCAGGCGGCCTTCGAGAAAGGCGCGTGCGTAAACACCAGGTGCACCGTGGCCTTGGAAATAAACCAGATCACCTTCAAAATCATCTTTGGGCGCGCGGAAGAAGTAGTTAAAGCCGACATCATAGAGAGTGGCGCTCGACATAAAGCTCGAAATATGGCCGCCAATCCCCGGATTTTTCTTGTTGGCCCGCATCACCATCGCCATCGCATTCCAGCGAATCAGGGAGCGAATGCGGCGCTCCATAAAGAGATCGCCAGGCATTCTGGCTTCACGGTGCACGGGGATCGTATTGCGGTGCGGGGTGGTAATCGAAAAAGGGAGCTGCGAGCCATCGCGACGCATCCGGTCAGCGAGTTGGGTCAGTAAGTATTTGGCGCGCGCTTCACCTTCATGAGTGAGCACCGAATCCAGGGCCTCAAGCCACTCTTGGGTTTCCATTGGATCCAGGTCTTTAACCTCCTGATTCATATAACTTCTCCGCTTGCGTTGTTGTTAGTTGGGATAGAGATGTAGCCGAACTACATTCAGCCTTGATCTTCGAGTTGAAATGAGGGGTGAGATAGAAAAAAAGTCTGTGCTCACCCAGAAAACTCGCACTGCAAAAGAATAGGATTGTTGCGCTGCAGCAGATCTGGCCTAGGCTGAGGCTGAACGCTGCGCTTTTTTTGATTTTGTAATTTTACTACAAAAAAGAGCAAAGAAAAGCCTTAAGTAGAAAAACCGGCCAGTTACGACCAAAGGATAACGCTGAGTGCAAAGGCCGCAATCCAGATAATCAGTGCGCGCCAGAGCTGTTCTTTGAGCAGTGCCACCTCTTGGTCTGCTTCTGGTGTCATCATCTCTGGCCGCTCTTGATAGCAGGCAGCGGCTTGGCTTAGATGGCCGCAGGCAGTGAGGAGCTGGCGGTTTAGGAAGGTCTCGCTGTCCATCTTGGTTTTCAAGACATCCGCGCTCCATTGGCGTAGACCTAGTATAGGGCGACCTGCGAGAGCAAAGGTGAGGCCCAGTAGGCGCGAAGCTGGCCACTCGAGCAAAAAGTGAAAATGCTCTATCGCCGGATCAACATCTTGGTAAGCTTGGCGCGCATGGTAAAGAGCACGCTCGCTGAGGCGGACTAAGAGTGCACCAAGAGGCCCGAGAATCAGGAACCAAAAGATCACCATAAACAAGCGATCAAAAGCCAAATAGGTGAGTTTGGCGAGCACCTGAGCATGCACTTGGGTCGCGCTTTCTTCAGTGCAAGGGCGTTCGAGGAGTTCTTCGGCATAGTAGTAGGCTGCTTGATGGTCTCCTTGACGCCAAGCCACCATATAACGCTGAATCCATTTTTGCTCATCGCGACGACCCAGCGCAAAGTAGAGGATAGCGAGGTTGATGAGCAGTGCGGGGACCCCGGCCAGCCAGCCATCGATCCACCAGAGGAGCAACCAAACGGCGACAAGCCAAAAGATGACCGAAGTCAGAAAGGGCGCTGTAGCACCAAGATGACTTTTCCAGATCTGGGCACTCCAGCGATGAAAGGCTCGATAAGCACGATCAAGGCCATGGTGTACACCTTGATTGGGGAGCTTTTGCAAAAGTAGTACCACTAAAAGGGCAAAAAACTTCATCCTATCCGTCCTGTGTGGAGGCCAGCTGAGACAAAAAGTACGGCCAGTCAAAAGCAGGGCCTGGATCTGTTTTGCGCTCAGGGGCGATCTGTTGATGGCCGACGATGTGCTGCTGTGTGATCTCTGGATAAGTCTGCATCAGACTGTGCGTCACGGCAATCAGTTGTCGATATTGCTGCTCAGTGTAGGGTTGATCATCAGAACCTTCAAGCTCAATGCCGATGGAGAAATCATTACACTGTTCGCGCCCTTCAAAGACCGAGCGTCCAGCATGCCAAGCGCGTTGATCAAAACCGACAAACTGGATGATCTGTCCAGTGCGGCGAATCAACAAGTGGGCGGAAACCTCTAAGCCCTCGAGCTGAGTAAAATAGGGGTGCTGGCTGGTGTCGAGCTGGCCGGTAAATAGATGCTCGATCCAGGGTCCGCCATAGGTTTTGGGGGGAAGAGCGATGTTGTGGATCACCAACAGGCTGATCTCGCCATCCGGCCGTGCATTAAAAAAGGGAGAGGGGTGGGCTGTGGCACTGGTGAGCCAGTGGTCATCGATCTGCATCGGGGCCTCCTTTGCTGGTGTGCCCTGTCTGGATAAAAATAAGTTTTGCAATAAAAAGCGCCTTTGCGCTAGATGAACTCTTATAATAGCGCTTCAATCAATACAGACTTTATCAAACCGCCAGCTTTGGGAGAACTTATGTCCGTTGAATTGCCCTTGCCACTTGCTGATCAGCTCGCTGAACAGGTTCGACTCGCGCTTGCAGAAGATGTGGGTTCAGGCGATCTCACCGCCCAGTTGATTCCCGCCACGACTCAGGCTCGCGCGCAGGTCATCACGCGTCAGGCCGGTGTGTTTTGCGGTGGCCCTTGGGTGGAGGAGGTTTTTCGTCAGCTCGATCCCCAAGTGCGGGTGACCTTGCTGGTCGCTGAGGGCGAGCAGGTTGCACCCAATCAGCTGCTCTTGACTCTGGAAGGCGCGGCTCGATCATTGCTAACGGGTGAGCGTAGCGCACTGAATTTTGTTCAGCTGCTGGCGGGTGTGGCGAGCCGCTGCCAGCAGTATGCCGCTCTGGTGGCGCACACTTCTGTCAAGCTGTTGGATACGCGCAAAACCCTGCCAGGTCTGCGTTTGGCGCAAAAATACGCCGTGACCTGCGGTGGGTGTTTTAATCATCGCATCGGCTTATATGATGCCTATTTGATTAAAGAAAATCATATTGCCGCTGCTGGAAGCCTGACTCAGGCAGTGATTGAGGCGCGTCGGCTTGCACCAGGTAAGCCGGTGGAGGTGGAAGTCGAGAGCTTTGCTGAGCTAGAAGAAGCTTTGGCGGCCGCGGCTGACATTATCATGCTGGATGAGTTTGATTTGGAGCAGACGCGTGCTGCCGTCGCTTTGAATGCTGGGCAGGCCAAGTTGGAAGCCAGTGGCGGTATTGATCGGCACAATCTGGTAGCCGTGGCCGAGACAGGGGTCGACTATATCTCGTTGGGTACTTTAACGAAGGATATACACAGCCTTGATCTGTCGATGCGCCTAGTCCATTAAGCGGCGTATCTCTTCATGGAGACGCGCATCAAAAAGCAGTGGAGCTTGGGCCAGCCACTGGTTTGAAGTCATCAGTTCACGGAGCAGGGCAATCGAGAGAATTGGGCCCTGCCATTGTGCGCCCTTGCCATCCATCTGCTGGCTCACTTTGTTGGCAAAAGTATCGCGATAATCTTCCCAGAAGCTAGGAATAAAGCGCTTGACGGGCCGTTGACTCATCAGCGCTAAGCGCTCAGCAATCACCAAGCCGCGATGGTCGAGATCTCCAAAGTGTACGTGGGGAACAAACTGGGGTAAAAAGCGTAAAAAGTCACCGGCAAGACTGAGATGTTGCGGGGCCACCCAGACCGCGAGCAGATTGTCAGGCAGATCAATATCGAGAAAAACGCCACGATCTTCGATGGTGAGCACCATGTAGGGAAGCTCACCATCGGCCTCCTTGACCTGCTGAAAGTCTCTTTCTGGAATCACCGCCTCGCTGAGTTGACGCCAAATCTTCTTGAGCTCGATGGTCTGGCCATGTTTTTTGACCAGCTTCATATCCAAGCTGCCACGCAAATGCAGGCAGCGATCATCAGAGAGCTGCAAATCAGGTAGTTGTTTTTGCAAGTGCTCTGGCAGCTCTTGGCGGGCATCGCCGAGCAGGGCTTGCTGTACTGTCGCACGATTGAGTGTGCGGGGTAAATCAGCACGCAACTGCTCTTTGATAAACCCCCAGCGCTGGGCAAAAACTTCGCCGAGTAGCAGACCATCGCCTTCGAGCAGGGTCATCCATTCACGCCATTGTGGCAGGCGCAGATCCAGTAGAGCTTCTAATCCACTGTGGCCGCGTGCGCTGAGGATAAACTCTTCGCTTGTGTCTGCGGGCAGTAACCAGTTGCTACTCATTAACTCATCGACCAACGCGGCATTATCTGCATGACGTTGAATACGCTGGTTTTTGTAGAGGGCAACAGCAGCTTCTTGGATAGGAAGACTCTGCCAGTTAATCTCTGCGCCAATCATGGTTAACCTTGTCCTTGTGTCCGTGTTTTGTTGGGCCCAGCATTTTTAGCGAGGTATTCGATAATCAAGCCGGCAATATCTCGCCCTGTGGCGGATTCAATGCCCTCTAAGCCAGGTGAGGAGTTCACCTCCATCACCAGTGGGCCGTGATTCGAGCGTAGAAGATCCACGCCACAGACTTTGAGTCCCATCGCCTTAGCGGCACGCACGGCAGTCGAGCGTTCTTCTGGGGTGATTTTAATCAGCTCCGCCTGACCGCCTCGATGGAGGTTGGAGCGAAACTCGCCTGGCTGAGCTTGGCGTTTCATCGCGGCCACCACCTTATCACCAATGACCAAGCAGCGAATATCGGCTCCACCCGCTTCTTTAATATACTCTTGTACCATAATGTTGGCTTTTAGGCCCATAAAAGCTTGAATCACACTTTCGGCTGCTTTTTCGGTTTCAGCCAAGACCACGCCGATGCCTTGTGTACCTTCTAACAGTTTGATCACCAGCGGTGCACCACCGACCATGCGAATCAAGTCATCAATATCATCCGGTGAGTGGGCAAAACCTGTGACAGGCAGACCTATGCCTTTGCGTGATAGAAGCTGCAAAGAACGTAGCTTATCCCGTGAACGGGTAATGGCCACAGATTCGTTCAGTGGATAAACCCCCATCATCTCAAATTGACGCAATACTGCCGTACCGTAAAAGGTCACTGAAGCTCCAATGCGCGGGATGACGGCATCAAAGGCTTCTAAATCCTCACCTTTATAGTGAATGGTCGGTTTGTGGGTGGTGATATTCATGTAACAACGCAGGGTGTCGATCACGCGGACCGTGTGTCCGCGTTCTTCAGCGGCTTCGACTAAACGGCGGCTAGAGTAAAGATTGGCATTACGAGAAAGAAGTGCGATATGCATAGCGCGAGCCTAAAAAAAGAGATCTAGATCTGTCCATCCAGCTGACTGCACCATCTCACGCCAATAGCATCAGGGCACAGAAGTGTGCTGGCTAGAGGCGATAGATGGGTGGTCAGACGAGCTGTGGATAGGTGCAGATTGGATGTAACTACGACTGGGTTCAACGATTACGGGATGACGCATGGCACTGCGGCCAAGCAGCATAGAATATTTCATTCGTGAGCGATCAGCTAGTGTCAGTTGTACTTTTTGTTGCAAAGGGCCGATGACCAGCCAGGTTTCAATCACTAAGCGCTCCTGTAATACTCCATTGGAGCTACGCACATGGCGTTGCGTGATCACGGGCAGGCGCAGATGGATTAGCTCTTCATCTGGCGCGACCCAGGTATCAAACTCGACCCAAAGCTGCTGATCTTGTTCAAAGGTGTGCAGATTGATAGCGTGTAAAGACGAGGTTTTGGCGCCTGTATCAACCTTGGCTCTGAGCGTCAGGTTCAGTTCAGGTAGTTGTACCCATTCCTTGGCACCGAGACGAATTTCACTCGATTTTGTGGCTGGTGATTTTTTGATCAGTGTCTCATTCATAAAGCGGTCACGTTCTTTGAGCGATTTGTACTAAAGATATCCACATGAATATCCACTTAGACTGTGAGTAACTAGCTTGCCAGCTGATTCTTCTTCAGACGCCTTGAAATAACACGGGTTCCTCCAAGAACCAATGGCTGAGTCGGGTATGAATCTGCCCTTGAGCGGTGATGTCTATCCAGCGTAGACCACCTCCGGCCTCGGGCGCGAGCGCAAAATCTTGACTGGTCGATGAAAATTGCATGACAGTCGAAGGGGCAACCCAGCAATCAATCGCTTGCTGAGTGTACTCGGCCGCCTGATGCCAGTGTCCAGACAAGATGACGCAGGGGGCCGTGCGACCTTCCAGAGCAGCCCAAAAAGCAGTGGCATTCTCCAAGCCTATCGTGTTTTGCCAGCGTGTGGGAGCCTCAATAGGGGGGTGGTGGAGTGCAATCAATAGGGGTTGATCGCTTGCACTGGCCTGTTGCAAGCGCAGCAGACTCTTCTTGCTGAGCCGCCCCGCTGCACTCCGTTCTTGATAGGTGGATAACCCCAGCATCCGCCATCCAGCCACTTCGTGCTCCCATTCCGTTGCAGCCCAGTTTTGCATCATGTCAGGTGCATCATGGTTGCCGGGCAGCCAATACCAAGGACGTCCTGTTTTTTCGAGCTGAGCCAC
>SKOQ01000121.1 GCA_007119985.1 Marinospirillum sp.
CACTTCCTACATCCATGTAGGTCGCAAGGCGAAATTGATCGAAAAAGCGGAGTTTACACGGAGTAAATGAGCATTTTGAGACCCAATTTCAACGCAGTATGACCAAGCGCAGTAGTTAATCAGAGGCTTCCTAGCTTGCAGGCGTTGGCCGATAGCGCACATCCTGCCCTTCGACCAGATAAATGAGCATTTCAGCCAGATTACTGGCGTGATCACCCAAGCGCTCCAAAGAGCGCAACACCCACATCATCTCCATCATTTTGGGGAGCTGCGTGGGCTGTTCTTGCATTTGCTTTAGCCATTCCTGGCACAGGCGACGATAGAGCTGATCCACCTGGTCATCGGCGGCGATCACCTCCCGCGCGCGCTGCACATCAAAGCGCGCAAAGGCATTCAACACCTTGTTGAGCATCTGGCGAACCTGCTGCCCGAGCTGCTCCAAATCACCCTCTAGCGGCGCTTCCATAGGCAAGTTCGCTTCCGTCAAGCTGAGCGACGCGCGCGCGATCTTACTCGCCTCATCGCCCATCCGCTCTAAATCTGCCGTGGCGCGAATCACGGCCAGCACCAGGCGCAGATCCGAAGCTGCGGGCTGACGTCGCGCCAGCACTTGCGTACACAGCTCATCCAGTTGGAGTTGGAGCTGATTCACCTGTTTATCCTGTTTTCTAACCTGCTGCGCCAAGCCGCTATCGGCTTGCAGGAGCGCTTGCATCGCATGCTGCATCTGCTGCTCAACCAGCCCGCCCATTTCAAGCAGCTGACTGCGGATCAGTTCGAGCTCTTGATGGAACTGCCGTGAAATATGCACATTCATTACTGTATTTTTTTTATTGATCATGCATGCACCCTAGCCATAACGGCCCGTAATATAATCCTCCGTCGCCTGCTGACGGGGATTGGTAAAGATCTGGTTGGTATCATCAAATTCGATCAGACGCCCCTGATCTAAAAAAGCAGTCCGATCAGCAACCCGAGCAGCCTGCTGCATATTGTGTGTCACGATCACCAAGGTGTAGTCAGCTTTGAGCTGATGAATCAATTCTTCAATTTTGAAAGTTGATAGCGGATCAAGCGAGGAAGCCGGCTCATCCATCAACAGCACTTGTGGACGCACTGCCAAAGCCCGCGCAATGACCAAGCGTTGTTGCTGCCCGCCTGAGAGTTCTAATGCGGAGCGATCCAGCCTGTCTTTCACCTCATCCCATAAAGCCGCGGCCTGCAAAGCCCACTCCACCACTTCATCCAGCAAGCGTTTTTTATTGATGCCCTGAACGCGTAAACCAAACACCACATTTTCATAAATACTTTTTGGAAAGGGATGGGGCTTTTGGAACACCATACCCACGCGACGGCGCAGTTCGGCCACATCAACCTTGGGGGTGTAGATGGCCTCGCCATCCAGCTCGATCTCGCCCTGATGATGACTCGACTCAACCAGTTCATTCATGCGATTGAGCGCGCGCAACAAGGAGGTTTTGCCACAACCCGAGGGACCGATCAGCGCGGTGACCTGCTGACGGGGAATCTCCATCGTGATCTGTTCTAGTGCCAGCATCTCACCATAAAAGAGGCTGAAGTCTTTTATCCTAAAGCTTGCACTTGGCGATTTGATGACAGGCGGCGTCGAGCGCGCGCGTTGAGCGAATAAAGACAACACCACTTTGCTCCTTAAGAATCGAGTAGGCGATATTTTTCACGCAGGCGTCTTCTCAGTCCCAGCGCCAGCAGATTCAGCAGCAGAATGACGCCAACGAGGAGCAAGGCTGTGGCATAAACAAGACTGAAGTCCACTGCTGGCGTTTCGCTATACAAATCAAAAACATGATAGCCAAGATGCATGAATTGACGATCAAAATGAATATAGGGGGCCTCACCATCAATCGGGAGATCCGGCGCCAGCTTGACGACACCCAGCAGCATCAGCGGAGCCACCTCGCCAGCGGCGCGTGCCATTGCCAGAATCAGCCCAGTCATCATGGCGGGGCTTGCCATCGGTAAGACCAGATGCCATAGGGTTTCCATCTGGTTACTACCCAGCGCCAGCGCGCTTTCACGCACTTGTCGAGGAATCCGCGCCAGCCCTTCCTCTGTGGCCACGATCACCACCGGCAAGGTCAGCAAGGCCAAGGTGAGCGCTGCCCAAAGGAGGTTTGGACTGCCCAGTGTCGGTGTTGGCAGTTGATCGGCAAAAAACCAGCGATCCAGCTGCCCCCCCATCCCATAGATAAAAAACCCCAAGCCAAAGACACCATAGACAATCGAAGGCACGCCAGCCAGATTACGCACCGCAATTCTGATCAGCTGGGTCAGCGCATTATTGGGCGCGTATTCATGCAGATAAACAGCAGCGAGGATGCCCATCGGAGCCACCAGCAAGGCCATCATCAACACCAAAACTACGGTACCAAATAAGGCCGGAAACACCCCGCCCTGATCCATTGGGCTGCTGATAAACAGCCAGACCTGCTCGATAAAGAGCCGCAGGGCCTCGATCCAACTGGCGCTGTCTTGCGGCCAGAAGTGGGCCAAACCAAGACGGCTTAAGAGCACAAGCAAAGCAGAGAACAGCAGCAGGCAGCTTACAACAGCAGCGGCATTCAGTAGAATCCAGAGCTGGCCGTGGGTCCAACCGGGTAGGCGCAGAGGCGACATTATCCGTGTCCCTCCAGCTGTTGCTGACGTCGCCGCCAGCCCTGACGTATCCACTCTGCCAGCGTATTCGCGACCAGCGTCAGCACAAAAAGCACCAGTGCGGATAAAAAGAGCACGCGATAATGAGTGCTCTGGACACCAGCTTCTTGGATCTCAATCGCCATATTGGCTGCCAAACTGCGCAAGCCTTCGAGCAGATTGGCCCCCATCAGCGGCGTATTGCCCGAGGCCATCAACAGAATCATCGTTTCTCCCACTGCACGCCCCAGCGCCAACATCACCGCAGCCAAAACACCCGGCCCTGCCAAAGGCAGTAGAACACGCCAGATGGTTTGCCAAGGTGTGGCGCCCAGTGCCATCGCCGCTTGCGTCATCCGGCCAGGAATCGCGGACAGCGCCTCTTCGACCAAGGCATAGAGACTGGGGATCAGCGCAAAACCCATCGCCATACCGACGACCAGGGCGTTGAGCTGATACACCGCCCATCCCTGTTCAACCTCTAGCCAGTTGGTCAGACGACCTCCAAACCAGAAGTGCTCTAACCTCGCCGCCAGCAACCATGTCAGCCCTAAACTGAGCAACAGCAAACCCAACGCATAGGCCATCCATAAGCCACCACCGCGCTGCTGCCAGCCCAAGCGCGGCAATAGGCTGGCTCCCAACAACAGCACCAGCGCAAGCGTCATCATCAAAAAGACCAGGCTGAAAAGCTGCGCTTCCAACCAAGGCGCTAAAAGCACCGCGGCGATCACACCCAAAATCACCGTCGGTACGGCTTCCATCATTTCTAAACTGGCCTTCACTCGCCGCTGCCAAGGGCGAGGCAGGAAGTAGGCGGTATAGAGCGCAGCACCAAGAGCCAATGGAAGCGCTAACAACAAGGCGACCAAAGCGGCCTTCAGGGTGCCAAAAGTCAAGGGAGCCAAGCTGAACTTAGGCTCGCCAACCAGATTCCCCGGTGAAGCCTGCCAGAGTTGCAGCGGCTCAGCGTAGTGCTCGTATAGCACAGGTTGCCAGAGGGTGCGCCAAGCGACCTCAGGGTGTGGATTGTGAATCTGCCACACTTGGCGCTGAGTTGCGCTCTCAAGAGTGAGGCGATCCCCGTCATTGGACCAGTTGGCCGTCAACACTTGATCCAAGCCTGTCTCCACCTGCGCCAAAGGCGTCGCCCGCGTGCTATAAAATAGGCTCAACAGCCCCTGCTGATCCAGACTGGCAAAAACACGGCGCTGAGGCTCACTCCCTAGCCACACGGCCGGTGCATCCAGTTGCCAACGGCGTAAAGGCGTCCCATCACGAGCGACTAACTGGTGCTCAAGATGGCCATCGGCCAAGGCCACGATCTGGCTCTGCCCCCCAGCCAAGCCTTGTGCTGGTGGCAAATCCGCCTGAGCACTTGACGGCGCACCTTGTTGCTCAGAGGCGGTATAGGCTGTTTCCACTGGTTGCGCGGAGATCTGCTCCAGCTGCACGCGCCCCATCAACGGTAACACCACATACACCAAATAAAAGAAGATTGCCGAGATGGCGACCAGCACCCCTAGGCCACCCGCACTGACCAGAGCACGCCAAACGCGATCCAGCCCAGCACGACGTTGAATCACCCTCGCCGTATAGCGTTGCGCCAAAGCAGTATCTAAACGCGCCAAGGTATCACGTTGCAAAGGATTCAAGTTCATTGGGCTACCAGCCTTGCACGGGCCTGCGCTAGGTGGCTCTCACTCAACGGTAAGTATCCTGCATCCAGCAACAAAGCCTGCCCCTGATCCGACAAGACAAAGGCTAGAAAGGCGGCTTCTCGAGGCGGCAGCGGCTGACCTGGCACTTGATGGAGATAGAAATAGAGATAGCGCACAAAGCGCCCTGTCTCTAAAGGCACTTCACGTACGCCAGATGGAAGGCGCGTTGCACTGGCATAACCCAAGCCTCTCGGATCCTGCTCCAACGCGCGCAAGATCGCGGTTGAACTCGGCAACTCCTGTACATCGACCCGAAAATCACCGCCACACAAGGCGTGCTGTTTAAAGAAGCTATGACTGCCAGAGGCCGAATTACGACCGTAGAGTCGCACACGCTGCGCTGCCAGTGGCCCTTCAACACCCAGATCGCGCCAACGCAGCGCGGCTGAGCGCCCACCGCACAGACCGACCGCAGAAAAAAGCGCATCCAGCTGCAAACGACTCAGCGACGCCAGCGGATTATCCTGATGCACAAAAAGGGCGAGTTCATCCTGCGCCACAATCCATTCCGTTGGCGGATAACCATGGCGCTGCACAAAAGCATCCACTTCATCTTCTCGCATCAAACGCGACATAGCCCCAAGCTGCGCGGTGCTTTCGATCAAAGCGGCTGGCGTGGTGGCCGAACCCGCCGCCTGCACCTGTACCTGCAAATCAGGATAGCGCTGATGAAAAGCCTCCGCCCAAAGCACCATCGGCTGCGCTAAGCTGGCTGAACCCACCAAACGCAGATGACCACTCAAGGCAGGAGGCTCAAGACCATCGCTGACCTTGGGCATCTCTTGGCTCGCCACCCCCTCTGCCCAAAAACAGAAGAGAAGGAGGCCAAACAAACCAGATCGCCGGTTGATCCGCTGCGTCTGGCCTTTGATCCTGCGACCGTCTCTCGAATTCACCTATTGATGCTCTCTTGTGATGGGTTGCAAAGGGCCAACTGTGCCCTGTGGTCAGGTATGCCTGACCAGCCGGAAAAAGCCTTTTAGCATAAAAAAGAAAGATGACAATTGGATGACAAGACTGACACAAGACGCGAGTGGCTTCGAGCAGAAAAAAGACTTGCTTTCTCTTTACTCCACACTAAGCTAGCCCCATCGCATGTGCGAAATCAGCAGCCAATAAAGATAAGAGACTGAAAAATGAATGCACTGGATGATTTGGAAGACAACCCTGGCCCCGAAGGTCAGCTCACCCTGAAAATCGTCGCCCACCCTCAAGCCACCAACCTTCACGGCGATATTGCCGCGAGCTGGGTCATCACGCAGATGGAACAGGCCGTTGAGCTGGTCGCCGCCCGCCTTGCCAAGGGCCGTGCCGCCACGGTTGCCGTGACGAGCATGGATTTTCTCTGCCCAGTGCGTACAGGCAGTCTTGTCCAAATCCACACCCAACTGCTAGAAACCGGCACCAGCTCGATGCGCTTTCAAGTCGAAGTCTGGATTCTGCCACCCAATGAGAAAGACCCCAATAGCCTTTATAAGGTCACTGAGGCCAATTTTGTACTGGTGGCACTGGATGAACTCGGGCGGATTCGCAGCCTACCTCAGCATTGATACGCCAGCTAGGTTAACTCTTGCGCCCCAAGGCCATCTCAGCCAAAGCTGAAAGCGCATCACGATAAGGACTGGCAGGCAAGGCCGACAAACTCTGTTGCGCCTTAGCGGAGCAGATCGCGGCCTGCTCACGGGTGTAATCCAAAGCCCCCGTACGACGCACGATGTCTAGCACGGCATCGAGCTGTTCCAATCCGCCTTGGCGTATCGCCTGACGAATCAGCAGGGCTTCTTCTTCGCTTCCCTGCTGCATCGCATAGATCAGCGGCAGCGTGGGTTTACCTTCGGCCAGATCATCGCCGACATTCTTACCCATCACCGCAGCCTCGCCCTCATAATCGAGCAGGTCATCAATCAGCTGAAAAGCCAAACCCAGCTGAGCACCATATTCACGCAAGGCCGCTTCCTGCTCGGGAGTCGCACCAGCCACCACGGCCGCTGCCTGCGTCGCCCCTTCAAACAGCTTCGCGGTCTTGGCGTAGATCACCTCACGATACTGGGCTTCACTGATTTTGGGATTGCGCACATTGGTGAGCTGCATCACCTCACCCTCTGCCAGCACACAGGTCACCTTAGAAAGGATCTCCATCACCCGCATCGAGCCCACGCGCACCATCATTTCAAAGGAGCGCGAATAGAGAAAATCACCCACTAAAACGCAAGATTGATTACTCCATTGCGTATTGGCGGTGGGCTTGCCACGGCGCAGACTGGATTCATCCACCACATCATCATGCAAGAGTGTAGAGGTGTGCATAAATTCAATTAAAGCGGCCAGTAGAAGATGCTCAGGATCACGATAGCCGAGGGCGCGCCCCGCCAACAGCACCAGCAAGGGTCGCAGCCGCTTGCCACCACTATCAATAATGTGATGAGCAATCTTCTCGACCAGAGGGACCTGAGAGCGACATTCGGCGAGGATCAACTGATCGACTGCGGCAAACTCTTGCGCAACGACAGCATGAATAGGTGAGACACGAGCAGGCATCTTGGTTTTCCTGGGCAGGGGGGTCACAGAGAGAATCGAAGGCATCCTAGCAGTCAGGGCAGGGGTGTCAAGATCTCTAGCCCGCGCCGTCCACTGAGATGGGCAATTGACTTGCGTTCGGCGTTAAGATCACCTAAAATCACGCGTCCTTTTATCTGGCGCTCCCTGCACGAGGGTTACCAAAGAGTCTCCCTTCACACCAGGTATCAGAAGCATCCCTTATATCCAGATAAAATCTTGCAAGCGGAGAGTAAAATGTACGCAGTCATTAAAAGCGGTGGTAAGCAGTATCGCGTCAAAGAAGGTCAAACCCTGAAGCTGGAAAAAATCGAAGTCGCCACTGGTGAAAGCATTCAGTTTGACGAAGTGCTGCTGGTTTCTGACGGCGAAAACATCAAGGTTGGCGCTCCTGTTGTTGCCGGCGCTAAAGTGACCGCTGAAGTGGTTGATCACGGCCGTGGTGATAAAATCCGTATCATCAAGTTCCGTCGTCGTAAGCACCACATGAAGCGTCAAGGTCACCGCCAGTGGTACACAGAAGTGAAAATCACAGGTATTGCGGGCTAATCCAGCAATCAGATGTGTTTTCAGCTTAACTTATTTTGATTCACCAAATTCTGAGGTAGAGAATCATGGCACATAAAAAAGCCGGTGGTAGTACGCGTAACGGACGCGATTCCGAAAGCAAACGCCTTGGCGTCAAACTCTTTGGCGGTCAAGCTGTTCAGGGCGGTAACATTATCGTTCGTCAGCGCGGCACCAAATTCCACGCTGGTACCAACGTTGGCATCGGCAAGGATCACACTCTTTTTGCTAAGGCAGAAGGCGTGGTCAAGTTTGAAGTCAAAGGTCCTAAGAACCGTCGCTTCGTGAGCGTGGTTCCTGCCTGATTCCAATCTTGATTGGAATGGCTTTATGGCAGCAATATAAAGCTCTGCCATCAAAAAAAGGCTCTGCCATGCGGTAGGGCCTTTTTGCATGACAGAGCAAGTTAACATGGAGCCGAGCCTCGCTACGTCTCCAAAGGTGGTCTGAAATGCAATTTGTAGACGAAGCAAGAATTACCGTCGTCGCAGGCAAGGGCGGCAATGGCTGCATGAGCTTTCGCCGTGAAAAGTACGTTCCCAAGGGCGGGCCGGATGGTGGTGATGGCGGCCATGGCGGCAGTGTTTATCTGGTCGGTGACGATAGCCTGAATACCCTGATCGATTTCCGCTTCCAAAAGCGCTATCAGGCGCAAAGCGGTGAGGCAGGCCGTGGCAGCCAGTGCTCGGGCAAGGCCGGCGAAGATCTCTTTATCAAAGTCCCGGTTGGCACTGCCATCGTGGATGAAGAAACCCTCGAAGTCATTGGCGATATCACCGCCGTCGGCCAGCAACTGCTCGTGGCCCAAGGAGGTCAGCGCGGCCTCGGTAATATTCACTTCAAATCCTCAACCAACCGTGCGCCACGCCAAACCACCAAAGGCACGCCCGGCGAAGAGCGCCAGCTACACCTTGAATTGAAGGTGATGGCGGATGTGGGCCTGCTTGGTATGCCGAATGCGGGTAAATCGACACTGATTCGCTCTGTCTCCGCCGCCAAGCCCAAGGTCGCTAACTATCCCTTTACGACTCTGGTGCCGAACCTCGGCGTGGTCAAGGTGGGTGTCCATCAGCACTTTGTTATGGCCGATATCCCCGGCTTGATCGAAGGGGCCTCCGAGGGAACAGGGCTGGGCTTTAAGTTCCTGCGCCACCTGACCCGCTGCCGCCTGCTGCTGCATGTGGTCGATATCGCCCCAGTCGATGAAAGCAACCCCGTCGACACGGTGCGTATTATAGAAAAAGAACTCGCTGCTTATAGCAACACCCTCGCCGAGCGTCCACGCTGGCTGGTGCTGAACAAGCTCGATATGCTTGGTGATGAAGCCGCTGAACGCTGCCAGCAGATCCGCGAAGGCTTAGACTGGAACGGCCCTGTCTTTGAGATCTCGGCCATCAGCCACCAAGGCACAGAGCGCTTAAGTCAAGCCATCATGCAATGGCTGATCGAGCAGCGGACTGAAGAAGCAGCTAACCCAGAAGCGGCCGAGGCTGAACTGGCTCGCCGTGAACGAATGGAAGCTGAAGCCGTGGCCCGTGTTGAAGCTTGGCTGAATCGCCGTCACAAGCGCAAAGCCAAGGAAGATGAAGACGATGATGACTTCAACGACGATGATTACGATGTTGAAGTGGAATATGTTCAATAGCCTGAACCGCTTTGAACCTTGATAGACCCTCAACCTTGACTGGATGGAAGACCACCATGGCTGCTCCCTGCTCTGCTGATGATCTCACTCAACTAATCCAAGCGGAACGCCCACGACTCAGCGCGAGCCGCCGCGTGGTGGTCAAAATCGGAAGCGCCCTGCTCACCAATGACGGGCAGGGCTTGGATCTGCTCGCCATTCAAGGCTGGGTTGATCAGCTGGTCGCCCTAAAAAATCAAGGTGTGGAACTGATTCTGGTCACTTCAGGCTCAGTCGCCGAGGGTATGGTCCGCTTGGGCTGGTCTGAACGCCCGAAGGGAATTCACCAGCTCCAAGCCGCCGCCGCCGTCGGTCAGATGGGATTAGTGCAGGCCTGGGAGAGCGCGTTTAAACACCATGATATCCACAGCGCCCAGATTCTGCTCACCCATGATGATCTCTCGAACCGCAAACGCTATTTAAACGCCCGCAGCGCACTGCAAACACTGCTTGATCTGGGCGTCGTGCCGATCATCAATGAAAACGACACCGTGGTCACAGATGAAATTCGCTTTGGCGATAACGATACCCTCGGCGCGTTGGTCGCTAATCTATTGGAAGCCGACACCCTTGTCCTGCTCACCGACCAGCCCGGCCTGTTCAGTGCGGATCCACGCAAGGACCCACATGCTGAACTGATTCAACAAGGTCGAGCGCATGATCCTGCACTCCTCGCTGTTGCTGGCGATGGCGGCGCACTAGGAAGAGGCGGCATGTTCACCAAGGTGCGCGCCGCAGGCTTGGCTGCACGTTCAGGAGCGCGAACCGTGATTCTTGGCGGTCGCACTGAGCTGGCTCTGAGCCGCCTGTTTGCGGATGAACCACTCGGCACACTGCTGCTGCCTGATGAAGAACCCATCACCGCGCGTAAGCGCTGGCTGGCGGGTCATCTTCAAGAAAAGGGCACACTGGTTCTGGATGCCGGTGCAGTGCGCGCCTTGCAAAAAGAAGGCAAGAGCCTGCTGCCTGTTGGCGTGCGTGAAGTCCGTGGCCGCTTTTTACGCGGCGAGCTGGTGGTCTGCACCAACGAACAAGGTCAACCCTTAGCGAAAGGTCTGGTGAACTACTCAGCCGAAGAAGCCCGACTGCTGGCCGGCCAATCCAGCCAGCGAATTGAAGAGCTGCTCGGCTATATTGAGGCTCCAGAGCTGATTCACCGCGACAATCTGGTGGTGATCTGATGAGCCAACCCAATAATCCCTTGCATGGCGTCAAGCTGGAACAAATGCTGATCCAGCTTGAGCAGCATTATGGCTGGACAGGGCTGGCCGATCGCATCAATATCAATTGCTTCAAAAGCCAGCCTTCGATCCCATCCAGTCTCAAGTTTCTGCGCCGGACACCTTGGGCGCGCGCGAAGGTTGAAGCCCTTTACCTTGACTATCTTCGCTCAACTTAATCTTAGCTGGGCGATGAGGAGATCTGCTCATGCACCATCCTGCATCCCTCGCCCAGTCGCTACATCAACTGCGTACAGCCTATCAAGCGCAAACCTATCCTGATCTTGCCACACGCCGCGATCGACTCCAGCGTCTCGAACACGCCCTAAAGCGCCATGCTCAACCCTTGATCAGCGCACTGAATACTGATTTTGGACAGCGCGCACGCCATGAATCTCTGCTGGCCGATCTACTCCCGCTGCTGAGTGAAATCCGCTTTGTGCAACGCCGCCTCAAGGGCTGGATGCGTGCCCAAAAACGCCAAGTCCACTGGATGCATCAACCCGCGACTGCACGCGTCATTTATCAGCCCTTGGGCGTAGTTGGGGTGATGGTACCGTGGAACTATCCCGTGCAACTGGCGATCTCGCCACTGATTTCGATTTTGGCCGCGGGGAATCGCGCTTTTCTGAAACTATCAGAATGGACACCCGCCACCAATCAAGCTCTGATCACCTGCCTAAGAGAGGCTTTCAGCGCAGATGAAGTGGCCATCGCCCTAGGTGAAGCTGAAATCAGCGCAGCCTTTGCCGCCCTGCCCTTTGATCATCTGATGTTCACCGGCTCCAGCGCTGTCGGCAAGAAGATTCAACGCGCCGCAGCCGAGCATCTTGTCCCGGTCACGCTTGAACTGGGCGGCAAGTCTCCGGCCCTGCTGGATCAGGATATTCCCCTGCCACGCGCGCTCGACCCGCTGCTTTTTGGCAAAACATTTAATGCCGGCCAAACCTGTATCGCGCCGGACTACCTGCTCTGCCCTGAGGCGCGCCTAGAAGAAGTGCTCACCTACTTGAAAGCGCGCTTCACGGCCCTTTACCCGCAGCTTCTTGAGAATCCACATTACACCGCGCTGATCAACTCAGCCCAGCAGCAGCGCCTCAGCCAGCTGGCCGCCACCTCCGGTGCAGAGCGCATCCTTGAGCTAAATCCAGCCCAAGAAGACTTCAGCCACAGCCAGAAACTACCCCTGACTCTGCTCGTCAATCCAGCGGTTGACAGTCGCGTGATGACCGAGGAAATCTTTGGCCCTCTCCTGCCGATTCTGACCTACACCCACTGGGAAGAGGCGCTGGATCAAATTCGCCAGCGCCCCAGACCACTGACCCTCTACTATTTTGGCCATGACCAGCAGCACCAGCGCCAGCTTGAATATCAAGTGCATTCAGGAAGCCTTGCGATCAATGCCACGCTCGTGCAGGTTGCGCAACCTGATCTGCCCTTTGGTGGCATTGGCGCTTCAGGAATGGGGTGTTATCACGGCCGCGAAGGTTTTATGGCCTTCTCTCATCCGCGCGCGGTGTTTCAGCGGCGCGGCTGGGATGTCACCCGCCTCCTTGATTCTCAGTACAGAAGGCGCTGGCTTCCTTGGCTAGAAAGCTGGTTTCTGCGTTAAAGGCATGCTAAATTATGCGGCCCTCAATACTTCAGTTTTGAGACTCGCGGGGTCAGAGTTTACGAATTCTCCCCTTTTACGATCTTTGTACAACTCCAAGGAGTTATCGTGGCCAACATCAAATCAGCCAAAAAACGCGCCCTTCAATCTGAAAAGCGTCGTCTGCACAATGCCAGCATGCGTTCTATGGTGCGTACCAGCATTAAAAAAGTCTTCAAAACGATTAAAACTGGCGACTGGGAAGCTTCAATGAAAGACTTCCAAGCTGCACAAAAAGTGATTGACCGTATTGCAGATAAAGGCGTATTCACCAAGAACTGGGCTGCTCGTACTAAGAGCCGTCTGAATGCGCGCGTTAAGGCACTCAAAGCTGCCTAAGCTTTGTATTGTCTGATCGTCAAAAACCGGCTTCTGGCCGGTTTTTCTTCTTTTGGACGAGGAAGTCCGCATGAGCACGCCCACACCCCCTGAACCTGACTCCACATCTTCATCGCCAGCGGCTCCAGCGATCAAACAACGCAGCCTGCTCGGTTCTGGCCTGATCGTCAGCGCGATGACGATGATTTCACGCGTTTTGGGCTTAATTCGAGATATCGTCATGGCCACCCTGCTCGGTGCAGGCGGTGCGGCCGATGCCTTTTTTGTGGCCTTCAAAATCCCCAATTTCTTACGCCGCCTTTTTGCTGAAGGGGCGTTTAATCAGGCTTTTATTCCAGTTCTGGCCGAATATGCCCAGCAAAAAACCAAGGCCGAAATTCAGCGTTTGATCAATGCCGTCGCGGGATGTCTTGGGCTTGCCTTGGTCGGCATCACCAGTCTGGCGCTACTGGCAGCCCCTTTGCTGGTCTGGCTCTTTGCACCAGGTTTTGCGCAGGACCCCATCAAGCAAGCGCTCACCGTTGATCTACTGCGGATTACCTTTCCCTATTTACTGCTGATCTCACTGACTGCCTTTGCCGGTAGCATCCTCAATACTTGGGGCCGCTTTGCGATTCCGGCGATCACGCCCGTACTGCTCAATCTGAGCCTCATCGGTTCAGCCCTTTTTTTGACGCCACTGGTTGGCGAGGCGGCAGAGGCATTGGCTTGGGGTGTGCTGATCGCAGGGATGATCCAACTGGCTTTTCAACTGCCCTTTCTGGCGCAGCTGGGACTCTTTCCTTTTCCACGCCCTCAATGGCGTCATGAGGGTGTTCGGCGCATCCTACGCCTGATGGCACCCGCACTCTTTGGTGTATCAGTCAGCCAAATCAATCTGCTGCTCGATACCCTCTTGGCCTCTTTTTTGACCGATGGCAGCGTGGGCTGGCTCTACTATGCTGATCGTTTGGTGGAACTGCCGCTGGGCGTTTTTGGCATCGCCATTGCGACGGTGATTCTGCCAAGCCTATCGCGCCAGCATGCCAGTGCCGATCGGGAGCAGTTTAGTTGCTTGCTCGATTGGGCCGTGCGTATGGTCCTGCTGATCGGCCTTCCGGCGGCGCTGGCTTTAGTCTATCTGGCCGAGCCTTTGCTGATCAGCTTATTTCAATATGGTGCGATGACGGCTGAAGACACGACACAATCCGCCCGCGCTTTACAGGCTTATGCGCTGGGCCTGCTGGCCTTTATGTTGATCAAGGTTCTGGCACCTGGCTATTTTGCGCGCCAGAACACCCGTACGCCGGTACGGATTGGCATTAAGGCGATGATCGCCAATATGCTGTTCAACCTGATCCTGATCTACCCCTTGGCCCATGTTGGCCTTGCGCTCGCGACGGCAGCTTCGGCCTTTTTGAATGCGGGCTGGCTCGCGGCTGGGCTACGCAAAGAGGGCGTACTGCAATGGTCACGCGGCTGGGGGCGCTATGCGCTGCAACTCGGTGCTGCGCTGGGCGTCCTGGCTTTGGTGCTCTATTTCGCAACACCAGAAGCGGCAGTTTGGCTAGAATGGAGTCTTGGGGAGCGTTTGGGTCGACTAGCTTGGTTGATTCCACTAGGTGGACTGAGCTATGCCATCACGCTGCTGCTGCTGGGTATCCGTCCACGCCATCTGCGCCCAGCGGTGCACACCGCGTCTTAAGCAGCAAGGCAAAGCGCAACCAGTGCAGCGGCAGGTGTGGGTTCACGCCGGACGCGGCCCACCACCGACAGGGTCAACCCCTGAGGCGCTTGGTAGCGAAATCCAGTGCAGGGCAACAAGCTGCCACCCACACCCCGTTGCGGCAAAGGACGCACCAGCAGCGGGGATACGAGGGCCAGCGGTACTCCCATCCCCGCCGTAAAAGACACCGGCTGGTCTTGTGCATCGAGCACCAGTAAGCCACCAGAGACGGCCAGCGAGGTGCAGTGCAGTCCATCATCACTGGCACAAATCCGCAGGCTCTGCTGCATTAGGCTCGCTTGCTGACGTAATCCCTGCAACACCAATTGCAAGCGATTAAGTTCAATCCTTTGCAACTGGCGCTCTCTGAGTGCGCTACTCTGTGGCATGGCCCAGCCAAGTAGCACCGCCATCACCGCCAGCACCAGCAACACTTCGAGCAGATTGATCCCCTGCTGTTGCTGAACAGGCTCAAATAAGGATTTTGCCGTGGTCGTGGTCTTCACCGGCAGTCTCCCTGCTCATTCGCAGAGCAAGAGCGTACATCCAAACGCTGCCAGCCTTCTATGGGTGTTCGACGCCAACGGGCTTGCCAAGCGGTTACACTGCCATCTAAATGCAGATGCAATCGATAAATCTGCGGTTCAGTCTCCTGCCAACCTAAGCAGCCTTCTAGTGGTGTTCCAGCGAAGCGCGTGACCTGCTCTAGACGCACTGTGCAAGCACCTGCGCCTGTATAAAGTGCATCCAAGTAGTCGGCCTGCTGCGATGCTAGATCCTGCGTGATGGCTTGGAGTAGCAAACGCGCCTCATATCGCCTTTCTGCTTGCTGCTGCTGTTGGTGCTGCACGCTTAAATGCTGTCCCCATTGCTGTGCACTGGCGAGCAGTATCCACACCATCAGCGTAAAGAACAGCAGGATCGGCAGCAGGACATAGCCCACCATCTGCTGCGCAGATCGACTAACGCGCCAGCGCATGATAATAGACTCCCTGATACAGCTGACGTAAGCGCCCATCATCAGGCGCATGCCATGTTTCACCCCAAAGGGACCAACTGGAGGGCCTCACGCTCGGCAGTGGCTGGGCGCTGACAAGAATAAAGGCATAGTGCACACCCAGTATCTGCTCCTGCTCGGTGAGCTGATCTGGACGCTGCCAACCCGCCGCCTCACTCCATAAGCGCACACGCCATAGCTCGACATCAGGAATCAGCGTTTGTGAGCCGATCCACTGGCCTGCCGTATTAGTACGATTATGCGCCAAGCCTGTGTCATAGGTTTTATGATCCAGATGCCACAGGCTGAGCTGCTGCTGGGCATCACGCCATAAAAGCCAATCTGAATCCTGCTGCTGCATAAAAGAAAGCCTTGGCTCATGATCAATGGTTTGCCGGTGCTGTTGTGGCCTTGGGTAGGGCGCACTCGCGCCACCCACGGCGACCAATTGCTCTTGGCGAGTCCAATCTTGCTCCAAAGCCAGCATCAGCAGTTGCGCCCGCTGCTCCATATCGAGCCAAGCCGTTTGACGTGCATAGCTTTGCATCAGCGCAGTCAAGAGCTGAGCCGCGGCAAGCAACAATAGGCTGGCCAATAGCCCTGAAATCAGCAGCTCCATTAAACTCCAGCCTTGCTCTGAGGGTCGGACCGAAGCGGTACACATGATCTAAAACCCCAGCCAAATCCGTTGCGAAAGATAGGGTGGCTCACGCCAGCGTACTTCGAGCTGATAAGCCTGATCATACTGATGCAGCACCAACTCCAGCGGCGGCAACTGAGAACAGAGATCGCACCAGAGCGCCAGTGGTGCCGTCGATGCACTGCAAGTACAAGCGGCCAAATCAGATAAATGCGGGATGAGTTCAGCGGGGGCAAGCGGTGTCATCTGCCAAGCCTGTAAGACCTGCTGGGCCTGCTGCTGCTGACTCCAGCTCATCAGAGTCGGCTGCATCTGAGCCACAAGCAGAGCCATCCAGCTCACCAGCAGCAAGGCGACAAGGGTTTCAAGAAGAGAAAACCCCTGCGCCTGCACAAGGCCAAGAGCACGTTGATGTCTTTTGTGGGAGTGTGTTGACGGCATCCTGCCCTCCTTTGACTGTTGATCATCCAAGATCCACCTGCTGGCTTGCCACTTGGGACGATTACTGAAGGGGCAATCACTCACGACCTAAGCCAGCCAGCATTGAGATTCAGACTAGCTGCTTTTTGCAACAAGGCAAGCCTGTTACCCTTGCTGGGTCTTCTATATAATCCTTGCTTTGTTTTCACCCTTCTTCTATCCGCGCGCCTTTTGTTCTTGGCAGCAGATAAAGTACAACCACCAGGTCAGCATGGAACTTATTCGCGGAA
The DNA here is from genome assembly GCA_007119985.1 of Marinospirillum sp. Taxonomy (GTDB): domain Bacteria; phylum Pseudomonadota; class Gammaproteobacteria; order Pseudomonadales; family Halomonadaceae; genus Marinospirillum. The sequence continues at coordinate 16,464 of SKOQ01000121.1, forward strand.
TTCATAATCTGCGCCCGCAGCATCAAGGCTGTGTCGCGACGATCGGCAATTTTGATGGCGTCCATCTCGGACATCAGGCCATCTTGCAGCAGGTCAGAGAGCAGGCAAAGTGCTTACATCTCCCTGCCACCGTGATGGTTTTTGAGCCCCAGCCACGCGAGTTTTTTGGTGGTGATCAAGCCCCTGCGCGCCTGCATCGCTTTCGTGAGAAGCTCGAAGCCTTGGCTGCAAGCGGCATCGAACGGGTAGTCTGCTTGCAGTTCAACAAGAGCCTACGCCAGCTCACGGCCCAGGCTTTTGTCGAGCAGGTGCTGCATCACGGTCTTGGCGTGCGCCATCTGGTTGTCGGCGATGATTTTCGCTTTGGCTGTGATCGTGCTGGTGATTTTCATCTACTCCAACAGCTCGGTGAGCAGCTAGGCTTTGCTGTTGAGCACACCCATACTTTTTTAATGGATGATGAGCGAGTCTCGAGCACCCGCATCCGCACCACCTTAACCAGTGGCAATCTGGCTGGGGCAGCACGTTTACTGGGCCGCCCTTATCGCATTACCAGCCGCGTGGTGCATGGACGCAAGCTTGGGCGCACCCTCGGCGTGCCCACGGCGAACCTGCTCCTTGGAACACGTAAACCTGCGCTCAACGGCGTGTTTACTGTGCTCACCCGCCTAGCGGATGGCCGTCTCTGGCCCGGCGTGGCCAATATTGGCCTGCGCCCTACAGTGGATGGTATTCTGCCTGCTTTAGAAGTCCATTTGCATGGTTTTGATGGTGATCTCTACTCGCAGCCGCTGGAGGTCACTTTTTTAGCTAAGCTGCGTAATGAAATGAAGTTCAACGGCCTAGATGAATTGAAACAGCAGATCGAGCAAGATATCCGCACTTCGATTCAGTTTCACCAGCAGAGCCAGCCGGCTTGGTCTGCTGGTCTTGCCTGGCCAGATGCACAACAGCCGCCCTTGCTGGCCACCGCGCCCTTTACCTTTGGGCACGCCTCTCCTTTGACTGACTAACTTTGATGATGAGCCACCATGACTGAGAAAAAGACGGACCAATACAAAGCTTCGCTCAATCTCCCTGAAACCGACTTCCCGATGCGCGGCAATCTGCCCAGCCGTGAGCCTGCACGGTTAGAAAAATGGGCCAAGATGGACCTCTATGGCCAATTGCGTCAGCTCGGCCAAGATCGCCCACGTTTTGTGCTTCACGATGGCCCGCCCTATGCCAATGGCAGCATTCATATCGGTCATGCCGTCAACAAGATCATCAAAGACTTTATTATCAAATCCAAGACCCTCGCCGGCTTTGATGCCCCCTATATTCCCGGCTGGGATTGCCATGGTCTACCGATTGAGCACAAGGTGGAAACAGAGCTTGGCCGCGCGGGCACCAAGGTGCCCTATCGTGAGTTTCGTCAAGCCTGCCGAGACTATGCCGCCCGCCAAGTCGAAGGCCAAAAGCAAGATTTTATCCGCCTGGGTGTGCTCGGTGACTGGGATCGCCCTTATTTAACGATGGACTTTGATACCGAGGCGCACATCGTGCGCGCCTTGGGCAAAATCATCAACAACGGCCATCTGGTCAAGGGCTACAAGCCAGTTTACTGGAGCGTGGTAGGGCAGTCCGCACTGGCCGAAGCTGAAGTTGAGTATCAAGACAAAACATCCACCGCGATTGATGTCCGTTTTACCGCCGTGGATCAAGCCGCCGTCGCACAAGCCTTTGGCGTGAGCGCCTCTTTACCCGCCTCGATTGTGATCTGGACCACCACGCCTTGGACGCTGCCCGCTAACCAGGCTGTGTCACTGCATGCTGATCTCGACTATGCGCTGGTCGAAGCTGATCTAGGCCAAGGCCCAGAGCGTTTGATCCTTGCCGCAGCGATGGTCGAAGACGTCTTCACTCGCTGGGCGCAGGGCGGCACACCCGCCAGCCACCAAGTCATCGCGCAGTGCAAGGGTGCAGCCCTAGAGCAGGTGCAGCTGCAACATCCCTTCTATGATCGCCAAGTGCCAGTGATTCTTGGTGAGCATGTCACCACTGATGCGGGTACTGGCGCCGTCCATACCGCGCCTGATCATGGTATGGAAGACTTTGTGGTCGGTCAGCAGTATGGCATCGGCACGGTGAACCTGGTGCAGGCTGATGGCACCTATACCTCGGCCGCAGGCGAGTTTGCTGGTGTGCATGTGTATAAAGCGGATGAACCTGTCTGCGCCGCTCTTGAGCAAGCCGGTAAGCTGGTCTGCCGTGAGCGCTTCCGTCATAGTTTCCCTCATTGCTGGCGGACCAAAACACCGCTGATCTATCGTGCCACACCCCAGTGGTTTATTTCGATGGAAGCACAAGGTCTGCTCAGCCAAGCGAAAGAAGCCGTGAAGGGTGTCAGCTGGTTCCCTAACTGGGGCCAGAACCGTATGGAATCCATGCTGAACGCCTCACCAGACTGGTGTGTCTCGCGCCAAAGAACCTGGGGCGTGCCAATTACCCTCTTCACCCACAAGGAAACCGGCGAACTCCACCCGCGCACCCAAGAGTTGCTCGAACAGGTCGCGCAGCGCATTGAACAAGAAGGTATGGATGTGTGGTTTGAACTCGAGCCCAGCGAGCTGCTCGGTGCCGAAGCAGACCAGTATGATAAGGTCACCGATACACTGGATGTCTGGTTTGATTCCGGCGTCACCCATGAGGCCGTCCTGCGTCAACGCAAAGAGCTGCACTTCCCAGCAGATCTCTACTTAGAAGGCTCAGACCAGCATCGCGGCTGGTTCCAGTCTTCACTCAAAACCTCGATCGCCATCAATGGCTGCGCACCCTATAAGCAGGTGCTGACGCACGGCTTCACGGTAGACGAGAAGGGCTACAAGATGTCCAAATCATTGGGCAATGTCATCGCACCGCAGCAGGTTACGGATAAGCTGGGTGCGGATATTCTGCGCCTGTGGGTGGCCTCCACTGACTACTCAGCAGAAATGGCGGTATCAGAGCAGATTTTACAGCGCAGCGCGGATGCCTATCGCCGCATTCGTAACACTAGCCGCTTCCTGCTCTCGAACCTGAGCGGCTTTGATCCTGCCAAGGATCAGCTGCCTGCGGATGAGCTACTAGCGCTCGATCGCTGGGCCGTCGATGCCGCCTTACGTCTGCAAGAACAGGTACAGCAGGCTTATCAAGAATATCGCTTCTTAGAAGTGTACCAGCAGGTGCTGCACTTCTGCGTACGTGAACTTGGTGGTTTCTATCTGGATATCATCAAGGATCGTCAGTACACCACCCAGACAGATTCAAAAGCCCGTCGCTCCTGTCAAACAGCACTCTATTTGATTGCTGAGGCACTGATGCGCTGGATTGCGCCGATCCTGAGCTTTACGGCAGAAGAGATCAACGAAGCTCTGCCAGGCGAGCGCCCTGACTCTGTCTTTTTGACCACCTGGTATGACGGTCTCTTTGCTCTCCCTGAAAGCGCAGCACTGAATCGCCGTTTCTGGGAAGAGCTGATTCAAGTGAAGGATGCGGTCAACAAGTGCCTCGAAGATGCACGTAATGAAAAGCTGATCAAGGGCTCCTTGGCCGCTTCGGTCACCCTGTATGCTGAGCCTGCACTCTTGGCACAACTTGAGCAACTTGGCGATGAACTGCGCTTTGTTCTGCTCACGTCTGAGGCCACCTTGCAGCCGCTGAGCATGGCACAAGAAGCACGGGCAACAGAGCGCGCTGACTTGCTCGTGAGCATTGCGCCTTCTCGTCATAGCAAGTGTGTACGCTGCTGGCACCTGCGCCCAGATGTTGGCCAGCATACAGATCACCCAGAACTCTGTGGCCGTTGTGTCAGCAACCTGCCAGATGGTCCTGGCGAGCAGCGTGCTTATGCCTAAGCTGAATCGTGCAGACTGGCGCTTTCCCCAAGCCCATCGTGGCTGGTTGGGGCTGGCGCTCTTCATACTGCTGCTCGATCTGATCACCAAGGCCTGGGTCAGCCAGGCTTTGGTCTATGGTGAGCGTAATCCTATCCTGCCCGTGCTGGATTTGATCCTGCTGCATAATCCTGGTGCTGCGTTTAGCTTTCTGGCAGGCGCTGGGGGCTGGCAGCGCTGGTTCTTTATCGGGATTGGTGCGCTCGCACTGGGCGTCATCTGGGTTTGGCTCAATCGCTTACCCGCGAGGGATCATCTCAGTGCAGCCGGTCTCACCCTCATTTTGGGTGGCGCACTAGGCAATGTCATCGACCGGGTCGTACACGGCTATGTGGTGGATTTCCTCGCGTTTCATTGGAACTTCACCTACTTTCCGGCGTTCAATATTGCCGATGTCGGTATTACGCTCGGTGCCATCGCGTTGATCTGGCGCAGCGTGTTTCCCTATCCAGAGACCAGCCATTAATCTGAGAAGAGC
>SKOQ01000231.1 GCA_007119985.1 Marinospirillum sp.
AGCTGGGGCATCATGGCGATTGATTACGCGCCGTTGACCCGCATCAAGACCTGTGGGTCCATGTGACACAGTAAGAGAAGTCAGTATCTCAAACCGTCTTTTTTACAACTCTTTGTGTGTTGCGCTGGTGTTGTTTAAAGGAAGTTTATACACTGGCGCCAAGAATAATTCTGCGTGAGAGGGAAACAGTCTATGCGGTTACGTGTTATTTACCTGTTACTGGCTTTAAGCTTGCTACTGGCCCCCCTGCCGACCTTGGCCAACTCAGGTGAAGTCATTTACGTGCCGATTAGCCCTTTTGTGACGAACTACGGTGGTCCAGGGCGACTGAAGTATGTGAAGGTCGATATGACGTTGATGGTGACTGGTGTACGTAATGCGCAGGTGATCGAAAACAACCTTCCTTTGGTCCGTAACACTGTTGTCATGAACCTATCCCGCCAAAGCGAAAATAACGTGGTGACCCCGCGCGGACAAGAGCGTATACGCCAGCAACTACTGGATGATTTGCGCCATGTGTTAGAAACACAGGTGGGTGCGCCTCTGGTCGATGAAGTGCTGTTCACCAATTTTATTTATCAAAACTGATCAGTAGAATGATCTGTGCCTATTACAGCGAAGGCAGCCGTGTTGAAATGGCTGCCTGACTTTTTTATTGGCGCTGAGATAGGTTAAATATCGAGCCGCTCCTGTCTGGGGCTGCTTTTCTCCATCGATTTCGTCCTGCCGCCTTAGCTTGATACATGGCCTGATCGGCTGCATGGATCAAGGTATGCTTCTCTGTGGCATCCTGAGGGGCCTGACTGATTCCAATTGAGACGCCAATCTGTACCTGGTGTTCGGCTAGTTGAAAGGGCTGAGTGAGCGCATCAATAATCCTTTGGGCCAGCTGGCTGGCGAGGTCTGGATGGCTAGGATGCTCTAGCAGAATCAAAAACTCATCTCCACCCAAGCGTCCCAAGGTATCTTGCTGGCGAATCAGATGCCCGAGCCGCTCACCAACCCGCTTTAACAGTTGATCTCCCATCGCATGGCCTAGCTGGTCGTTGACCTCTTTAAAGTGATCGAGATCCATAAACAGAAGCGCCAGCGGGCGCTGATCTGCCAAAGCTAGGGTGATGCGCCGCTCGATCAGGCTGCGATTGGGCAGGCCAGTGAGTGCATCGTGATCTGCTTGATGCTGCACCGAGCGTTGTTGCGCTTCGAGTTCTTCGGCCTGGCTGACGGCATCTTCAAGCAAGGGACGTAGCACGCGTGCGAGTAAAAAGGCGCAGCTGGTTAAAAGGAGTAACAGGGCGAGGAGTGGCCAGATCAACTGCCGGAGGCTAAAACGACGTATCTCTTGCTGCGCCTGAATCAGTTCAAGGCTAAACAGAGGCGAATTCAACGGCGCGCTGAGCCGATGCTGGCGATGGCTGGATTCAGGGCTGAGCTCAATCAAGCCAGATGCAGAGGCCGCCCAACGTTGTTCTTGTTGAGTATCGAGCAGACTGAGCTGACCTTCTGGATGAATAGGTTGGAGGGCTTCAATGAGGGGCTCTAGCTCCACAAGAAGCCAGTCTGTGCCGATGTATTGATCTTCTTCTTGCAGCGGTGTCGCGATCAGCCAATAACGTAACTGGTGAGTATCGCTGATGAAATAGCTGGTCGGCCGTGTCTCCCTAGCTGGATATTGGCTTGCCTCTAGAGGGAAATCGGGTTGTTGACCAAGCTGCACAACAGGAATGCCTTGCTGATCAAAGCGAATTAAGCCTTGCAGCCTGTTTGATGATTCAAGCGCATCACTGAGGCGTGGCGCGCTGAAGGCCTGTAGCTCAGCCAGGCTCAACTCTTGTTGGTGATAGGCTAGTAGGCGTCGCCGCACTTCAGTACGGCTGGCGAGCTGAGCTGCGAGAGCGTGATACTGTTCAAACAGCTGATCAACCAACAGGGCTTGGGTCTGCAACTGATGCTGACTGCTCTGCAACAGATTGGCGCGGACAGCTTGATAGAGCGGCCAGCTGGTGATGGCGCCTATCAATAAACCGGTGATCAGCACACCGCTCAAGCTGATCAGCAGGACACGCTGCTTGATGACGCTAAAGGAAGATGGACTCATCACCGATGCCCTAGCTCTGTAAAGAAGCGACCAGATGATGGTAGCTTTGGAAGCGGCTGGCGGAGATGCGGCCTTCAGTGACCGCAGTTTGTAAGGCGCAACCTGGGTCCTGTTGATGCTTGCAGTCTCTAAAGCGGCACTGGCCTAAATAGGGTTCAAACTCACGAAATCCAGCCGCAATTTCCTGCGGCGTCAGAAAGCCAAGCGAGAACTCGCGTATCCCTGGTGAATCAATTAACTGCCCGCCTTCCGCAAAATGAAAGAGGCGTGCTGTCGTCGTGGTGTGGCGTCCTTTACGGGTATCTGCAGAGAGGGCACCAACACGCAGATCGACGCCGGGCAGCAAAGCATTAATCAGCGAGCTTTTCCCCACGCCTGATTGACCAACAAATACGCTCACCTGATCTTTTAGCTGAGCCTTTAACGCTTGCAGTGCTGTTTCTTCATAGGCTGAAGTGGGCAGCAGAGTATAACCGAGCTGGGTATAGACATCGAGCAGGTGACGGACCTTAGCTTGGCGCTCGGTTTCCATCTTGCCCTCTTGCATCAAATCCCATTTATTGAGCAGTAGGATCGGCGTAATGCCAGTATGTTCAGCAGCCACCAGATAACGATCAATCAGATTGGCAAAGGGTTCAGGTTCGGGGGCGATGACCAGTAGCAGTTGATCCACATTGGCGGCGATGGCCTTCATCACGCCACGCATATCAGGACGTGCAAGCAGTGATCGGCGCTCTTGGCGGGCTTCGACAACACCTATGCCCTGTGGCTCTTGGTGCGGCCGCCAGCTCACCTGATCACCGGTGACCAGCTGATCCACCTTCGCGCGCAGGTGGCAGAGCTGTTTGATTCTGGGTTCTTCGAGGCTTTCAACTTCGACCTGACGCCCAAAATGGGCCGTAATCAGGCCAAGCTGTAGTTCACAATATTGACCTTCGGCAAAGTGTTCGCTGACCTGCTCGTCTTGGCGTAAGGCACGTTGGTTGCGTTCGTTTTGGATTTTATCGACACGCCATTGCTGTTGGCGGCTGAGTTTGCGTTTACTCATTGGGCAGGTGTACGAATAAAGTGCTCACGATAAAAGCGTAGTTCGGCAACTGATTCACGGATGTCATCGAGTGCTAGGTGGGTGTTCTGCTTTTTAAACTGGGCAGGTAAATTTGGCATCCAGCGTTTCGCTAATTCCTTCAAGGTAGAAACATCCAGATTGCGATAATGGAAGAAGGCTTCTAGCTCGGGCATTTCATACTGCATAAAGCGCCGATCTTGATGCACGCTGTTACCACACATCGGGCTGGCACCTGCGGCGACATATTGACGTAAAAAATCCAGTGTTGCGACTTCGGCTTCTCGTGTGCTGATGTGGCTGGTTTGCACTCGGGCCGTCAGGCCAGAGGCGCCATGGGTGTTCACGCACCATTCATCCATGGCGTCGAGGAGGCTCTGGGGCTGGTGGATCGCCATGACCGGGCCCTCAGCCAAGATATTAAGATCGCTGTCTGTGACCAGCGTGGCAATCTCAATAATGCGCTCTTTTTCTGGATCTAAGCCCGTCATTTCTAAATCTATCCAGATGAGGTGCGCGGGTGGGGTGGCTTCAGACATCGGCCGTTTCTCCTTGGGTCAAAACATCTTGTCAGCGTTCGACTGAGCATAGTAACAGAGGCGCGAAAAACGCGGAACTTTTACTGGGCGGATTTTAACAACAGAGGGGCGCTCTTTTTTATCACCTAAGCCGTAAAACCCCGTCATTCAGAGGCTGTCGCAAAAGCCTCTTTAGGGCGGCGAGGATGTCAAAGATAAAGCTGTAACAGCTCACTGACCCAATCTGCATGATGCTGTAATAACTCTCTGTGGGTTGGCGTAAATTGATGCGGTGTCGCATAGGCGACGCTAAGGCTACCAACACGCTGGTTGAGCAAATACAGCGGAACGCCCAAATAGCTGCGTAAACCCAGCGCTGAAGCAAAATCAGGCTGCATATCCTGTGGAAGCAGCTGTAGGTCTTGGATGATGATGTGCTCGCCAGGAATCATCAGAGGGAAGCCGCATAAGGCATCCTCAAGCAGCAGGCGCTGTTCACGTGCAAAGGGATAAAAAAGGTGCAGGTGCTGGCCTTCTCTCAACCCAACAGCGGCCAGATCACTCTCCATTTCTTTTTGGCACTGCTGGGCGACTTTCGACAGGCTGGAAGCGCAGATAGCCGCCAACTGGGGGGTTAATAACTCAAAAAAAGCATGGGTGTTGGGCGGCATAGATGAAACTCCACGTCTGTTGCTGGCTCATCCGTGCAACCTTGGGCAGAGGGACGCTATAATAGGCCGTATTGGAATTGGGTTGAGTGATCCTTGTGGCCAGATCAACACGGCTTAGCAGCACTCTCCTGATGAATTTTTTATTGGAGAAATTAGAGTGAAGTATAGATGCTGGCTCGGTTTCTGCCTTACTTTTTCACACTGGATCACACCTAGATGAAGACTCAGGATCGCAGTATCGTTTTGATTAATGTTTCTGGCCCAGACCGCCCCGGCATCACTTCCGCCATGACCGAAATCTTGGCGACTTATGGGGTGAACATCCTCGATATTGGACAGGCAGTGATTCACGACACCTTGGCTTTGGGTTTGCTTGCTCAGCTCTCGCCGCAAGCCCAGAATTCTCCTGTCCTACAAGAACTGCTTTTTAAAGCGCACGAGTGGGGGATGCAGATACGCTTCACGCCGGTCACGGATGCCAGTTATGAGCAGTGGGTTGGTGGGCAGGGGAAGAAGCGCTATATCGTGACTTTGCTGGGGCCACAGATTACCGCGCATCAGATTGCGCGCGTGACCCAAACGGTTGCGGCCAATGGGTTGAATATTGATCGTATCCACCGTTTATCGGGTCGCGTGAGCTTGCAGCAGTTAGATCAGCCACGACGCGCCTGTGTTGAGTTTTCCGTGCGAGGTGAAGTCGATGACCCCGCTGAGCTGCGCCGCCATTTTCTGGCTTTGGCCGGTGAACTGGAAATCGATATCGCCGTGCAAGAAGACAATATTTATCGCCGTAATCGCCGCTTGGTCGTGTTTGATATGGATTCAACGCTGATCGAAGCGGAGGTCATTGATGAGCTGGCGCGAGAAGCTGGTGTGGGCGAGCAGGTGGCTGAGATTACAGAGCGCGCTATGTGTGGCGAGCTGGACTTCAATGAGAGTTTTAAAGCGCGAGTCGCCTTGCTCAAGGGCCTTGATGCGCAGGTTTTAGAACGCATAGCACAGCGCTTGCCGATTACCGAAGGGGCGGAGCAGTTGGTGCGTACGTTGAAGCGCTTGGGTTATCGCACGGCCATTTTATCAGGTGGCTTTACCTATTTTGGTGAATATCTACAGGCGAAGCTGGGCATTGATGAGGTCCATGCCAACGATCTGGAAATAGAAAATGGCCGCGTGACCGGCCGCGTGACTGGCCGAATAGTGGATGGTCAGCGTAAAGCAGAACTACTGCAAGAAATTGCGGCACAAGAGGGCATCAATCTCGATCAATCCATTGCGGTTGGCGATGGTGCGAATGACTTACCTATGCTGGGTTTGGCTGGGCTGGGCATCGCTTTTCGTGCTAAGCCTTTGGTGCGTCAAACTGCACGCCATGCGCTATCGACCTTGGGTTTAGATGCCATCCTCTATCTGATTGGTTTCTCAGATCGTGATCTGGCAGAAACGGCCTATCAAGAAGCCCAATTGAAGCAAAACGCAAAACTGTGAAATCAGCTTCTTCGTCTTGCTGGTGGATCTATGTGATTCGCCAAGCACAGGGTGCGCTTTATACGGGGATTACGCTCGATGTAGAGCGGCGCTTTGCTGAACATCAGGCGAATGGCCCGAAGACAGCTAAGGCCTTGCGTGGCCGTGGGCCTTTAGAGTTGGTTTTTGCTGTCCCAGTGGGCTCACATCGTTCTGCTCTTCAGGCGGAAGGGCGTATTAAAAAGCTCAAACGCAGCGCTAAGTTAGCCTTCATTGAGCAGGGTCACCTCCCTGTGCAATGGCAAGAAGAAACAACGCAAAATCTACTTGACGCGGCTGGGGAAATAGATCAGTCTAGGACTCGTAGGCAGCAAGGTAGCAAAGAGTAGTGTCGTAACAAGGTTGTCATCGAATCATCGGTAACATCAGTTCGTCATGAGTACTATCTTGATTCCCGCATCACCGAGTATCTGCGAATACTCAAAAAATCAACAAAGAAATAGGAATGTTTGATATGGCAACTGGTACAGTTAAGTGGTTCAACGACACTAAAGGCTTTGGCTTCATTACTCCAGACGACGGTGGCGACGATCTGTTTGCTCACTTCTCTGAAATTCAAGCTCAGGGTTTCAAAACTCTGGCTGAGAACCAAAAAGTTTCCTTTGAAGTGACCACTGGTCCTAAAGGCAAACAAGCTGCTAAGATCCAAGTGATCTAAGTTTTAGCTCCAAGCTAAAATAAAAAAACCCGCCAAGTGCGGGTTTTTTGTTGTCTCGTTTTTAGATTCTTAGGGAACCTCTGATCAACGTCACGAGCACAGGTCAGGCAAGGCGAAATTGATCGAAAAAGCGGAGTTTACACGGAGTAAATGAGCATTTTGAGGCCAATTTCAACGCAGCATCACCAAGCGCAGTAGTTAATCAGAGGCTTC
>SKOQ01000120.1 GCA_007119985.1 Marinospirillum sp.
CGAACTCAGTAGTGAAACCTCTCAGCGCCGATGATAGTGTGGGGCCTCCCCATGTGAAAGTAGGTCATCGTCAGGCACTTATTTAAACAATCAACCCAGCCCTTAAAAGCTGGGTTTTTTGTTTTTAGGGCGGTTTATCAGCCATTTTAAAACCATGGAACGGCGGCAGTATTTAGAAGGCTAATCTAATAGATCTCGACTGCCGCCATTTGTTTTTTATCTACCAGATCTAACTATTATCTTCTTCTGATTACGAAATCTTTTGTGCCATACACAGAAATTCGTAATTACCGTCACCGCCTTGGATTGGGCTGGCGAGCCATCCTCTCAGGCTCAGTCCCAAGCTGAGTATCTGGCTCTCTATCTTGCTTCTTACCGCTTCATAGAGGCGAGTATCCGTCACTAAACCATGCTTATTGATATACTCCTTTCCTACCTCAAACTGAGGCTTCACAAGGGTAATGAGCCAGCCTTGATCTGCCATCAGATTAGGGCATTGGGGTAAAACCAGTGTTTGTGAGATAAAGGAGATATCCATCACTATGAGTCCATACTTGGCCGGTAGCTGGGCTGAGAGAAGCTGATCAGGTGTCAAATAACGTGCATTGACCTTTTCCAAAGCGCGCACTCGATGGTCACCCTGGAGGCGGGGGTGAAGCTGACTATGCCCAACATCAATGCCGACCACTGATGCGGCACCCGCTTGCAGCAGGTAGTCAGTAAAGCCTCCTGTTGATTGTCCTATATCTAAAGCTATTTGATTGTGAACTTGAATCGATCCAGCTTCTATCGCTGCTTTAAGCTTGAGCGCGCCACGAGAGACATACTGGTCTTCTTCCGCTGCCTCAACCCTCAGTAGAGTCTCTTCAGGCAGCTTTAACCCCGGCTTGCTTGCAACCTGCCAATGTCCACCTTTATTCAAATAGACGCGGCCTTGCTCTAGCATTTTTGCAGCTTGAGTTCGAGTGGCAGCAAGTTGTTGGTGAACAAGGAGTTGATCAAGGCGTAGCATGGATGACCCTAGAGTGAACGCTGAGAATAAGCTATTGATGGAATTGTTATTTTAGCTGATATTCTTGCTTTTTGCTCTTTGGACTGTTAATCTTGTGGCCGTTTTAAAGAGTTACGTGTTTATGGTAGCTCCTATTGGTTCTCTCGCAACACGAAATTGTGAACCCCGCCAGGCCCGGAAGGGAGCAACGGTAGCAGTGGATGTGTGTGCCGAGATGTGGCTGGTAGGGGCTGCCTCCATAAATGACGCTTGCTTTTACTTTGTATATCCCTCAGATTTTGCACTCTTCTCACTCATTGACTCACCCTAACGCATGATATGAATGCTCGGCTCTTCTAGATCCGCTAACATTTCTATGCGTGTTGTGATATCTACTTTTTACCGGTTCTCTAGCAGCCACTTCCCCTCCCTACACGGGTCGCTGGAATAAACGCATACATTTCGTTTTCCGCCAAAGGGATGAGTTTTTTTAAAGCGCGCTCAGATGCTCAGAATCTGGGGTTTTGGTTTTGGCTGCGTTTTAGTATGAACCCTGAGGGAGCCGGTAATTTTCAACCCAGTTGTCCAAATAGCTGCTCGACTTCATTTGGTGAAAACTCCTTGCCGTAATCAGATTGAGGGTTAAGAAATAATCTCGCTCCTCGTGTCATTTCAAAGAATGTACGCACCGGTAAGACGAGATAGGCTTCTTCAGTGGCTATCGATTTTTGTAGGACTTCAAGCGAAGAAAAGAAGGGGATCACAGGTGAGCCGTCGGGTTTTTGCCAGTGCTGTATTTGCACTTTACTTCCGGCTTTCAAGTTCACCTTTTTTTCTGTGCCTTGGATTTCTGTCGTTCCAAGTAGATACACCTGTGAATCCATCAGGATGGTGTAAAAATGAGGCCGATGTGCTGGCTCGTCTGCGGCCAAGATGAGTGCGTGTTCCAAGGGGTTGTCTGTTGTCACCAACACAAAGCATCCTTTTATCATTATTAGGCGTTAAGCTGCTTCCATCTGTTGCATTGATCGTTTTGCGAGCAGATCATGCCTCCAAGCTTTTCAGGTTCCATTTAAGCCAATCAGCTTGGCTTTAACTAACCTTTGTGAAAAGAGCTGCGGATTCAAGACCCAGTGCGTCGCTATTTGGCGAATACTCGTTGCACTCGGAAAGCCGCCACTTGTTGATAGACCGTTGATACGACAGTGTTGGGCCGCTTGTATCTCGGCCTCGGTTGGTTCTCCTGCTGAGATGAAGTTTTGATCATATTCTCCATCTCCATCATGATACACCGCATATTTTCTTGTGATTTGACCGCGTTTTGCGATGAACCAGAAGTTGTATATTCCACCTTGATCGTCGCCAAAGCCATAGCTAGTCCCAAATTTTTGGCTTAATCTCGCGGTGAACTCAGTCAGGTTACTGAGGCTTGCATCCAGAATGGCCATGCGATCCCAGTGACCTTGTTGCCAAAATGGCAAACCCCAGCCGCCAATATAGATCAGCCCACCAAGATCTGCGACAACCAAGTGAGTGCTTCTCCAGATCAATTTAATCTCGTCAAGAGACTGCAAATTGCTGATAGATGTAATACTCATTTCGCCTTTCAGATGGTCGACAACACCTTCTAAATCGTTACTTTCTACAACCAGCCAAATCATATTTCCATACATCATCATGCTCATTGTATTGCCTTTGTTATTTGGTGAGTGAACGAGCTGAAGTTGACAGGATTGCACTATACATTACTAGCCTGGTATATCTGCATCCAGAGGGCCTTCAGCGAGAGATCCTGTAATCAGAATCGAATGCCCCCAAAATAAATCACCATCATGATGCCAGAATTCAAACTCCCCATCAGAATCCACCGTGATGGATTCAAGCTGCATCGCCTGGGCGAAAGCTGAAGCTGTGACTTCTTCTTGATCCTCTGTTCGCCAGCTCTCATTTTTTAGATCTAGAAGTTCAGCGACAGCATAGTCGGTGATTTTTTTTGACCAGTCACTCGTATGGCGATAAAGCGCTTCTAGCGTTTTGATACTAGATGCGATAGAGGCGTTTTCTTCATCCACTGATATTGACACTCTCACTGGCTGGCCCATCCAGTTTATCGAGCCTTCAAACCAGTTTAGCGAGCGGTTAAAAGTGAGGAGACCAAACTCAGGGTGTGTGATTTCAACTGGCGATTTATATTGTTCGAGCACCGCTTTGAGCTCGGTATCATCTGGTGGATTTAGAATCGATATGAGCTGTGCTCTTGCATCACCGAAAGGGCTGACTCTTGATAGTTTGACTTTTAATTGGACGAGAGATTCTTTTTTAACACTGTCTTGAATGGCTTGGAGCTCTCCATTCGCTAGCTGCTTGGAGACAATAAGCCGTGAAGGGTTTATCTTGCCTCCGGCTTCTTTCCAAGCGATGAGAGAGAAGATTAAAGACCACTCTTGATGAGGAGGCGAGTTTCCTGCACTTGGTCCATTCGCCCCAACGACTCCGTAGATGATCGTGTCTGGCAGAGTCGCAAATTCTTGCTCTAGCTTTTCTTTCTTGATCGCGGCGTCTGTGACAATGTCTGCCATCGACTTGCTGCTATCGCACTGGTTTTTATTCGGCATGATCCTACCTGTTCTGTCGCGTGCAGATGGTTTTAAATTGGGCAGGCTGGCGTACCAGTGGATGAGGTGAGGGTGATATGCATCCTGCGATAAGGTGAAGCTTCTTGCTGTGCTCTTTTTACCAAACCCAACCTTAAAGCGCAAACCCTTTGATTTTGTGCTGTTTTGATTATCTTGCAGGTGATTGGCCTCTTCTTTTGCTGAACGTCTTTATTTTTCTACTGCGCCGTTTACAGGCCCTAGCTGGCTTTCGCTTGATTAACTGAACCCAATGGTGTTTTATTGTTGGCAATATGACATTCAGATGAAGGAGTTTTCGGTGGCACAAGAAATCACTGTTTTAGGCGCGGGAATGGTCGGTGTGAGTGTGGCTTGGCACTTGCAGCAGCGTGGCTATGCTGTGCGACTGGTGGATCGGCGTGCGCCCGGCGAAGAAACTTCTTATGGGAATGCGGGCATTATCCAGCGTGAAGCTGTTCGTCCTTATGCCTTTCCGCGTGATTTATCCACTTTGCTACGGGTTGCGCCCAATCGTGCCGTAGATATTCGTTATCGCCCTTTGGATGTGCTCAAGTCAGCGCGTCCATTGTTTGGTTACTGGCAGAGCTCTGCTGCTGGACGCTATGCCAAGATACAGCCTCAGTATGCAGCTTTAATTCAGCAAGCCTTGGAAACCCATGAAAAGATGATTCAGGCGGCGGGCGCTGAGCATTTAATCCGCCGTGAAGGCTATCTTGAAGTTTTTCGTACGACGGCGGCTTTGGAGGCCGAAGCAGGCTTAGCGGAGCAGGATCAGCAGTATGGCGTGGAGTATCAGTTGTTGGATCAGGCCGCGTTAGCGCAGTGCGAGCCGCATCTGTCAACAGAGTTAAAAGGCGCGATTCACTGGACTCAGCCGTGGACCGCGCGCGATCCAGCTGCGTTAGTGAAGGCCTATGCCGCTGATTTTGTACGAGCGGGCGGAGAGCTGGTGAAAGCGGATATCCAGAGCATCTGTCGTCAAGGCCAGCAGTGGGAAGTGAGCACCGGCCAGCAGAAAGTGAGCAGCGAGCAGTTGGTGATCGCACTGGGGCCTTGGTCTGCTCATTGGCTCGCCCGTTTAGGCTTGCATGTGCCGCTCTTTTCCAAGCGGGGTTATCACATGCACTATGCCAGCGAGCATCCCTTGCACCATTGGGTGATGGATGCTGAGGTCGGCTATCTTTTGGCGCCGATGCAGGCTGGTATCCGTTTGACCAGTGGTGCCGAGCTGAGCGGTTTAGAGACCGCGCCCAATTTTGCCCAGTTAGCCGCCGCAGAGCAGGTGGCGCGTGGCCTTTTTCCCTTAGGTGAACGTCTGGAAGCCACTCCCTGGTTTGGCTCACGCCCTTGCCTACCGGATATGAAACCAGTCATCGGCCCTGTGGCTTCTCAAACGGGTTTGTGGACAGCCTTTGGGCATGGGCATCAAGGCTTTACGTTAGGTCCGCTGACAGGTCAGTTGATCGGGCAGATGATGGAGAAGGAGCCAACGGCGATATCGATGGCTCCCTATGCGCTAGAGCGTTTTTGTGGCTAATGAGCTGGCTCTGCTTCAATCACGCAGTATGCCTTGATCCCGAGCCATAGCATAGGCGGCTTTGGGGCCTAGATAGAGGCTGGGCAGTAAAACCAGTGACACAGGGATGGCCGTAATGACAATAAACTGCTGGAGTGCACTGATTTGCCCTGCCCCCATCAGCAGGAGTACACCAGCCATCAGAGCGAGCGTAATACCCCAAAAGGCGCGTAAACCTGGACTAGGCTGATCATGCCCTGTCCCGACAACAGCGATCGCATAGCTCATTGAATCCCCCGTGGTGGCAACAAAAATCATGGTTAGAATCAAGATCGCTATCGCCATACCCAGGCCGCCAGGGAGCGCCTGCGCAATGGTGAGTGTGGCCACATCAAACTGGAAGGCTTGCAAGGCTTCAGTCAGATCAATGATGCCATGCAGCTGGTAGTAGATACCTGAACCGCCTAGTAGTGTAAACCAGAAGGTGGTCGCGATGGGTGCCATGATACTGACAGCAAGGAGCATTTCTCTAATCGTTCGGCCTTGGGAGATGCGAGCGACAAAGATGGCCATCAGCGGGCCATAGCCAATAAACCAAGCAAAGAAAAACACCGTCCACCACTGCATCCACCAGGCTGGGGCGGTTTCTGCTGTCGTTGTGGCTAGGGTCATAAAAGAGCTTAAATAGGTACCAAAGCCTTGAAACCAGCTATTCCATAAAAACAGGCTGGGGCCAAACAGGAAGATCACCGCCGCAATGCCCAATGCCAGCAGCACATTAAATCGACTGAGGATCTGGATGCCGCGATGAATTCCTGTTAAAGCTGAGATGACATAGATACAGGCCAGCAGCAGTAAAACGCCAAGTTGGCTACCTAGGCTTTGCTCCAGTCCTAGCAGCTGTTCAAGTCCGAGGCTGACTTGGGTGGCTAAAAAACCGATCGGGCCGACGGTGCCTGCCACGACAGCGATAATGCAGATGCTATCCACTAGGCTGCCTGCTTTGCCTTGCATGATCTTCTCGCCAAAAACTGGGTAGAGCAGCGTGCGCGGCTGGAGGGGCTGGCCTTGAACATAATGCGCTTGTGCCAAAACCAGTGCGGCAAGCGTGCCCAAGACGCCCCAAGCCAAAAAGCCCCAATGCATAAAAGACTGGGCTAGTGCTGGTGCTACAGCCTCTGGAGTGGCGGCGGCATGAGTGAAGGCGGGAGGTGTCACCACAAAATGATAGACCGGCTCACCTGCGGCAAAGAAAACACCGCCTCCAGCCAGTAGGGTACACATAATCATCGACAACCATTGAAAGCGGCCAAGATCAGGCTGACTTTTTTTACCGATGCGCGCTGATCCAGCGGGTGAAAACGCAATGCCGAGGGCAATGAAAAAAGTCAGCAGCAGCAAAAGCTGAAAGTAGGTGCCTAGACTTTTGGCTGTCCAGGTAAAGCCTTGCGCAATCAGCTGCGCGGTCCACTGCAGATCATAGGCAGAGAATCCAAGAAAAAGAACAATGAAGCTACAGCTCAGTAGCATCACCCAAGGATCACCAAGGCGTAGTGAAGAAGAAACAGCAGATTGTGAAGGCATCAGCCAAAGTCCTGAGTTGAAATAAAAAAAAGAAGCACCTGATGAGATGCTTCTCAAGGTCAAGCCGTGTCGATTTTTAATTGGCGAGTTCGAACTTGCTAAAGTCGAGCGTATTTTCCTTCGGTGAGGCCTGGATGGCGCTGACCTGTTGGCGCTTGCGCAGCAAGATGTAGGCAAAGCAGCTGAAGTAGAGCGCGATCACCAGCGCGCCGACCCAATGAATACGGAGAAAATCAAGCTGGAACAACAGGGTAAGCCCGCACATCGCAACAAAGTTGCCGATAAAGTAGCGTGGCTTGCCGAGTTCACGGGTGGTCAGCTTGAGATTTTCGGTATACAGGCGAATCAACGAATCGAGCGAGTTGATCACCATCAAAATCCCGACCGAGATCATGGCCAGATTGACGAGGCTATTAATTTGCAAGCCTTCTGCATGGTAGTAGTAGAGCACGGTAAACCAGGTGCCGATCGCCAAAGAGGGGAAGGCCAGCATGGCGATAAATAGCTGCCATGTTTTCAATCCACCGACAAAGCGCGCGGTAAACTGCCCGATCATGATGCTCCAAGAGAACCACCAGAAGAGGTAAAACTCATGGTAGTCATTCAGCGGCAGCATAAAGTGGTGCAGATTGCCAAAGTAGTCTCCAATCAAGCCCGCAGTGGCGACAAAATCACTGGGTGATCCTGATTCACCGCTAAAGGCATAAAGCCCCATCGCGATAATCAGCGCGATAAACATCAACGAAGAGCCGAGGCTGAGAATCCGCACAAAGCGCAACTGGCTGCTGGAATAGACTGCCAGAGTGATGGCGGCGATCACGATCAGATAAAAAATGGGACGGATACTTTCGCCATCGCCGATTTGCGGCAGATACCAGGGCAGATTAACGAGCAATAAGAAGGCGGTAAAGGCACAGGTGCCGATAATCACCAAGTTGTTGACGATCTTAACCACTGGGATTTCAAAAAACTTGACCCGAGGCTCAATGATGCAGAAGTAAAAGCAGGTCAAGAAGTAAAAACCCCAGATTAAGAACGCCCAGAAACCAAACTCGATGGCTAAGGGGTTCGCGAAGCTGTATTCAGGGCTGGCGGTGAGATCCGCATAGCTGCCAAATTCAGTGAGGGGAAACATAATCAGGCCCACATCAAGGCCAGAAGTAAACAAAATGGCGATAAACGTCAGGGTACGTACTGGGGTGACGCCAACGCATTCTAGATTCCACCACTTGATCAAAACAAACAAGATAGTGGCAAAGGTGAATAACAGGCCGGCGGATAACCAAAGTGTCATGCTCGCCTCCTGTATAAACGGTCAATCATCTGTCGAAACAGCATGGTGTTCCTCCTCTATTGAAACTTGCGCTCATTCGAATCGGACACAAACCACCGCAGGTTGGACGGCTCAGACAAGGGCACAACACACAAGCGCATTGTGCCTTGCTGATGGTTTGCAGCTCAGGGGTGGAAAGCCTTGTGCGCTAGGCGCGTTGTGGCTTGCCGGGTCTTTGGCGTTCCTGCCATGCAGCATCCATGATGACGGGGGCTGGGGAAGCCTCCAGAGGTTGGCGGCCACGGATGGCGTCCGCCAGTTTTTCAGCGACCATGATGGTCGGGGCATTCAGGTTGCCATTGGGAATCGTGGGGAAGATGGATGAATCCACCACACGCAGCCCCTCAAGGCCGTGAACCTTGCCTTGCTCATCGACGACAGCCAAAGCATCCTGCCCCATCTTGCAAGAACAGGAGGGGTGATAGGCGCTTTCGACAGCCTGACGGACAAAAGCATCGATCTCGTCATCTGTTTGCACCTGCTCACCGGGTTGGATCTCGGCACCACGAAAGGCATCCATGGCTGGCTGGTTGATGATTTCGCGCGTGAGACGCACACAGGCACGGAATCCAGCGCGGTCTTCTTCCGCCTGCAAATAGTTGAACTGGATCTCTGGCGGCTGGCGCGGATCGGCCGATGTGACTCTGACCCAGCCGCGGCTCTTCGGTTTGTTATGGCCGATATGCAGCTGGAAACCATCGCCAGCAAAGGCTTCTTTGCCGTCATAGCGCATGGCCGCAGGCAAGAAGTGGTATTGCAGATCTGGCCACTCCACACCGACTTTGGAGCGAATAAAACCACAGGACTCAAAGTGGTTGGTGGCACCCAGTCCTTTTTTAGTCAGAATCCAGCTGGCACCGATTTTAAAGCGGCTCCATAAGCCCAGCTTTCTGTTCAGAGAAACTGGCTGGGTGCAGCGATATTGAAAATAGAATTCGAGGTGATCTTGTAGGTTCTCACCAACACCGGGGAGGGGATGATGCACTTGAATCCCCGCTGCCTGGAGCACCTCTGGATGGCCAATGCCAGACAGTTGCAATAAATGAGGAGAGCCAATCGAACCCGCGCTGAGCAGCACTTCGCGATGCGCATGGACTTGATGCACCTGGCCGCTCTGCTCGTATTCAACGCCAATGGCTTTTTTACCATCAAGCAAGACACGTCTGACTAACGCCTTGGTGATCACCTTCAGATTGGCGCGTTGCATCG
This sequence comes from Marinospirillum sp., assembly GCA_007119985.1. Classification (GTDB taxonomy): domain Bacteria; phylum Pseudomonadota; class Gammaproteobacteria; order Pseudomonadales; family Halomonadaceae; genus Marinospirillum. The sequence continues at coordinate 9,270 of SKOQ01000120.1, forward strand.
CTGGGCGCAAATAGGCATTGGCCGTTGACCAGCGGCGTCCATTTTTGACCGTCATATGCATGGGGCCAAAGCCTTCTTGTTGCGCAGCGTTATAATCATCTGTGGCGAAATAACCTGCCTCAACACCGGCATCAATAAAAGCCTGATAAAGAGGGTTTTGCATCTGGTTGCCATTGTTGACGCCCAGAGGACCGCTGTCACCACGATAGGCATTGCCGCCAAAGGCCCAGGTTTCGGCTTTCTTGAAGTAGGGCAGGCAGGCGGCGTAGTTCCAGCCTTGAGCGCCCTCGGTCTCCCATTCATCAAAATCGCGCGCATGACCCCGCACATAGACCATGCCGTTGATCGAGGAAGAGCCGCCCAGCACCTTGCCACGTGGGCAGTGCATCCGGCGACCATCTAGGCCGGGTTCTGGCTGGGTTTCAAACTGCCAGGCATACTTCTCGGTATTCATCGGAATCGATAAAGCCGTTGGCATTTGAATGAAAATACTGCGATCACTGCCGCCGGTTTCGAGCAGCAGCACGCGGGTGTTTTCATCTTCTGTCAAACGGTTGGCCAGAACGCAACCTGCTGAACCCGCTCCCACAATAATGTAATCAAATTCAGACGTGTTCATTAGAAGGGGCTCTCCAGATCAGTCATGCCGACATAGACGGCCTTGATCTGCGTATAGTGATCGAGAGTGACGCGCCCATTCTCACGCCCAATACCAGAGAGCTTGTAGCCACCGACAGGCATCTCAGCGGGTGAGGCACCATAGCTGTTAATCCAGCAGATACCGGCTTGCAGCTGGTGGATAACGCGATGTGCGCGGCGAATATCTTGGGTGAACACCCCAGCTGCCAGACCCACATCAACCTGATTGGCACGCTGGATCACCTCTTCTTCTTCGCTAAACGGCAGCAAAGACATCACCGGCCCAAAAATTTCTTCACGGCAGATGGTCATCTGATCCTGACAATCAGCAAAGATGGTGGGTTGGACGAAATAACCGCCTTCACAGCCAGCTGGTTGAACAGCCTGTCCGCCAGTGATCAAGCGTGCGCCTTCCTCGGTGCCCTTGTGGATATAGTGCATCACCAGATCACGATGCTGGGCTGAAATCAGCGCACCAAAGTTGGTGGCGGGGTCCATTGGATCGCCCAGGCGAATATTCTGCTCGGTGCGCTCTAAGAGTCGCTGCTGAAAGGCCGCATAGATGCCTTGTTGCACAAAAACACGCGTGCCATTGGTGCAGATCTCGCCTTGGGTGTAGAAGTTGCCCAGCAAGGCTGCAGAAACTGCGTTTTCAAGATCGGCATCATCAAAAATAATCAGCGGCGATTTGCCACCGAGTTCCATGGTGACTTCTTTGAGACTAGTAGCGGCAGCAGCCATGACCTTCTTGCCGGTACCGACTTCGCCGGTAAAGGAGACCTTGGCAATCTGAGGATGATGCGTGAGCCAAGCACCGACACGGCCATCGCCTTGCACCACGTTAAATACGCCATCAGGCAGACCGGCTTCGGTGAAGATTTCAGCCAGTTTGAGTGCGCCTAAGGGGGTCTCTTCTGAGGGCTTGAAGAGCATTGCATTGCCTGCAGCCAGCGCAGGAGCTGATTTCCAGCAAGCGATTTGCAGGGGATAGTTCCACGCACCAATACCGGCGCAGATGCCCAGAGGCTCGCGGCGTGTATAGTAAAAATCACCACCTAGGTCTTGTTGCTGGCCTTCGATCGAAGCGGCCAAACCAGCAAAGTATTCAATCGAGTCGGCCCCCGTGACCACATCAACAGCCACGGCTTCTTGCCAGGGTTTGCCTGTATCACGCACCTCAATTTCTGCGAGCTGATCATTGCGCTCGCGCAGCAGGGCGACGGCGCGTTGCAGAATACGACCGCGTTGCATTCCACTCATGGCCGACCAGGTTGCGAAACCCTGCTGGGCTGATTCCATCGCAGCCTGTTGGATTTTGTCATCGGCCACTTCGACTTCATAGATGGCTTGGCCTGTCGCAGGGTTGATCACCGTGAAGGTTTCGCCTGAGGCGTTGGCCAGCGGTTGACCATGGATATAGTTTAAGTAACGCGGTAAAGACATAGGAACTCCAATAAGTTTAAGTGCCTTCTGCCAAGGCAGTGAGGGCAAATTGCTTGCACAGACGCTCACCGGCACTGAAGCCCTCTTGAGGGTCGAGGCTGAGCGCGCTGCGTAACCAGAAACCATCGATCATGGCGGCAAGCTGACGGGCGGCATCGGTTGCGGCCTCGGCGTTCAGCTTCAGCGCAAAGGCATAGCGAATATTGCTGTACAGGCGTGCGTTGTTGATTTGCTGCAAGCGCTGCAAGCCAGGCTCATGCATGGAGCGCGCCCAAAAACTAAGCCAAGTGCGTGTGGCCAAATCTGAACGCTGAAAATCAGTGAAGTTGGCTTCAATAATCGCGTTGAGTCTTTGCTCAGGGCTGACTTCACCCTGCTGTAAGCGTTGGCGCAGATCTTGCCCCAGCTGTGCCATCAAATAGCGTAGGGCGGCTTCTATGAGCCCCTGTTTTCCACCAAAGTAATGGCTGATGATGCCGGAAGACAGGCCAGCACGACGGCTGATGGTCAGAATGGTCGTGTTCTGCAGGCCTAATTCAGCGATGGATTCGAGGCTGGCTTGGATCAGCTGCTGACGGCGTGTGTCCTTGATTTTCGTTTTGGTCATAATATTGATTGAACGTTCAATTAGCATAGATGTTAGACGAAGTTGAATGATCATTCAACTTTTGTCGCGAAAAATAGAGAGGGATGATATCAAGCGGTGATTCAGCCATGCTCAGTCGCATCTGTCTAGCACTGAGCAGGCTGAGGCGGCTTTTAGGCTTGATGCAACTGGAGTAGCGCTTGTTCAACACGTGCTAAAACCAGCTCTGGTGCAAGATCAGGCTGGGGCCAGAGATGGGTGTTGTGATCGATCTGCGCTTCGAGTTCGGCGCGTCGTTCTTTGTTGAGATCCGCTAGGCAGCGTTGAAGCCATTCTGGATTGGGCAGCAGCCAGAGGAGCCAGCCTAGGGAGGTCACCGGAGTTTTCTCCAGCTGGCGTACCCAATCTCGTGAAGCTAAGGCGAAGCGTTGCTGTTGTAGGTTTCGGCCTAGCTGAATCAGCTCTGAGAGATCATGGCGTCGTGGCGCAGCGAAGATCTGCATCATTTGAAGACTGGATTTGAGCAGCGCACTGATTTGTTGCTGAGAGCAATGCAGGTGAATGATCAGCCCCGGCGTGATCCAGCTCAGGCGATAACCTGCTTGGCGTGAAATAAAGCTCAGTGCGTAGTCGGGTTGATGAAGACGAATTTCTTGTTGTGAAGTGATCAGATCGCAAGAAGGGCCAGGCTGCCAAGGGTGAATCGGGTGGAGCAGATTTAAATCTGCGGCCGCACGTAGATAGGCTTCGATGGCGGCACGACCTGCTGCTAAGTGTTCGGCTGAGGCCTGTTCAGGCGAGCAGGCGTAGAGGCGCTCTGCATCGATTACGGCTTGGTGTTTGCGGCGCGATATGGTCTTTTGTAGCCATAAGCGAAAGGCTTCATCCTGCATAAACCAGCAGAGTGCGGCCAGAGCATCAATTGGCAGTTGGTTGGCGAGGGTGTGGGCGTCTTTGGTGGCCGCAAAATAAAGATAACGGCAGGGCTGCCGCCAGATTTTTTCATCCAGAGTGAGGCGCAAACGCTCAGGGAGATCAGGCAGGCTCAGGAGCAAGCTGGAGATCAGTTGTTGCAGCTCGTAGACCTCGAGTGTGTGGTGGACGAATAAAGTCGGCGCAACTAGACGCAAGTCGATCACTTGCGCTAGAGTCGGAGTCAATTCAAGGTGGGCGTCGCGAAGGGTGATTTCTGCTTGGGCCATAGCTTCTCCAGCGTCTTGATCCTGTGTGATGCAAGCATAGCTTAACTCACCAGTGGATGCTTGTACTGCCTGAGCGAGCAGGTGTCTCGGTCGTTGGCCTTGTGTGGGCTTGTACAACAGAAGATCAGAGGAGGCGCAGCATGACACGTGAATTATGGATTGCTCAGTTGGCTGAGCAGCTAACGCAGCGTCAACAAAAGGTCGCCACGGCCGAGTCCTGTACGGGCGGTGGAGTGGCGCAGGCGCTCACAGAGCAGCCTGGCAGTTCAGCCTGGTTTGAATGCGGTTGGGTGACCTACTCCAATGCGGCCAAAACGCACTGCTTGGGTGTGGAGCCAAGCCTGCTGGAGCGTGAAGGTGCTGTCAGTGAGTCGGTCGTGAAGGCGATGGTCGCTGGCGCATGTCGGGCAGCCGGAACGGATTGGGCTTTAGCGACGAGTGGCGTGGCTGGCCCTGCTGGTGGAACGCCCGAGAAGCCGGTGGGGCTGGTGTGGCTGGCTTGGGGCAGCGCTGATCAACAGCATGCCTTGTCTTGCCAACTGAGCGGATCGCGTCATGCTATCCGTGAGGCCAGTATTGATCGCCTGTTGGCTATTTTTGTTGCCGAGCTTGAAGCGGAAGCTGCCAAGGGTTTGTAAGAAAAGGCTGGTATCTTATACAGTCTTTGCATAGAATCAGTCGCAGGTTTTTTGCTTCTTTATATGTAGAACTTGGAAGGATATCAACATGGCTATAGATGAAAACCGCCAGAAGGCACTCAGCGCCGCACTAGGGCAAATCGAGCGCCAGTTTGGCAAGGGCGCAGTGATGCGCATGGGTGAGCAGCCACGTGTGGTGATGCCCTCAGTCTCAACAGGCTCTTTGGGTTTGGATATTGCGCTCGGTATCGGTGGCCTGCCTTATGGACGGATCGTTGAAATCTATGGTCCTGAGTCCTCAGGTAAAACCACGCTGACTCTATCGGTGATTGCTGAGGCGCAAAAGCAAGGCAAAACCTGTGCTTTTATTGATGCTGAGCATGCACTGGACCCGATCTACGCAGAAAAACTGGGTGTGAATCTGGATGATCTGCTGGTATCACAGCCAGATAATGGTGAGCAGGCGCTGGAAATTACCGACTCCCTCGTTCGCTCCGGTGCAGTGGATGTATTGATTGTTGACTCGGTTGCTGCCTTGACGCCCAAGGCTGAAATCGAAGGTGAAATGGGCGACTCACACGTCGGCTTGCAAGCGCGTTTGATGTCTCAGGCGCTGCGTAAAATCACCGGCAATATTAAAAATGCCAACTGCTTAGTGATTTTTATCAACCAGATTCGTATGAAAATCGGCGTGATGTTTGGTTCGCCTGAAACCACGACTGGTGGTAATGCGCTGAAGTTCTATGCCTCTGTCCGTCTTGATATTCGTCGTATTGGTGCGGTGAAGCAGGGCGATGAAGTCACCGGTAACGAAACGCGTGTCAAGGTCGTCAAGAACAAGGTTTCTCCTCCTTTCAAGCAAGCTGAATTCCAGATCCTTTATGGTAAGGGGATCTATCATGCTGGTGAGGTGATCGATCTTGGTGTCCAGTGTAAGTTGGTTGAAAAAGCCGGTGCTTGGTACAGCTATCAGGGCACGAAAATCGGTCAAGGTAAGGCGAATGCCGCCCAGTATCTTGAGGACCACCCAGAAGTGATGCAAGAGATCGAGGCGGGTGTTCGTGCGCAGCTCTTAGCACCGGTGGGGGATAAGCCAGCAGCGGTTGACCTGCCAGAAGAAGAGCTCCCACCGTTGGATGACGAATAGCTCTGATCCTCTGCCCCAGTTTGCTGGGGCAGAAGTGCAGCACTGGTATGCTGCTTTAGAAGCCAAGGCCTTGCGTTTACTGACGCGCCGCGAACAGAGTGCGCATGAGCTGATGCAGCGCTTAAAAGAAGCAGATCAGCATCGCTGGGGTCGCCCCGGCTTTTCCCCGCCCGCCTTTCTCCACCAAGATGAGCAATCTTGCCATCTTGCTCAACTGCTTTTTCAGCTGCAATCACAAGGCTGGCAAAGCGATGAGCGATTTGCTGCTAGTTTGACAGAACGCCTTCTTCGCCAAGGTAAGGGGTTGTTGAAGTTGCAGCAGGCCTTCGCCCAGCATCAATTAGCGACTGAGATCACCCAGCCTCACTTAGCACGTCTCGCGCCCTTGTGGTTGCGTCAGGTCCAGCGTGTACGCCGCCAAAAATTCGGCCATGAACTGCCTGTCGATCGCCGCCAAGCCGCCAAAATGCAACGCTTTTTGGCCAGTCGTGGTTTTACAGCGGAGCAGATCTACGCGGCTGTATTTGAGCCAGAGAACCCCGTATAATGCAGCGCAATAGCTGACTACCTCTGAGTTGTTTGGTTTGAGCACGAGGCCTTCACTGGCAGGATCAGGCTTGAATCATGGCTCGCTGCCAATGAGAGAAAAAAGATGAAGAGTGCTGAAATTCGTGAAGCCTTTTTAAGGTTCTTCCAATCCAAAGGGCACACCCTCGTGCCTTCGAGTTCACTGGTCCCCCATAACGATCCCACCCTTTTATTCACCAACGCTGGCATGAATCAGTTTAAAGACTGTTTTCTTGGGCAAGAGCAGCGTGGTTATGTGCGTGCTACTTCATCGCAAAAGTGTGTGCGTGCAGGCGGAAAGCATAACGATCTTGAGAATGTCGGCTATACCGCGCGCCACCATACCTTCTTTGAGATGCTGGGTAACTTCAGCTTCGGCGATTACTTCAAAAAAGAAGCGATTCACTATGCGTGGGAGTTTCTGACTGGCGTGGTGAAGCTGCCGCAAGAAAAGCTGCTGGTGACGATCTATGCCGAGGATGATGAAGCCTTCGCCATCTGGAATGAAGAAATCGGCTTGCCAGCCGAGCGGATTATTCGCATAGGTGACAATAAAGGCGCGCGCTATGCTTCTGATAACTTCTGGGCGATGGGCGATACGGGGCCTTGTGGTCCTTGTACTGAGGTTTTTTACGATCACGGTGAGCATATCTGGGGTGGCCCGCCCGGCAGCCCAGAAGAAGATGGCGATCGTTTTATCGAGATCTGGAACGTGGTCTTTATGCAGTACAACCGCAGCGCAGACGGCCAGATGCACCCACTCCCTGCGCCTTCTGTTGATACGGGTATGGGTCTGGAGCGCGTGGCTGCGGTCCTACAGGGTGTGCATGCCAACTATGAAATTGATCTGTTCCAGAACCTGTTGAAAGCCGCTGTTGAGGCGATAGGCTGTACTGAGCAAGATACGCCTTCATTGCGCGTGGTGGCTGATCATATCCGCTCCTGTGCCTTCTTGATTGCTGATGGCGTACGTCCATCGAACGAAGGTCGTGGCTATGTGCTGCGCCGCATTATTCGTCGTGCTTGCCGTCATGGTCACAAGATGGGCGCGACGGGGAGTTTCTTCTATCGTCTGGTGCCCGCACTCGTGGCCGAAATGGGGGCCGCCTATCCGCAACTAAAAGAGCAGCAGGCGCAGATTGCAGCCGCCTTGCAGCAAGAAGAAGAGCAGTTTGCCAAAACGCTGGATCAGGGAATGAAAATTCTGGAGCAGGATCTAGCCGAGTTACAAGGTCAGGTGATTCCCGGCGAGGTGGCATTCAAGCTTTATGATACCTATGGCTTCCCGCTGGATCTGACCGCAGATATCGCCCGTGAGCGTGATCTCACTATCGATGAAGCTGGCTTTGAGCAGGCGATGGAAGCCCAGCGTGAGCGTGCACGTTCAGCCAGCCAGTTTGGTGTGGATTATTCGCAAACCATTCAGGTGGATCGTGCCACTGAATTCACCGGTTATGAGCAGGCCCAGACCCAAGCACACATCTTGGCTGTGTATCATGAAGGCCAAGCTGTTGAGCAATTGGCGACAGATCAGTCCGGCGTACTGGTGCTGGATCAGACTCCCTTCTATGCCGAGTCTGGTGGTCAGGCTGGTGATGTCGGTTATATCAAAACTGCCACGGGTGTGTTTGAAGTGACGGATACCACCAAGGTGGGCGAGGCCCATGTGCACCATGGTCGTGTGGTGTCAGGCCAGTTAAAAGCAGGTGAGGCAGCCGAGGCCGAAGTGAATAATCAGCTGCGCCAACTGAGCCGCGCCAACCACTCGGCCACCCATCTTTTACACGCAGCGCTGCGTGAAGTGCTGGGAGCCGGTGTCGAGCAAAAGGGTTCTTTGGTAGATGCCCAACGCCTGCGCTTTGACTTTAGCCACCCTGAGCCAGTGAAGCCTGAGCAGCTGCGTGAAATTGCAGAGCGAGTGAATGCACAGATCCAGCAAAATAGCCTGGTAGGCTGTGCGGTGATGGATCTGGAGCAGGCCAAGCAGCAAGGCGCGATGGCCCTCTTTGGTGAAAAGTATGCTGATGATGTGCGTGTTCTGTCGATGGGGACCAAAGAAGATGGTGCAGCCTTCTCTGTTGAGCTGTGTGGCGGCCTGCACGTTGAGCGCACCGGTGATATCGGTTTATTCCATATTCTGAGTGAGAGCGGCATTGCCTCAGGTGTGCGCCGTATTGAAGCGGTCACCGGCCAGCAAGCACGCCAAGCCCTGTTAGCCAGTGAAACGCAGTTGCAGCAAGCTGCCGCACTGGTCAAAACCAAGCCAGAGCAGCTATTAACCCGTCTTGAACAACAGCAAGACAAGCTGCGCCAGCTTGAAAAAGAAGTGCAGCAGTTGAAGAAAAAGCTGGCTTCGGGCGCAGGTCAGGATTTGACGGCTGGGGTGGAAACCCTGCAAGGTATTCAAGTGCTGGCGCAACTGATTGAAGGCGCGGATCGTCAAACGCTGATGGAAATGATGGATCAGCTCAAGCAAAAACTGGCCCCAGCAGCGATTCTGCTAGCGGCTGTAGAAGATGGCAAGATCAGCTTGGTCGCCGGTGTTTCAGGCGCGGCCAAGGAGCGTTTGCATGCTGGCCAGCTCGTCAATCATGTGGCGCAGCAGGTCGGCGGAAAGGGCGGTGGTCGCCCTGATATGGCACAAGCAGGTGGCACTGATGTTGCTGCCTTGCCTGGAGCCTTGAAAAGTGTAGCAACCTGGGTCGCACAAAGTCTGGACAGCGCAAGCTAAGCTGACCAGCAGAGCACAAGACATTCACTCTTAACCCAAAGGAAAACTATGGCACTTTATGTTCAAAAGTTCGGCGGCACCTCTGTAGGAACCGTTGAACGGATTAAAAAAGTGGCGGAGCGTGTAGGACGTTATCGCCAGCAAGGGCACGATATCGTAGTCGTGGTTTCAGCCATGAGCGGTGAAACCAATCGTCTGATCGATTTAGCCAAACAAATTCACGAAGAGCCTTCACCGCGTGAGATGGATATGCTGGTCTCCACAGGTGAGCAGGTGACCATTGCGCTCTTGGCGATGGCACTGGAGCAGCAGGGCACCCCAGCCACTTCATTTACTGGTGCGCAGGTCGGCATTCTGACCGATCAGGCACACATGAAGGCGCGGATTAAAGATATTGCAGTCGATCAGCTGCGCGAGCGTCTGGATCAAGGTCGTGTGGTGGTGGTGGCTGGCTTTCAGGGTGTCGATGAGCAGGGCAATATCACCACTTTAGGGCGGGGTGGCTCAGATACCACCGCTGTTGCCCTAGCGGCGGCACTCAAAGCAGATGAATGCCAGATCTATACCGATGTCGATGGTGTTTATACCGCCGATCCACGTATTTGTAGTGCAGCAAAGCGCTTAGAAAGCATTACCTTTGAAGAAATGCTTGAGTTAGCGAGCATGGGCTCCAAAGTACTGCAAATTCGCTCAGTTGAATTTGCAGGTAAATACAAGGTGCCGCTGCGCGTCTTGTCGAGCTTTGAAGACAACGAAGGTCCGGGTACATTAATTATTGCAGACGATGAGGAGAATGCTTCGATGGAAGAGCCAGTCATTTCAGGTATCGCCCACCAAACGAATGAAGCCAAGCTGACCGTACTGGGTGCGCCCGATATTCCCGGCGTCGCGGCGAAGATTCTAGGTCCAATCAGCGACCAGAATATCGAAGTCGATATGATTGTGCAGAACGTCTCTCCTGATGGTAAATCAACTGATTTCTCTTTCACCGTGGCGCGTGGTGATTACAAAAAAGCGGAAGCGACTCTGCAGCAGGTCGTGAATGAGCTCGGCGCTGGCAAGGTCGTGGGCGATACAGCGATTGCCAAGGTGTCTCTGGTCGGCGTCGGGATGCGTTCACACGCAGGTGTCGCGAGCCTGATGTTCCAAACGTTGGCAAATAATGGCATTAATATTCGCATGGTCTCGACCTCGGAAATTAAAATTTCAGTAGTAATCGACGAGAAATTTACCGAGCTGGCTGTGCGTACCCTGCACACCGCCTTTGGCCTTGACCGTCAAGACTAGCGTCTGATCTGATGCACCCCCTCTGGAGCCTGCTTCAGAGGGTTTTTCCCTTCTCTTGAGCGCCTCTAAAGTCGGCTTGCTTTCCTCTATTAACAAATCTCATACATCACATAGTGAAAAAACATTTAACATGAATGAAGTTTTGTTCGATAATATGTCTGTATTTAGGGTTTATTGAAACTGGATGGGTTTCAGCCTAAAGCAAACTCAAATTTAGCATTATTTAATAAATTGATGCTCTAGCCTGTTGAGTTCCTACTGATTGGAAAGCCTGATAAGGAGATTCCACTATGCTGATTTTAACACGTCGTGTTGGTGAAACCCTCATGGTCGGTGATGATGTGACTGTGACTGTTCTGGGTGTGAAGGGCAACCAAGTGCGTATTGGTGTCAATGCGCCTAAAGAAGTCGCAGTTCACCGCGAAGAGATTTACCAGCGCATTCAGCGTGAAAAAGAAGAAGGTCAGGCCTCAGATCAATATTGATCAAAGGCGGATCCCTCAACCACAGGCCCTGTCCTGTGGTTTTTTTTGGGCGCAATAGACGGTTATTCTTTGATCTGAAAAACTTTTTTCAAAAAAGACTAGACAAGCTCAGAATAAATGTTAATATGTGCGCCGTGTTGGAGAGGTGGCCGAGTGGCTGAAGGCGCGCCCCTGCTAAGGGCGTATGGGAGAAATCTCATCGAGGGTTCGAATCCCTCTCTC
>SKOQ01000066.1 GCA_007119985.1 Marinospirillum sp.
ATTCTCGGCCTCATTTTATTAGTCACCCTCTGGTGGCAAAGCCGCTCTAGCGACACGCTTCTTCCGATCGTCCATGAAGAAGTGCGCGTTGACACTCAGCAAGGGCCCCAGGTGCTCCTTCCGACTAGTCAACCAGCAGCTCCCGAAGTGGAGCCCACTCCTGATCAAGAAGATCAGGAAGCTAGCCAAGAACAGACAGGAAGCGAATCCCAGTCAGCGGAGATTCATTCAACTGAGACAGCACCCGCTACTGCCGTTGAAGAAGCTGTCGCACCGGCCGTTGCTGAGAGCCCATCCAATACACCTTTTGATCCTGTCAGCGTGACGCAAAATCAACCCAACCGCCTTGCACTCAGCTTTACCGATGAGTGCTGGACAGAGATTCGTGATGCCAATGATCGCTTACTGCGCTCAGGCCTGATGCGTGGCGGTGAACAGCTCATGGTCGAGGGCACGCCGCCCTTCCAAGTGGTGTTCGGCAATGGTCGTGTCGCCCAGATTCACTATCTAGGCCAAGCCGTTGACTTCAACCAGCGTATTCGTGCCAATGGCTATACCTCGATCAGCATCCAATAACCGCCCTTCCCTTGTTAGAAGCCTTTTAGCCAAGAGTTCTCATCACCATGCACCAGCCTTCTCCGATTCAACGCCGCCGCTCTCGTCAGATTCGTGTGGGTTCCGTCCTTGTTGGCGGTGATGCGCCCATCAGTGTGCAGAGTATGACCAACACCGAAACCTGCGATGTCGCAGCGACAGTGGCACAAATTCGGCGCATGGAAGAAGCCGGCGTAGACATTGTTCGTGTCTCCGTCCCTAGCATGGAAGCCGCAACCGCCTTTGGCGAAATCCGCAAACAAATCCAAACGCCTTTAGTGGCCGATATTCATTTTGACTATAAAATTGCATTGCGCGTCGCGGAACTCGGCGTCGATTGCCTGCGCATTAATCCGGGCAATATCGGCCGTGAAGATCGCGTGCGTGAAGTCGTTGCCGCCGCACGTGATAAGGGAATTTCGATTCGGATTGGCGTCAATGCTGGCTCCTTAGAAAAAGACCTGCAAAAAAAATATGGCGAACCGACACCCGCTGCCTTAGTCGAATCAGCCATGCGCCACGTCGATCATCTCGATCGTTTGGACTTCCAAGAATTTAAAGTCAGCGTCAAGGCATCAGATGTTTTTATGGCTGTCGCCGCCTATCGCCAACTGGCACACCAGATAGAACAACCCCTACATTTGGGCATTACTGAAGCGGGTGGCTTGCGTGCGGGTACAGTCAAATCCGCTGTCGGCTTGGGTTTACTGCTGATGGATGGAATCGGTGATACACTACGCGTTTCGCTTGCGGCAGATCCAGTGGAAGAGGTCAAGGTAGGTTTTGATCTCCTCAAAAGCCTGAAGTTACGCAACAAGGGCGTTAATTTTATTGCCTGCCCCAGCTGTTCACGGCAAAACTTTGATGTGGTGGCCACGCTCAACGAGCTAGAAAGCCGCGTTGAAGATCTGCTGACACCGATGGATGTTGCGGTCATAGGCTGCATCGTCAATGGTCCAGGTGAAGCCAGAGAAGCCGATCTTGGCCTCACTGGTGGCAGCCCTCAGCACCTGATTTATATCGATGGTAAGCCCGCCAGCAAGGTGAACTCAGCCCAGTTGGTCGATCAGCTCGAAGCACTGATCCGTGAAAAAGCGGCTGTCAAACAAGCACTCGAAGAACAGATTTTAGCTAAAGGATAATCCAGACCGTGGCCAAAAAGATTCAAGCCATCCGTGGTATGAACGATCTGCTGCCCAGCCAATCTCATCGCTGGCAGTATTTAGAACAAACTGTCGCCCGCCTGCTGGCGCGCTATGGCTATCAAGAAATCCGTATGCCGATTGTTGAATCCACGGCCCTCTTTAAGCGCTCGATTGGCGAAGTCACCGATATTGTCGAAAAAGAAATGTACACCTTTGAGGATCGCAATGGTGATAGCCTGACCCTGCGCCCTGAAGGGACAGCCGGTTGCGTGCGCGCGGCAGAAGAACACGGGCTGCTTTTTAATCAGCAGCAACGCCTTTGGTATCATGGCCCCATGTTTCGTCATGAGCGCCCGCAAAAAGGCCGCTATCGTCAATTCCACCAAATTGGTGTTGAAACCTTTGGCCTGAGTGGGCCTGATATTGATGCTGAGCTGCTGCTGATCACGGCGCGCCTCTGGCAAGAGCTGGGCCTGCTAGAACACCTGACGCTTGAGCTGAACACCCTAGGTAGCGCTGAAGCACGTGCCGCTTATAAAGCCGCGCTGACGACTTATCTGCAAGGCCATTTTGACGCTTTGGATGAAGATAGCCAGCGCCGCCTGAGCAGCAACCCACTGCGCATTCTGGATTCAAAAGTCGCCAGCACCCAAGCCGTTTTACAAGAGGCGCCCGTTTTTGATGACTATCTCGATGCCGAAAGTCGGACGCACTTTGAGCAGCTCTGCCGCCGATTGGACGCTGCTGGGGTAGCTTATCGCCTCAATCCAAGACTGGTACGCGGCCTAGACTACTACAGCAAAACGGTTTTTGAGTGGACCACCACCGCGCTGGGTGCCCAAGGTACCGTCTGTGCCGGTGGGCGCTATGATAGCCTCGTCGAACAGCTTGGCGGCAAAGCGACACCTGCGGTTGGCTTTGCGATGGGCATTGAGCGCCTCGTTTTACTACTCGAAACCCTAGAACTCTTCCCTGCAGCCCTTGAGCAACGAGTGGATGTCTACCTGACAGCCTTGGGTGAGGCAGCTGAAGCCCAGGCGCTGCTTTTGGCAGAGCGCTTGCGCAGCGAACTGCCCCAGCTGCGCCTACTCACCCACTGTGGTGGTGGCAGCTTTAAGCAACAGATGAAACGCGCTGATCGCTCAGGAGCCACTTGGGCTTTGCTGCTCGGAGAAGATGAGATAGAACAAGGCTGTGTAACGGTGAAACCCCTACGCGACGAGCAAGAACAACAGACCTGCGCCCTTGGCGATCTCGGTCAATTTTTATCCCGCCATTTGCAAAGCACCGGCGCTCAGTTAAGATAGCTCCCATTTATTTTGAATCCGCTGCGCTGTATTGACCTTTTTTATCTTTTTTTGACCACTGACTAGGATAGACATTTATGCATAGCGATGATGAACAGCTGAATACCCTCAAAGAATGGTGGAGTAAAAATGGCAAGCCCCTCGTCGCTGGCGTGGTGATTGCCGTTGCGGGTGTCGGCGGCTGGAAGGGCTGGGAACAGCACCAAATTAGTCAGGCTGTTTCAGCGTCAGACCTTTATATTGAGCTGACCCAAGTCGTCGCCCAAGGCGTCGGTGAAAGCCGTGACCAACAAGCCCAAGCGCTGATTGATCGCCTCACCCAAGAACATGCCGCCAGTGTTTATGCTGATTATGCACGCTTATTTGCCGCGCGCCTTGCCGTTGAGCGCGATGCCTTAGAAGAAGCCGAGGGCCATCTTCAGGCTGCACTGAGTGCAACACGCATCGAAGCCATTGAGCTGGTTGCCCGCTTGCGCCTAGCCCGTATTCTGCATTCTCAGGAACAACTGGATGAAGCGCTGGCGATCTTGGATGTGCAAGATAGCGCCGGTTTCACTACCGAGTTCCAATCTCTGCGTGGCGATCTGCTGATGGCCAAGGGTGACACCTTTGCCGCACGCGAAGCCTATGAGCGCGCACTGGAAGCCAGCCGAATGATTGGTGAATCTGCACCGCTGGTTGAAATCAAGCTCGATAGCTTGGCCCATCAAGGTGAGGCCTAATGGCGAGCCGTTTTCAAAAAGCCTGTGCCGGACTCCTTTTTTCAGCCAGCCTTCTCGCTGGCTGTTCTGGTTTGCCCGAGCCGCAATACCCTCCCGCTCCACTGCCTGAATTTGAACGCAGTGCGCAGTTAGAGCGCGTCTGGCGCGACCACTCAGGTGCCGGAGAAGGCTGGCGCGGTTACCGCCTGACGCCAATTCTGCAAGATGAGCTGCTGATCAGTGTCGATGCCCAAGGCTGGATTCAGACCTTTGATCGTGAGCGTCGGCGTTTACTCTGGTCGCATGAGCTACCCTCTGGTGCCAGCGCCTCACCGGTGCTCGCTGAAGGTCGGCTCTACATCACGACGCAAAATGCTGATCTGCTCGCATTGGACCCCCAAACAGGCGCGCTCCTCTGGCAAGCGCGTCTACCCAGCGAAGCCCTCAGCCCTGTTGCCGTACAAGGTGATCTGCTGGCTGTGCTGAGTGGAGATGGTCGAGTCAGTGCCTTTCATGCTGAAACAGGCCGCGCGCTGTGGACCTATGACAGCCTGATGCCCAGCCTGACCCTGCGTGGTACGGCCTCGCCTCTGATCACGCCGTTACAAGTCTATGTGGGCCTCGCCAATGGCAAGCTGGTTTCTCTGGATCGCCGCACTGGTCAACTACGCTGGGAAACTCAGGTCGCTCAACCTCAGGGCCGCACGGATATCGAGCGACTCGTTGATCTTGATGGCACACCGGTGCTGCATCAAAACGTCCTGTATGTCACCAGTTTCCAAGGTCAAACCCAAGCACTCGATGCCTTTACCGGCCGACCACGCTGGAGCCGCGATCTTTCCAGCTACCATGCGCCACTGCGGATCGATCGCCAGCTGATTGTTGTCGATGAAGCCAGCCGCGTCTATGCACTGGATCTGGCAACAGGTCGGACACTCTGGATGCAGGAAGACCTTTTTGGACGTCAGCTCACGGCGCCAGTCGCTCTGGGCTCTACTCTGGTGGTCGCTGACTATCAGGGCTTTATTCACCTGATGGATCCTGCAAGCGGACGGATTATTGGACGCCAGTCTTTTGACTTAGACGGCATTCAAAGCACACCGCGGATCGATCAAGATTATTTGTTGGTTCACTCTCATCGCGGCCGTCTTGGGCTGTTTAGGTTAAAGAAAGACTAATATGATTCCTGTCATTGCCCTAGTTGGCCGTCCTAATGTCGGCAAATCCACGCTTTTCAATCGCCTGACGCGCACCCGTGATGCGCTAGTCGCTGACTTTCCTGGCCTGACGCGGGATCGTCAATATGGTGAAGGGAAGGTCGGTGGTTTCCCGTATATCGTGATCGATACTGGCGGAATCAGCGGCGATGAGGAAGGGATCGATGCCGAAATGGCGCGCCAATCCCTCCGTGCGATTGATGAAGCCGATCTGGTTCTCTTTATTGTTGATGCACGCGCGGGCCTGACCGCTGCAGATGAAATGATCGCGCAGTATCTACGTGTCAATAACAAACCTGCGCAGCTGGTGGTCAATAAAACCGATGGCCTCGATGCACTGAGCTTTAGCGCCGAGTTCTATGCCTTGGGTCTTGCTCAAGAGCCGTGGATGATTGCTGCAGCACATAACCGTGGCGTCACCAGCATGATCACGCGTCTGCTCACTGACTTGTGCGGCGAGCCAGAAGAAGCGCCCACCGAAGAAGAGCAGATCGAGCAGGGACCACTGACCGAAGAACAGATCCTAGCGCAGGATGAGCAGCTTGAAACCCAATCCGAAAAGCAGCTAGATCGCCAGATTAAAATTGGCGTGATTGGTCGCCCCAATGTCGGTAAATCAACCCTAGTCAATCGCATTCTAGGTGAAGAGCGGGTCATCGTTTATGACCAGCCAGGCACCACACGCGATGCCATCAGCATTCCTTTTGAGCGCAATGGCAAGCCCTTTATGCTGGTCGATACAGCAGGGATTCGCCGTCGCAAGAATGTGACAGAAACCGCCGAGAAGTTCTCGATTGTCAAAACCCTGCAAGCGATCAAAGAGTGCCATGTGGCGATTATGGTCGTTGATGCACGAACAGGCTTGGTCGAGCAGGACTTACATCTGCTGAACTTTGTCTTGGAATCTGGCCGAGCCATCGTGCTGGCCGTCAACAAATGGGATCACCTCGATCAAGAGGTGCGCCATAGCATCAAAGAAGATGTCAATGATCGCCTTGGCTTTATTGATTATGCAGCGACGCATTATATTTCTGCGCTGCATGGAACAGGCGTCGGCGAGTTATTCCGCTCCGTTGAAAAAGCCTATCGCTCCTCCTATAGCCACTGGTCGACCAACCGCTTGACCACCCTATTGCAGGATGTGGTCGCAGAGCACCAGCCACCGATGATCAATGGCCGACGCATCAAGCTACGCTATGCCCACCAAGGGGGGATGAATCCACCCATTATTGTGGTGCATGGCAACCAGACTCAAGCGCTACCAGAAAGCTACAAACGCTATCTGATGAACAGCTTCCGTAAAATCTTGAAAGTCACCGGCACGCCGCTGCGCTTTGAATTTAAAAGCGGCGATAACCCCTACGCACCCAAGGAAAAAACAGGGCGCGAACAGGCCAAGGCGCGCCAGCTCAAGATGACCAAGGAAGCACGGACGCAGCGTAAGCAAAGACGCCGCTAACCCGAAAAGGCAGGGATAGAGCAAGCCTTAGCGTTTAA
>SKOQ01000171.1 GCA_007119985.1 Marinospirillum sp.
CATCGCCAATAAGAGTCCCGTGGCGCCCCAGCCATAGAGCCAAAAATCCTGTCTCAGCGCATCTGCAAAGGGGTCAGGGCGATAGGCGCCTATATAGGCCACGGCCTGTCCCTGATGATCCAAGACAGGTAGAAAAACCACCGTCCAGCTCTGGCGATCCAAGCGCTGGGTGATGACCAAAGGCTGGGTTGCTTGGGTTAAGCGCTGGATCTTTGCATGCTCGGTCAGCTGAAGATGCAGCCTTTGTACTGCCAGCGAGGGTGGCAAGGGTGCACCTGGGAGATCCAGCTGTGCATTTTCAACTAATAAATCTGGATGCAGCTGGGCAGTATAGAGGCTAAAAAAATCATGGCTCACCTTGGAGGCTAGATGCTGGCGATCCAAGTAAAGCTGGTATTCTTGCGAAGGATCGAGCTCATGCATCCACTCTTGTAAAGCACGAAAGGGAATCGAAAGCTCTACGCTACCCAGTTCGCTGATCAAGGGTGTGATGGCATCTTGAGCCGGCCATGCCAATGGAAAGAGATAACGAAAGCCAGTCAACGAACGACCCGCCTCAAAGGTAGCGACTGGCGCACGCTCTGCCAACATTCTCGCCACAGAGAGTCGCTGTGCAGCCAAATTGTCTCCCCAGCGCTGGGGTTGTAAAAAACGCAGGTAGCTATAGCCGAGAGGGTCATGAAAATGCAGCTGGCGTAAATGCTGCTGACTCAAGCTAGCATAACTGGGCCACAAATGACGATATAAGCGGCCGCGTGCGATAGCTTGTGCCTCAGGTGAGTCAGCTAGATACCCCTCTTCAAGCAGTCTCAGCACCTCAGGCTGGCGAATCACTTCATCCACATAAACTTCAGATGCTAGACGATAGCTGCTCACCGCCGCTTGATAGGCTGTTTCGACCAGATGCACCTGCTGCTCTTGGTGCATAGCCTGCTTGATCTGCCAGTTGTGATAAAGAAAAAGACCGAGCAAAAGCTGACCTAAAATAAAAAAAGCCAACACCGTCAACAGGGGGTTACGACGCAGCAGCATTAGCGATGGCACTCCTCTGGAATGGGGGTATTCTGCAGCAAAGCTCTGACTGGTGCGTAATTGGCATCCTCAATGAGTTCTACGCCATAGCGCAAGCTGGGTCCCCAGTGGCTGAGTAAATCAGCATTAGCTTCAACATTTAAATCTAACAAGGCATGCTGTAAACGCAGGCGATCGGCTGGAGTAAGGCGCTGCTGGTTAGCGACCAGTGCAAAACCTGGTAAAGGCGGAGTTTCGGCCAGCACAGCCAACCCAAGATGCGAAAACTGCTCGGCAATCTGCGTTTTCAAGCCTCCCAGCGCAAACTCTCCGCGCACCACTGCTAAGGCCACTTGATCATGACGACCAAGATAACAATAGCGGGCCTGGTGTAAATCGACACCTCGTTCACGCAGCAGCGCCGCTGTGGCCAAGAAGCCACAAGTTGACAAGGGTTGAGTTAAAGCATAAGCAAGGGATGTCTCATCGGTCGGCAGAGTATCGCCAGCAAAGTGGACCAGTGCGCAGGTGTAGAGTGCATTCCCTTGCGGCTCACGAAAAACCACCAGCGGCTCAGCCTCTGGGAAACTGGCTTTCAAACGCACATAGGGCAAAGGGCCGAGATAGGTTAAATCAATATCACCCTCGGCAAACAGATGGATGAGCTCTTCGTAGCTCTCACTATAGACCAGCTCAAAGTGTAGGCCTGTCTCGGCTTCAAGGTAGGCCAGCATCGGCAGCACTTCACGGGCGATCTGCTCAGGCGCCTGCATCGGTAAGGGCGCAAAACGATAGACTTCGGCATGGCTCCATGCACTCGCCATCAGCAGGATCAGACTCAACAAACAAATCTTTTGAGCTGTTCCATCCTTCCACTTCATTTTGGCACCTATTGATTGTTTGATTCAGGATCGAGAGACTCTTTGTGCGCGATGGGGTTGCTATACTCCACGAGAGAGGTGGTCCGCAGCTGCGCTTTATGCGCGTACATCTGCTGGTCAGCATAGCGCAAAAGCGCGATCGCATCTTGACCATGATCAGGATAAAGTGCATAACCTATACTAGTTTCTAGACTCAGACTATACCCTTGAAGATCAAAGGCTTGCGTAAAACAGGCAAGAATTTGTTCAAGGAGCGCATCAAAGAGCTGCGCATCCCAATCAGGCAGCAAGAGAACGAACTCGTCACCACCAAAACGCGCCAGAGTAAAATCCAGTGTGAGCCATTGCTGTAAATGCTGCTGTAAACGCTGGGCAACGGCTTGTAGGAGCTGATCCCCGACTTCATGTCCATAGGTATCATTGACGGGTTTAAAACCGTTGAGATCTAA
The DNA here is from genome assembly GCA_007119985.1 of Marinospirillum sp. GTDB lineage: Bacteria > Pseudomonadota > Gammaproteobacteria > Pseudomonadales > Halomonadaceae > Marinospirillum. The sequence goes on from SKOQ01000171.1 coordinate 2,342, forward strand.
AAAAATCAACGCTAAGCTTTTTCGCTCAACGCAAGCCTGAGCCACCAGCAGGTGTAAGCGCTCCATCAACAAATGGCGATTGGCCAAACCGGTGAGTTGGTCATAATGAGCGAGATAGCGTATTTGCTCTTCCGTCGCCTTGCGCTCGGTAATATCGGTAACAAAATTCAAGGTAGCAGGTTGACCAAACCAGTCTACTCTCACTCCACTGATCTCGACGATCAAGGGTTCACGATCACGCGGCAAGACACGAATCTCATAGCGCTGAGGTACCAGGCCACCTTCGAGCCGTTGCTGATAATGTGTCGTAATCAGCGAACGATCTTCTTCATCAACCAACTCCAAAAAGCTGGGCAAGGCATAGAGCTCAGCAGCAGAGTAGCCGCACAGAGCCGCAAGACGCGGATTGACATACACCAAGCGCCCCTGCTGAACGACACCAATGCCCTCATGGGCAGTTTCAATCAAGGAGCGATAAAAGTGTTCGCTTTCACGCAGACGCGCAGCCATCTCTTCTTTTTGTTGCAAGGTAGCCTCTAAGCGGCGCTTGAGCTGCACTAAAAAGCGCCGTGAACGATATTGGTACACCGCCAATAAGCTCAGCAACGTAATCACCAGCCCCAGTCCAAGCACGAGCTGAGTCAGGTACAGCCAATCCTGCTTTTGCTGCACCTCAATATGCACATAACGATTGATGATCTGATCGACTTCGGCCGGTGTCAACGTGGCAATCGCCTGATTGAGCTGATCACGCCAGACGGTGTGCTCTGGCAAGAGTCCGATACGAAAAAAGTTAGTGTAATCGGGCGCATAGCCCGCAACTTTCAGATTAAACCAACCCTCCTGACGAATGGTATAAGCGGCCACCAATAAAGAGCGCAGCGTAAATTCGGCACGGCCTTGATCGACCCATTCAAAGGCCTCACGTTCAGACACCACAGGAATCAAAAAAAGATCAGGATAATCCTGCGCCAAAAACTCAAGCATAGCGGTACCAGTCGGGAGCACACCACGTGCGCTGCCCAGTGCAGCCAAGTTGTCCACGACAGGATGATCTCGGCGGGTAATGATCACATTAGGATCAACCAAATAGGGCTCGGTAAAGATCAGCCACTCGCTGCGGGCCGGCGTTTGATTGAGCAGGCCGAGCCCATCACATTCCCCTGCACGCGCGGCCGCCAAGCTGGCCTCCCAAGTCTGCGTCGGATGGATCACATAATCCATCTGCGCTCGATCAAAAATCAGCGCCAATAAATCTGCGCCAACGCCAGTAAACTCCCCTGTTGCACTCAGGCGCTCAAAAGGCTCCCAGTCAGGATCAACACAGAGGCGTAAGGGCTGTGCCAGCGTGCCGCAAGACCAGCAGCCGAGCAAGACAAGAAAATAAAACCGCATCCTATAGGTTTTGTACATTCGGACTCACATCAATAGGCTTATTATTTATTTTTAATCCATCATAGCTTATAAGTTCTCAAGTTGGGCAAGATAAGCCTCAGCCGTCGCTAAAATGGCCGTACGCTGCTCTGGTTTTTGACGCTGCCAGTTGGCATACACCAGCTTCATCCGCGCATTATTGGTGAGTTGCGCCTGATGACGATCAACAAAATGCCAATATAGGCTATTCAATGGGCAGCTTTGAGGGCCAGTTTTTTGTTTGACTTGATAAAAACACTGACCACACAGATCGCCCATCTTATTGATATACTGGCCTGATGCCGCATAGGGTTTACTGGCGAGCAGGCCACCATCCGCATACTGGCTCATCCCCCGCGTATTGGGCAGCTCCACCCATTCCAACGCATCGATATACACTCCCAAGTACCAACGATCAACCTGATCAGGGGCAATGCCAGCCAACAAGGCAAAATTACCCGTGACCATCAGCCGCTGAATATGATGCGCATAGGCATAGTCGAGCGACTGCTCGATCGCCTGACGCAAACAGGCCATCTTGGTCTGCCCTGTCCAGAAAAAAGCGGGTAAATCACGCTCTGCTTGTAAGGCATTGGTTTGTGCGTAGCTCGGCATCTTCTCCCAGTAGAGCGCGCGCACATATTCACGCCATCCCAGAATCTGGCGGATAAAACCCTCAACCTGCGCCAAACTGATGACATCCTGATGTGCCTGCCAGTGGGCTTCAGCGGCACGGATCACCTCCAATGGATGGAGCATTTTGGTGTTTAAGCAAAAGGACAGGCGGCTGTGAAATAAGCTCCAGCCGCGCGTAGAAAGGGCATCTTGATAACGCCCAAAAAAAGGCAGGCAACGGACTAAAAAATCCGCCAACAGCTGACGAGCCTGACGCCGTGTGACGGGCCAAATAAATGCCTTGGCATCGATCCGTCCCAGATAAGGCAGCTGATGACGCTGAATCCGTTCGATAATAGGCTCGACTGACAGCGTAAAACATAAAGGCTCAGGAATAGAGACCGCCTGAGGTAAGGCAGAGCGGTTCTCGGCATCATAATTCCATTTGCCACCCAATGGCTGGCCTTGTGGATCAAGCAACACCTGATACTGCTGTCGCAGGCGACGATAAAAAAACTCCATCCGATGATGGGGATACTGCTGCCAAGCCGAACGCGAAGTCAGAAAGTGCTCGCTGTCGACCCGCTCAACAGGATAGCCAAGACGCGTCTCCAACGCTTTAAGCTGCTGATCTAAACGATATTCATCGGGCAGCTGATAGGCCCAGCTACTGGCTTGATGCTCAAGCAGTTTGGACTCAAGCAAAGCACCCAAATCAGCATAGGCCTGGGTGGCATCCAGCGTCAGATAATCAACACGATGCCCCGCTGCTTTCAAGGCCTTTGCAAAGGCCTCCATCGCGGCAAAAAATCCGACCAGTTTTTGAATATGATGCACCACATAGGTGGCTTCTTGATGCAATTCAGCGATCAAATACACCACCTGATCATCGGGTTCACGCCACCAAGAGTGAGCAGCATTCAGCTGATCGCCCAAAACCAATCTGAGCTGCTTAATCATGCCTGTTCTCCTTGATCATCACCGCTTGATGAGCATCTATCGCTGTAGCGCGCCTTTTTTGGCAAGCATGACTACAATAGCGCACAGCCTCCCAATTCAGTCGCCATTTGCGCCGCCATTGAAAGGGCCGTTGACAGACAGGACAGATTTTTTCAGGCAAAAAAGGTTTTTTGTGCATAGAGGCTTTCCTTGTGCGCATTGCAGCAGCTCAAACAAAAACTGCAGCGACTCTAGCAAAATCAGCCACTCAAGACTAGACAAAAGCTATACAAAGGATAAACTTCTCTTTTTATTCGAGGGTTTTGTTATGTTGATTTCGGCTTATCTCGCTTATGGGCTCGCTGCTTGGCTGGCTCTGTTGACGCTACAAGCGGCGATTGCAGCTGGTGTTAAAAACAGTCAGCCTGGTGCACTGCCTGGCAAAATGAATCCTGAGCTTGGTCATGCTTCTTTTGTATTTCGTGCCCATCGCACTTGGATGAACAGCCTCGAAAACGCGCCCCTATTATTAGGTGGCCTGCTTTTAGCATGGATGGTGGAAGCCAATCCAAACTGGATTGCGACACTGCTTTGGCTTTGCGTTGTAGGGCGCACTGGCCATATGCTGCTTTACTATTTGCATAGCACAGAGAAAAATCCCAGTCCGCGTAGCCTGTTTTTTATGATCAGCTGGCTGGCACAGCTTGGGTTACTGCTGCTGGGTATCCTGACACTGCTCAGCGCTCACACTGAATACCTCTGACCGACTGATAGATGACGTCTACCCCAGAGAGAAAGCTCGATCTGGGGACCACAGCCTGATGGCCACTTTGTATGTCCTACTGGCTTGCACGCCCCTTTTGCAATCAACAGGGCAAGAAAAAAACCTGTCATTTTTTATGGCTATAGTCGTTTTGCATATCGCCACTTTGCATATAGTCACTTCGCAGACAAACTTTGATGCAGCGCACAAAAAGCCCAATCAAGATTTGACATCTTGACCAGCGATGCATAAGTTGAGGCTAAAGTAGTTTTTTCTAGACATATCAGGCGCAAGGCAAGGGGGAGACGTTATGGAAATGCTATCCATCGGTTCGTCAGAACCACAGACTTGGTTTTGCCATCTTGAACTCAGCGCACTGCATTTGAC
>SKOQ01000218.1 GCA_007119985.1 Marinospirillum sp.
CATAGCGCTGGCCATCGCTGGCATCATCATGCAGACCCTCTGCCGTAATCCCTTGGCTGACCCAGGTTTACTGGGGGTCAACGCAGGAGCCAGTGCTTCCCTCGTCACGCTCAGTCTCTTGCCTCTTGCGGCTGAATGGGGGGTATTTTGGCAGGCTTTACCTGGCGCATTGCTCGCCAGTGCTGGCGTATATCTGCTGTCACGCCTGCAGCAATCGGATGGTCAAGCGCCTAACCCAACACGGCTCCTCCTCGCCGGTGCAGCCATCAGTGCCGTCTTGGGTGCCTATGTGCAGGCAAGGGTGATGCTGAACCCGCAACTCTTTGATGGTTTTCGCTATTGGATGGCCGGTTCGCTCGCTGGACTCGGCTGGGTGGAGGTCTCCGCTTTATGGCCTTATCTGATTCCAGCGGCTCTTGTGCTATGGCTGATGTCGCCCAGTCTGGATCTGCTGCTCCTAGATCGCAACACGGCCTTATCGCTGGGTGCCCATCTGCAGCGCCACTCTGCCATCGCCTGGCTCTGCGCCACGCTCTTGTGTGCTGCCGCTACAGCCGTTGTCGGCCCTTTAGCTTTTGTGGGCTTGGCCGCGGGACACCTCGCTCGGGCCTGGTTTCCTTGTTCATTGCGCCTGTTGTTGCTCGGCGCTGGGTTGATCGGTGCTCTTTTGGTGTTGATGGCTGATTTATTCAGTCGAACACTGCTGCCGCCCCGAGAGCTGTTAACAGGCATCATGATTGCCGCGCTGGGTGCGCCTTTTCTGTATCTGATTGCACGCCGAGGCAACACTGAGCGAGACGCGGCATGATGACACCCCGTTTTCCTCTCTGGAGCTGCGGCCCCATCACGATCCTGGCCCCATCAAAAGCGGCGTTACACACCACCCTCTTCGGTTTTTTGGGGCTGCTCGGCTGTTTACTGCTCAGCCTGACCCTTGGTGAATCTGGCCTCTCTCCAGCGCGTCTGCTTCAAGCGCTGGCAGGTCAGGCGGAGGCCTACGAACACTGGCTTCTCTGGCAATCTCGCCTCCCGCGTGCGCTGACAGCACTGGGTGCAGGTGCAGCATTAGGCATCGCCGGAGCCGTCTTCCAAAGCCTGAGCCGCAACGCCTTAGGCAGTCCTGATATCATCGGTATCAATGCCGGTGCCAGTGCAGGAGCCGTTTTATGCTTGTTATTTTTGCCCAGCCTGCCACTTGCTTGGGGAGCCTTGTGCGGCACGCTACTGGTGCTGGTGCTGCTGTTGCCTGGACTCGGCAACAGAGGCGAGTTTTCGAACCGGCTGATTGTGATGGGGATTGCCGTCAATGCACTGGCCATCGCCATCATCCAGTTCACCCTCACTCTGGTGCAACGTGAGCAGGCCCAACAGCTGCTTGGCTACCTCTCTGGCAGTCTGGCGCATCGAGACTGGCAGCAGGTGAGCTGGATTGCCCTCACGCTGGCCGTAGCGGTGCCTGGACTTTTGTTATTGAGCCGCCGACTCAACTTGTTGACGCTGGGGCCAGAGACCTCCATCAGCCTTGGCCTGCCTTTGCGCCAGACGCAGCTCACGGCCATCCTGTTCGCCAGCCTGCTCGCTTTGGGGGCGGTGCTCTGTGCTGGTCCGGTGAGCTTTATCGCGCTTGTCGCCCCGCATTTAGCACGCTGGAAAAACCAGCAACTGGCCTTGCTGCGCTCAGGGGTGATCGGTGCCTTGCTGCTGCTGGGCGCGGATACGCTGACACTGCTTTTACCCGGCCAGCAGCGTCTTCCTGTGGGGGTGTTAACGGCCATGCTGGGTGGCAGCTATCTGACGCTCCTGCTGCTAGGCCAGATGTTCAAACGCAAGCCATCATCCCTGACCCACTGAAGATGCACCCGCCGCATTAAGCCTTTTTATTGACCTTTTCTGGAGATGCTCGTGATTGCTGAACACGCCTCGGATGACATGCTGCAAGGACAAGGACTCCAGCTGGACTATGCCGGCAACACGGTGATCGCTGGATTGGATATCCGTATTCCACGCGGACAGCTGACGGTGATTCTAGGCACCAATGGCTGTGGTAAATCCAGCCTGCTGAAAATGCTCTGTCATGTGCTCCCACCTGGCCAAGGACAGGTGTTTTTAGATGGGCAGGCACTGAGCGCCATGTCACCCAAAGCCAGAGCGCGCCAACTGGCTCTGCTGGTGCAAAAACCTGAGTTGCCTGATGGAATACTGGTGCAAGAGCTGGTCAGCCGTGGCCGCTATCCACATCAAAGTTTATGGCAGCAGTGGTCGCAAGAAGATGAGCGAGCCGTCACTGAGGCACTCTTGGCGACTGGATTAATAGAGATGGCCCAACGCCCTGTTGCGAGCTTATCTGGCGGTCAACAACAGCGTGTCTGGCTGGCCTTGATTCTGGCCCAACAAAGTGAAGTGCTGCTGCTGGATGAACCCACCTCTTTTTTGGATATCAGAGCCCAGCTATCGGTCATGGACTTTTGCAAAACGCTGCAGCAAAAAGGCAGAACGCTGGTGATGGTGCTCCATGATATCAATCAGGCACTGCGCTATGCAGACCATTTGATTCTGATGCGAGCTGGGCAGTTACGGGCTCAGGGGGCACCAGATCAATTGATCAGCGAAGCCCTGTTCCAAGAGGTCTTTGATCTTGAAGCGCGTATTATTCAAGATCCAGAAGCTGGCTGCCCGATGCTGATTCCACGCCTTCAACAGCGACAGACATCCTGGGGACAAGCAGAACACAAAAACTAATGAGAATACTTTTCACTTGAGTCTAGGTTCATTTACTGGAAAAATATGCATTTTAAATGCCTTCATACTCCAGCCAATGGATGCCAACTCATCGATGTCAGCTTGTTATTCTCAAGAGTCCTGTGAGACACGCCTGTTTACGCATCATGACCTGCTGGATTTTGGTCAGCGTTATGCTCTGGATTACCGCTTTCCTGACCTCAGCGGTTCAGGCAGCATCTTGCAGGGTCAGGTGGAAGAACTCAAAGTGCGTCCGGGCATGCAGCTGGTCTACTCCAATGTGCGGGTCATCGCACCTTATGAATCCAGCTCGCTGAATCCTCGCCCGCTGAACATGATTATTGTGCTGCAAGGGCAGGTCAGGTTAAGGCTCGGTGGCGAATCCATCCTGCTTTCAGAGCAGATGGCCTTAACAGTGGGACTCGAACAAGGTGTGCAGCTTGATGCCTTTCAGCCATCAGAACAAAATCTGAAAGTCCTGAGTCTCAGCCTCAATCACAGCGCCCTGGACGAGCTGGGTATTCCCCTGCGTAGCGGCAACTGGTGGTTGACCTGGAAGCTCCCCCTGCACCTGTATCAAGGCTTATTGTTTTTTCGCAAGGATATGCAGCTGGCCAAGCTCTATCTTGAAGGCATGGGCCTACAGCTACTCTCTCAAGGATTAACAGAAGAACCCACTGCATCGTGCAAAACTCGCCTTCTGCCTCAAGAACGCCTGCGCCTTGAACAAATCCATGAGCTGATCACCACTCACCCGCAGAAGGACTATAGCCTCAGTGAGCTGGCCCAGTTAGCGGCGATGAGCCCCAGCAGCCTGCGCAACAAATTCAAGGCTTATTATGGGCAGACCCTGTTCAACTTTCTGAAACAGCAACGCTTGCAAATGGCCCACCATTATTTAATGCAAGGCTTTAGCGTCCAGCAGGCCGCTCACTTCACCGGCTACAGCCACGCCACCAATTTTACCACTGCGTTTCGCAAGCATTTTGGTGTCGCGCCCAGTTCACTGGTGCGCTAGTTCGCTTACTTCATAGCTATCTAATCGCTTGGCATAGCTCAAACAAACTTTTATAGCAAATAATAATGCCTCTTATTTGCTGGCTTTGGTTTGTCATCCTGGAGAAAAAGCGCATGTTATTTGACTTACTCACCTCACGTCGGGCGAGCCGACTTGGTTTACTGACCCTTCCGTTCCTATTCAGCCTGCCTGTTGCTGCACAGGATAACGGCCAAGAGCTGGAAACACTGATCATTCGAGAGCGTCAATTATCGGCAGATTCCGAACAGCGCGATAGCTATGCCGCAGGGGCCAGCACAACAGCCACCAGCCTCCCGCTGTCGATCAAGGACACGCCTCAGGCCGTGAGTGTGATGACCCACCAGCAGATCCGCGATCAAGCCTTGGGCACCAGCGGCGAAATCCTGCATCAGGCTCCGGGCATTTCGATGAACCGTAATGACAGCAACCGCTTCAACTACTCTGCGCGCGGCTACTCAATCAGCACCTATCAGTTCGATGGACTGCTGACGCCGATTCAGAGCTATTGGAACTTTGGGGATACAGACTGGGATAGCGCCATCTATGATCGGATCGAAGTCATCCGTGGTGCCACTGGCCTGTTAACAGGAACAGGCGATCCTTCTGCCAGTGTCAACTACATCCGCAAAAAGCCTCTGCCTGAATTCACGGCGCGGGTCAGTGGTGATCTGGGGCGCTGGGATCAACGACGTGGTGTGGTGGATGTCTCAACACCACTGGATAGCGCAGGAAGAACCGCTGTACGTTTTATTGCGGTACACGATGAGCGCGACACCCACGTCGACAATATGAGCCACAATAAATCCACCTACTATGCCGTGCTCAATTCACAGCTGACACCCCAGACCAACCTGAGCTTGGGCGTGGAATACCAGCATAATCAGACTGATGGTGCGGGCGCTGGTTTTCCCATGTTCTATGCCGATGGCAGCCGAACCGATTTTGGTCGTTCTGCATCGAATAACACCGACTGGTCTGTTTTCTACAATGAAACCACCCGTGCTTTCATCGATCTCCATCACTTTCTTGCCAATGATTGGCAGCTCAGGGCCGCCTATAGCTATGACGAGGGCAACTATGGCCTGACCTACCTCTTTCGCAGTGGCTTTCCTGATCGCAATACAGGTGAAGGCATGTCGGCCTATTTCGCCGATTACCGAGGCGATCGCAGCCGTCAGGATGTCCACTTCACCGCACAGGGACCCTTCGCCTTTCTGGGACGCGAACATGAAGCCGCCTTCGGGTTGGTACGGATGCAGGACAAGCTCGACATGCGTCTCGCCACACCAGCAGGCGCGGCACCCAGCATCGGGGCTTACCGAGATGGTCAAGGTCAAGCGGTTGCAGAGCCAGAATGGGGCGTACGCGCCAGCGTGGATGACAGTGAGTTAGTGCAAAGTGGGGCCTATGGGGTGGCTAGGTTTTCACTGACCGACCCCTTGCATTTGATCGTCGGTGCACGCCTCACCCACTGGGAACTGGATCAGGTCTACTTTGGTGATGCGCGCCAATACTCCTATAACGGCGAAATAACGCCTTATGCGGGTCTGATCTACGACTTTAATCCAGCCTTGAGTGGTTATGCGAGCTATACCGAAATCTTCCAAACGCAAAATCTGCGCTCCACAGACGGCTCTCTTTTAGACCCCATCACTGGCCGCAACTATGAAGTGGGACTCAAAGCGACCTTGGCCGATCAGCTGGACATGAGTGTGGCTCTTTTCCGCAGCACCCAAGATGGCCTCGGCCAGGCGATCCCAGGTGAAACAGTGAACGGCCGACCAGACACCCAAGCCTACCGTGCCACTCACGGTGCGACAGTCGCCGGTTTTGAAGCCGAGCTGACAGGTCGCCTCGCGCCTGGCTGGAACATGAATGCCAGCTTCACACTGGCCAATCCAACCAGCGCAGATGGCCGTCGTATGAATACCAGCCATCCTCGTCAGCAAGCCAAGCTGTTTACCAGCTACCAGTTTGACGGTGACTGGCGCGCCCTACGCCTCGGGGGTGGGATGAACTGGCAGAGCGCCATCTACCGAGATACGCGTGGGCCTGCTGGCACAACGCGCGTCACTCAAGGCAGCTATGCTGTGGTGGATCTGATGGCGCGTTATGATTTCACGCCAGACTTCAGTATGCAGATGAACCTGAACAACCTGCTGGACAAGGAATACTATGATCAGGTTGGGTTTTATAGCCAAGCCTGGTGGGGCACACCGCGCAACCTCCGCGTGTCGTTCAGCTATCAGTTCTAGCCAAGCTCGGCTCCTGGGACAGTGTGATTCAACATCTCGCCCTGCCCAAGAGCCGATAAAACCCTCACCCAACCTTACCAGCCCAGCACGCGACGCCTTAGCGGACGCAGAGCAAAGAAGACTAAGCACAACAAGGCGATGGCTTCTAACCAAAGGGGCAGCAGTTCCTGGGCTGAGCTCAGCGACTGCACCCCATCCCAGCCCGCCCGATTCAGCAGCAGATCAAACCCCCAGCCCAGCGCCACACTGATCACCAGCACACCCAGCCCATACATACCCAGACCGGCCCAGCCCAACTCACGTTTTAAAATCGCCAGAGTCGCCAGACTGGTCACAGGGCCAGCCAGCAAAAAGACCAGTACCGCTCCCGGAGAAAGACCGGCCACCAGCAAGGCCGC
>SKOQ01000215.1 GCA_007119985.1 Marinospirillum sp.
AATGCCTATATCACTCCGGTGACGGAAGAAGGCAAGGTCATCGGCTATGAATCAGTGCGCAGCCTACCGAGCCGAGCCGATGTCAAGCGTGCCGAAGTCGTTTATGCTGCATTAAGAAAAAACAAAAAACCGGCCTTATCCTGGCGACGCAAGTTGGTCTATAGTTTGCCGCCATTTAGCCTCGCTGTTGCAGCTTGGTTAGGCTGGCAATGGGGTAGTTTCAGTGCCAGCCTTTGGTTGGCGCTGATGCTCCCTGCCTGTTTTGGGCTACTACTCATGCGCTTTCATACCCAAAGCCAACGTCTCGCTCATGAGCTGGAAGGCTGCTTTATGGATGAGCTGGCGGTCCCCACCTACACCAGCGTCAAGGGTACGCTCGGCCAGCAGATCGTGGCGATTAAGAGCCTCAAAGCCCATCTCAATGCAGTTTTAGTGCGTATTGAGGATGCTTCACTGCAAGTGAGCAAGCACACTGCCCAAGGCGCAGATCTCGCTCAAAATGCCTGCGACAGCCTAGAGCGCCAAAGCCAGAGTACCACGCAGATCATTGAGTCCATTCATCAGCTCAACCTCGCTATTCAGGAGATTTCATCGCATCTTGGGCAAACTGCTTCAGCATCTGAGGCTTCTCTTGCCCAAGCTCAGCAAGGTCAGCAGGTGGCGAAGACGACCCATCAAGTCATCGCTCAACTCAGTGGGCGCGTTGAACAAATCAGTCATACCGTGAATGAGCTGGCCGAACACACACAAAAGATCTCACTGGCCGCTGACACCATCGAGCAGGTGGCAGAGCAAACGAACCTACTGGCGCTGAATGCCGCCATTGAAGCTGCACGGGCGGGTGATCATGGACGCGGCTTCTCGGTGGTGGCCGATGAAGTACGCCATCTGGCCTCCAGCACCAGCGAATCCACGCGCAGTATTCGTCAGATTGTAGAGCAACTGCGAAGCGAAGCCGCCAAGGCGGTCGCCGTGGCCAAACAGGGGGTGGATGAGGCTCAATCGAGCGTGGAGCAAGTCAATCACACCAGCAGTATGCTTGAATCCATTGCCGAATCAGTGAAAAGCATTGCCCATAGCACAACGCAGATGGCCGCAGCTGTTGAACAGCAGGCCCATACAACACAAACGGTGAGCGAAGGACTTAATGAAATCAGCCACTTAGCTCAAGAATCGACTGATCACAATGCCATTGCAGTCAGCAGTATGCGTGAAACAGGGCAAATCGCTGCCGCTATGCATGAATTGGTCATCGGTTTTAAACGCTAGGCAGGGAGCCTCAGAGCCGCTAGGATCTATAAAAAGGCTTGTAGCCAACACGTCTAGACTCAAGCTGAAGCGAGGTACAAAAAATGATCTTCACACGCCGCTTCAAATATGGGTGCTTTGGCCTACTGCTCTTCGCTTGGCCTCTCTTATCCTTCAGTGACTTTCCGACCCGACCACTGACACTGATCATTGGCTTTAATCCTGGTGGGAGTGTGGATCGTCAAGCCCAAATCATTAGTCGATTGCTTGAAGAGCGTCTGACACAAAGTATCGAGATTGTTTATCACGCTGGCGCCGGTGGTGCGACTTCAGCAGCAATGCTAGCTTTTAGCCGCGAGCAGGGCTATGTCTTGCAGTACGGGCCATCGCACACCTTTGTATTCACGCCTCTGGCCTCCATTACTTCCTATGAGCCGCAGAGTTTTCGCTATATTGCGGCATTAACCCGCGATCAACTGGCACTGGTCACGGCCAGTGACAAGAATATTGACTCCTGGGAAGCACTGCTGGCCTATTGGCGTGAACAAGGTGAGCTGCGCTATGCCACGCAGATTCTGCTAGATCGCTACATTATGCGTTCCATCGCTGAGCAAGAAGGTCTCGCGCTGCAAATCATCCCCACTAGCGGAGGGCGTCATATGTCTGAGCTGCTCCTCAATGGCAATGTCGATCTTGCCTTTAGTGGCGGGACACATCAGCGCTTTGCGGATCAAATGACCGTACTGGCCTCCTTTGGCTCGGAAAGACTCATCGACTATCCAGATCGCCCCTCAGTCGAAGAACTAGGCTATCCTTATAGTTTGAATTCCTTTGGTGTTTTTGCTGTCCCTGCGGATACCCCGGATACTCAAATTGAGGTTCTCTCTCAAGCCTTAGCTGAGATCATCGAAGATCCACGTTTTATCCGTTTTATTGAGCAAGAGATCCAGGTCCCGATTGCTTTTTTAAATGAGGCGCAGCTGACTGGCTATTTAGAACGCCAAGCCGAGCTTTTTTGTCAGCTCGTTGAAGATCAGCGCCCCTAGGCAGCCTTGGGTCAACGAGACATGCGGTTGAGTCTCAGTATTGAGCTCAGTTTATTGTGAGGAGCAAGCCATTTGCGTAGCTATCGTTTTACCACTCTAGTGGTTCTTGTATTTGGTGTGACTGGATTATTGGCTGCGGCACTCACCCTAGGCTATTCACTTCAGGTCAATCAACACAATCTTGATACTGAAATCCATAATAGCCTACAGCAGCGCCAGCGCACCTTGACCGGGCAAATCGAAAGCCGCCTCGAGCTGCTGGATGCCTACTTACACAGCACCTTGGCCAACCAGGTCTTTTCGCATCTCGCCGCCCAAGAAGAGCTAGAACTGAACGCCTCGGAAGAACTGCTCTTTTTATTCCGCGATTCACGCGCCAGTCAATTGCTCGATTTTTTCTTTCTGCTCGATACCAACCAAGAGCTGGTCTTTGATGCTGGGACAGAAATCTATCCCACCGCACCTTTAATTGCGGCCTTGCGCCCCTCTATTCACTACACTTTTGGCTGGCGCAGCGTTCACTTTAATGGTGAGAGCGCACTGCTGATGGCCGCTCCTGTCTTTGATCCTGGCACCTTGCGTCTACGCGGTTATCTTTTTATTGGCTTGGCTTTGAGCCAGAATCGCGCTTTTCATCAGCGCCTGTTGCATCAAGCCGATATTGATTTTGTGCAGCTTGATCAACATCAACGCCGACTACTGACGCTGGGTGAAACCACTGGGACCGAAGGCGGCATAGAAACTGAGCACTTCATCTATGACAATGGCCTCTACCTGATGCAGCAGGCGCTCACTGAAACCGAGCGCCTACCCCAAGGTTTAGTCATGACTCTCGGCCTGAATGCACAACGCGTTGGCCTTCAGCAGCGTAGCTTTTTGGCGAGCTTTGCCATCACTGGCGGCGGGTTCTTATTTTTATTGGCTTTTGCCGCGCTGCTGCTGCATCACACCCATCACCGTGCCATCAAAAAACTGATGGCCTATATCAAGAGCATCCAACAAGGCAATAAGGAGCAGCTCTTTCAATCAACCTCGATTGTTGAATACAACCGCGTTGGTGCAGCAATGGAGCAGATGGTAGCGGATCTGACCGTCGCCGCGCGGGTCTTTGAATCCGCAGAGGGCATGCTCGTCACCGATGAGGATCGCGCGATTCTGAGGGTGAATGCTGCTTTTACTGATATCACTGGCTATACCGCTGAGCAGGCCCTGCATCTTCGTCTTGAAGAGCTGCTCTTTGCTCAGCCCTCTACGCACAACGAACAGCTATTGGATGACTTCTCACCCGATCGACTCAGCCCAGAGTGGATTGAAATCCAGCAGGCCCTGCACGAAAAAGGCTGGTGGCAGGGTGAGATCGCTACCCAGCGTCATAATGGCCAAAGCTACCAACAATGGCTGGTTATTTCGGCTGTTTATCGCCACTCAGATGGCCGCCTACTCAACTATGTCGTCACGCTCTTGGATATCTCGCAAAGAAAAGCAGCTGAACAAAAAATCCGTCATCTGGCTTTTTTTGATCAGCTCACTGGCCTGCCCAATCGTCAATATCTGCTCGATCATCTGGCCAAGCGTCATCTGGCGGCCCAAAAAGCAGGCCGCCAGCTCTACGCTGCGTTAATCAGCATGGATATCGATGATTTCAAGCTACTCAATGACACCCAAGGCCATCCAGCAGGTGATCAGCTTCTCTGCCAGATTGCCGAACGCCTGAAAGCTTGTCTCCCACCGAATACCCTGATCAGCCGTTCAGGAGGCGATGAATTCACCCTGCTGCTCGATCCACTGGACAAGGAAGCAATACTGGCCCGTGACCAAGCGGAGGCGAGAGTCCAGCAACTAGAACAACAGCTCAACCAGCCCTATTACGTCAATCAAATCCAGTACTACACCACTTTTAGCCTCGGCATCGCCCTCTCTGACGCGACCGAAGAAGTCAATCAACTCGTTCAGCAAGCTGATCTGGCGATGTATCAAGCCAAAGCCGCTGGACGACGCACTTGGCGCTTCTTTGAACCCAGTATGCAAGCCCGTATGCTCGCCCATGCTGCACTGGCTCATGCAATGCGTATCGGTATCGAGCAGCAGCAGTTCTTGCTCTACTACCAAGCCCAGTATGATGATCAACAAAAGTTAATCGGTGCTGAGGCCCTAGTGCGCTGGCAGCACCCTGAGCGAGGCATGGTGTCTCCTGCTGAGTTCATTCCCGTAGCCGAAAATACGGGGCTGATTCTGCCCCTAGGACGCTGGATTCTGGATACCGCTTGTGCAGAACTGGCCCGCTGGCAGCAGCATGATGCGTCGGCAAGCCTGTCTCTGGCCGTGAATATCAGTGTGCTTCAGTTCCGCCAACCTGAATTTGTTGAAGAGGTGCTGGCCTGCATCGCGCGCCACCACATCCCGCCGCAACAACTTAAGCTAGAAATCACCGAAAGCCTATTGCTGAATGATGATGAGATGCAAGACACCATCAACAAGATGACGGAACTGCAACAGGTCGGGATTCGCTTTTCCTTGGATGACTTCGGCACTGGCTATTCGTCACTGTCTTATCTGAAAAAACTGCCGCTGGATCAGCTGAAAATCGATCAATCCTTTGTGCGCGATATGCTGACTGATCAACATGATCGGGATATTTCACGTACCATTATCTCTCTTGCTCAAAGTCTAGAGCTATCGGTGATTGCCGAAGGTGTTGAGCAGCTTGAGCAAAAAGAGCAGTTGGCCCTGTTTGGCTGTCATGCCTACCAAGGCTATTATTTTGGTCGCCCTGTCCCCGCCAGTGATTTTTTGCAAGAGCTGGCCCAGAGTCAACGCGCCCAATAAGCCTTGTCCACGCACCCGTACCAGCAGGATCATCGGCTGGTGCGGCAAAGATCTTGAAAATCCTGCCGAAATACTAGAAGCTAGATCGATTCTGATCAGTTCCTCTTGCCAACCAGTAAGAAGAATCGGTAGCACAGCGGGTTATCAGCTCACATCACCTTACCCAAAGACGCGCGGCCATCGCCCCGTCGATCAGAGTGCAGCCTCACGCTGTGAATCAATCTATTTTTATTGCCAACGAGCCAGACTCGCGCTCTTCTGAGCGAGACTCCTTTTAGAGAAGACCTGATTTAAACGAGGATCAACCATGCCGACTTATCGTTCACGCACATCCACCGCTGGTCGCAATATGGCGGGTGCCCGCGCTTTATGGCGCGCCACTGGCATGCAGGATGAAGACTTCCAAAAACCCATTATTGCTGTCGCCAACTCCTTCACTCAGTTTGTCCCCGGGCATGTGCACCTGAAGGATATGGGTCAGCTGGTGGCCCGTGAAATCGAAAAAGCAGGCGGCGTCGCCAAGGAATTCAACACCATCGCTGTCGATGATGGCATCGCGATGGGCCATGATGGGATGCTCTACTCCCTGCCCAGCCGAGATTTGATTGCGGACTCAGTCGAGTATATGGTCAACGCCCATTGTGCGGATGCACTGGTGTGTATCTCGAACTGCGATAAGATCACCCCCGGTATGCTGATGGCCGCTATGCGCCTCAATATCCCAGTGATTTTTGTCTCCGGTGGCCCGATGGAAGCGGGCAAGACTAAGCTGGCCGATCATGGTCTGGATTTGGTGGATGCCATGGTGATTGCGGCTTCTGATGCCGATGATGAAACTGTCGCCGAATACGAGCGCTCAGCCTGCCCCACCTGTGGCTCCTGCTCAGGTATGTTCACCGCCAACTCCATGAACTGCCTCACTGAAGCCCTCGGATTATCGCTGCCAGGCAATGGCACCACACTGGCGACCCACGCTGATCGCCGCCGCCTGTTTGAAGAAGCAGGACATCGCATTGTTGAACTGGCCCGCCGCTACTACGAGCAGGATGATGCCTCGGTCCTGCCGCGCAATATCGCCAACCAAGGCGCTTTTTATAACGCGATGGCACTCGATATCGCCATGGGTGGCTCAACCAATACCATTTTGCACCTGCTCGCACTGGCCCAAGAAGGCGAAATCGACTTTGATCTGTCGCATATTGATCAACTCTCGAAAAAAGTGCCTCAGCTGTGCAAGGTAGCCCCCAACACGCAGAAGTATCACATCGAAGATGTGCATCGTGCCGGTGGCATCTATGGCCTGC
>SKOQ01000067.1 GCA_007119985.1 Marinospirillum sp.
CCCCAGCGGGCACGGCCTGCCACCAATCCGACACGGCGATGGAGACCGCTAACTGGTGTGCCAGCGCATTACATCGCGCCAACTCCACCGCCTCGGGGATCAGATCGACCGCCTGCACCTGCCAAGCGGGGCGCTCTTTTTTCAACGCCAACGCCAGCGCGCCTGTCCCTGTTCCTAGATCAATCACCCGCGCCTTGGCGGGCAGATCCAGCGCCAGCACTTGCTCCACCAAGACCTCGGTATCGGCACGCGGAATCAAGGTGGCCGGTGAGACGGCCAAAGCCATCCCCCAGAAGGACCATTCGCCCAGCACCCAAGCCAGTGGCTCGCCTTGGCAGCGGCGTGTCAAATCAGAGGCCAGTTGATGCAGCTGCGTTGGAGTCAGCTGGGTTTCTGGATAGGTATAAAAATAAGCCCGACCCCGCTTGAGCTGATGTTCAAGCAGGCATTCGGCTTCAAAACGGGCTGCCTCGATCCCCGCCTCAGCCAGCCGCTGAGTAGCATGACTCAGCCAAAGATCCAGCTGCATCCGCTTACTGGGCTCCCATCTGCGCCAGCAACTCGGCCTGTTGCTCACGCGCCAGGGCGCTGACCACCTCGCCTAAATCACCTTGGATAATTTCATCCAGCTTATACAGAGTGAGGTTGATACGGTGATCCGTGACACGCCCCTGCGGGAAGTTGTAGGTGCGTATCCGCTCGGAACGATCACCACTGCCCACTAGGCTACGGCGCGTATCCGACTGGTTTTTGTGTGCCGCATCTTCGGCCTGCTGCTTCAAGCGCGTGGCCAACCAAGCCATGGCTTTCGCCTTGTTTTTATGCTGCGAACGCTCTTCCTGACATTCGACCACCAGCCCCGTTGGAATATGGGTGATGCGGATTGCC
The DNA here is from genome assembly GCA_007119985.1 of Marinospirillum sp. Classification (GTDB taxonomy): domain Bacteria; phylum Pseudomonadota; class Gammaproteobacteria; order Pseudomonadales; family Halomonadaceae; genus Marinospirillum. The sequence continues at coordinate 889 of SKOQ01000067.1, forward strand.
GAATCGGTGGTGTTGACGTGCTGACCGCCGGCCCCTGAAGAGCGATAGGTATCGATACGCAGCTCAGCGGGGTTGATTTCGATCTCGCCCACGGCATCGGCTTCAGGCATCACCGCCACGGTACAGGCAGAAGTATGAATACGCCCTTGCGATTCAGTGGCCGGTACACGCTGCACGCGATGCGCACCAGATTCAAACTTCAGATGGGAATACACATCCTTGCCGATAACACGCGAGATAATCTCTTTATAGCCACCCATTTCACCATGACTGGCGCTGATCACCTCGACCTGCCAACCCTGCTGCTCGGCATAGCGGCTGTACATACGAAAGAGATCGCCAGCAAAAAGCGCGGCCTCATCTCCACCTGTTCCAGCGCGCACTTCAAGATAAACGTTGCGGCTATCATTGGGATCACGCGGCAAGAGTAAACGCTGGATCTCAGCTTCCAACGCAGGCAAAGCGGCTTGTACGCGCTCAATCTCTTCTTCGGCCATCGCGCGCATATCGGCATCGCTATCCTGGCGCATCAGCTCAGCTTCTTCCTGCTCGACCAACAGAGCCTGACGCTGCTGATAGGCTTGAATCAAGGGCTCAAGCTCTGCGTATTCAATCGAGAATTGGCGAAACTTATCCTGCTGACCCAGCACTTCTGGATCTGATAGCAGTGCAGACAGCTCTTCAAAACGCTCAGCCAGTTTTTCTAGCCGTTCTAAAAGCGATGTTTTCATGGTTTTTGTTGATTCAACCTTGTGCGTGGAGAAAAAAAGGACACCGCAGCACTAAGACTGCGGGGATGAGGAGGCAGCCCGAGCAGGCCCCTCGCTCGGTAGCAAATCATTTAAGTTCAGCAACTCAGTCGCCGCGCCCAGCAGTTCATGGCGTTGATCAGCAGAGGCTTCGCGCAACTTCAGCGTCGGGTGGTGCAACCACTTGTTCGTCAGCTGGCGTGCAAAACGACGCAGAACTGCTTCAGCATCCTGACCCTGCTGCAAAAGCTGCAAGGCCTGCGCCAATTCCTGCTGAGCCAAATCCTCAGCCTGCTGACGAAAAGCGCCGATCACGCGCCCAGCGTCTCTGATTCTTTGCTGACGCAGATACTCAGCCACACCATCCACAATTAACGCTTCCGCCTGACGCGCAGCATCACGACGGGCGGCGAGATTTTCATCAATGACCTCTTGCAGATCATCCACTGTAAAGAGATAGATATCTTCTAGCTCGCCCACCTGGGGTTCAATATCGCGCGGAACAGCAATATCCACCATAAAAATGGGCTGATGGCGACGCAAACGCAAAGCGCGCTCCACCATGCCTTTCCCTAGAATCGGCAAAGGGGCGGCGGTTGAGCTGATCACGATATCGGCCTTGACCAGCTGATCAGGAATGGCACTCAAGGCAACGGCTTCAGCCTGCACTTCATCCGCTAGCTGTTTTGCTTTTTCAACCGTCCGGTTGGCAATCACCAGCTCACGCACACCGGCCTGACGCAAGTGTTTGGCCACCAGTTCAATCGTTTCACCGGCACCGATTAACAGGGCACGACTGGTCTGCAGATCGGCAAAAATCTTTTGTGCCAGATGCACCGCCGCATAGGCCACAGAAACAGGGTTAGTGCCAATGCCGGTTTCGGTTCGTACTCGCTTGGCCGTCGCAAAAACTTGCTGAAACAGAGGCTCCATTAAACGGCCCAGCAAACCTTGCTGCTTGGCGGTTTCATAGGCTTCTTTAATCTGCCCCAGAATCTGCGGCTCACCCAGTACCAGAGAATCCAGCCCACTGGCCACGCGCATCAAATGGCTAATCGCTTGCTGATCCTGATGTAAATAGGTGTAACGTGCGATGTCTTCCAGCGGAAGCTGATGAAAATCACTCAACCAAGTCAGCACGCTGCGCGTGTCCTGCGCCGCCAGCAGCGCATAGATTTCAGTACGATTGCAGGTAGAGACAATCACCACTTCTTTGATAGTCTGGTGATCTTTGAGGGCAGCACAGGCCGCCTGCATCTGCTCTGGAGGAAAGGCGACGCGTTCACGGATCGCCACTGGGGCGGTTTTGTGATTGATTCCTAAGGCGATCAATTGCATAGGCTGCACTGCGGGCAAGGTCAAACGTCACTCCAAGAAGTCGATCAGCTCGGCTTGGCTTATCAAATAAAAAAACAGATGCCACTCAACGGCGCGCTTGAATCAAAGCACTTGTTTCAGCAGCACTTTAAAACAATTTAGATGCAGCCGTGAGCCTGCGAAGCGGCTATGATAGCACATAGAAAAAGTACAGGTATGTTCGATGATCCACTCGCTTCGACTCTTTTTGACGCACCTCCCACTGCTGCTAAGTATGCTGCTAATCCTCGGCTGCGCGACGCCTACCAGCCCGCCCACCGCTGAGCCAGCACAGATCCGCCCCAAGAATACACCGCTGGAGGCCAGCCCTCTCAGCCAGCTAGATCCCAGCCAGTTCCCAGCATACAACGGCCTCAACCAGTCCCTGCTGCTGGCCTTGCTGAGCGCAGAAATCGCTGGGCAGCGCTATGCCGTTGACCTGGCACTCGAGATTTATCTTGAACTCACCCTCGCTACTCGCCATCCGGCTTTGGCTGAGCGCACCACCTGGATCGCGCAGTTTGCAGAGCAACCCGAGGCCGCTTTAGATGCTGCACTCATTTGGGCCAGTCAAGCGACCGAAAACCCGGATGCGCAGCGCGCCGCCGCAGGCTTATTGCTTCAGAACGAGCAATATCTCGATGCATTTGAGTTTCTCTATCGCTTTGAGCAACTGGGCGGGGGCAGCAACTACACACTCCTTGCCAGCTCGATGATTGAAAGCCAACAACCTGGCATCAGCGATCTCTATCGGCGATTAGAAGCGGCGACACCCCATCCAGACACCCCAGCCAGCGATTACACCACCGCACTGGCCCTGCTGAGCTATGAAATGGGGGATCTCAACCAAGCGCGCGTCCATATTCAGGCCACGCTTGCTGCCGATCCTCGCCATCTGCGCACACTGCAACTCCAAGCTCGACTGCTGCGCGAGACAGGCGAACTCGATCAAGCCCAAGCCCTGCTGAGTCGCGCACTGACCGAGCAGCCGGATCAAATCACCCTTTGGCTTGAGCTCGCCCGCACCCAGCTAGCGGCGCGCCAATATGAAGCCGCTGAAGCCAGTTTTGATCAGCTCATTCAGCAAGAGCCAGATCACCCCCAAGCTTATTTAGCCTTAGCACGCATCCAACTAGAACTCGGCGAATATGCCCGCGCGGAACAAACCCTGCTACGCTTGGTCGATCTAGATCCACATCAGGATCAGGCTTGGCTGCTACTTGGTCAGCTCGCAGAGCGTGAGGATCAAACCCAGCAAGCCCTGCACTATTATCGTCAGGTGGGCGGCGGTCAAACCTTACTGGATGCCAGTTTTGCCACCCTGCGCCTGCTGGATACGCCCAACCACACGCCCGAGCTGCTGCGTTTTTTGCGTCTCAAACAAATCCAGCATCCAGAGCTGGCGCTTGAGCTCACGTTGATCGGTGAATACCGGCTGCGCAGCGAAGCCGCTTATCAAGCCGCCCTCGACTGGCTCGACGAGTCAGCCCAGCGCTTTCCCGAGATCGCATCAAGAAGCGAGCTACTCTATAGTCGCGCCATGCTCTTCTACTTTTTGAATGATCTCAGCGCGATGGAAGCCGAACTACGCGAAATACTGCACCACGAACCTCACCATGCTCAGGCCCTAAACGCGCTTGGCTACACGCTTGTCGATCGCACAGACAGGATTCACGAAGGACTGCTGCTGATCCAACGGGCGCATGCTCTGGATAGCACGGCGCCAGAGATACTCGACTCTCTTGGCTGGGCCATGTATCGACTTGGCCGCTACGAAGAAGCCCGCGAGTATCTCGAAGAAGCCTATGCCCGCCTACAGGATGAAGAAATTGCGCTCCATCTGATTCATACACTGATGGCGCTGGAGCTACCCGAAGAAGCCCAAACCTTACTTGATCGCCTGCCAGCCAGCCAACCCGCTTCGGCTGATCTAGAGGCACTCTTAGACCAATATCCAGAGCTGCGCCATGCCCGACCTGCAAGCCAAGACAACCCAAGCACACCGCCCACCGAGCAGGAGCGACCACTTGACTAGACCGCACCCTGACCACACCCGAGCAGCGCAACGCGGGCTGCTGATCAGCCTCATTCTGCTGCTACTGAGCGGCTGCGCCACCCAGATCACTCCGCTCTCGCCAGCACCCCATGCCACTGAGCCAAATGCAGCCCTCTGGCACTGGCAACTCCAGGCGCGCACAGCGCTGAGCCACGGCAATGAACGCCAAACCGCCAATCTGGACTGGCAACAACAAGGGCCAAACTATCAACTGCGCTTATTTGGTCCCTTCGGCCAAGGCGCCGCCTATCTATCTGGCGCACCTTTTTTGGTCACACTGACACTCAGCAATGGCGAGCAACACCAAGCCGCAACGCCTGAACAACTGCTCGCGCGCGAACTCAACTGGCCACTCCCTTTATCCAACCTGGTTTACTGGGTGCGCGGCCTGCCTGCACCTGGCCCTTATCGCCGCTTAGAAGATCAGCAGATTGAGCAGGATGGCTGGCAGATCCAGTGGAGTCGCTTCAGCCAGCAAGGCGACTGGCAACTGCCCGGGCTGATCGACCTGCACAATCCACCCCTGAGTATCCGCATGGCCATCCATACCTGGCAACCCGGCCGCCGACAGATGACTGAGGAGCCCACTCCATGACGCCCGCGCTGACTGAACTCAGTCTGGCTGCACCGGCCAAGCTGAATCTCTTTTTACAGATCACCGGCCAGCGTGCTGATGGTTATCACCAGCTGCAAAGCCTGTTTCAATTTATCGACCTGCACGACACCCTGCACCTGCGACTGCGCCAAGATGGACAAATCCTCTTTCAAAGCCAGCTCCAGCTTGATGACCCACAAGAAACCAACTTAGTGGTGCGTGCCGCCGAAGCATTAAAGGCCGCAGTGCCGATGGCAAAACGCGCCCAGCTCGGGGTGGATCTTCAGCTGGATAAGCGCCTTCCGCTTGGCGGTGGCGTCGGGGGAGGCAGCTCAGATGCGGCCAGCACACTCCTTGGGCTGAATCACTTGTGGCAGCTCGGGCACTCTCTCCAGCAGCTTGCCGCCATCGGCCTGCAACTGGGTGCCGATGTGCCTGTTTTTATTTGGGGCCACAGCGCTTGGGCCGAAGGGATAGGCGAGGAGCTGACTCCCTGCTCGCCACCCACGCCTCAGTATCTACTGCTTTCCGTCGGTCGCCACTGCCACACAGGCAGGATGTTTGCCGAGTCAGATCTAGAGCGCAATAGTCCGCCCTGCCAAGCGGAAGAAGCCCTCCAACAGCTGGGCTATAACGCTTTCGAGCCGATTGCTCGTCGCCTTTATCCCGACATCGAGCTGGCTTTTCAATGGTGTCAACGCCATCAGCTCCAGCCGGCGCTCACCGGCAGCGGCGCATTAATCTATGCACCCTTGGCCGAGC
>SKOQ01000082.1 GCA_007119985.1 Marinospirillum sp.
GGCGCACAAGTGGGCCACTGCACGCTGTTCGGCCTCCAGACGCAAATCTATCGCTTGCGAGACCACCTGTGTACTGCTGGCAGCCAGGACAGCCAAAATCAACAAGGCCACCAGCACTTCGATCAGTGTCAGCCCCCGCTGCTCTGGCAGATCGACCTTCAACGCTGGGCTCATGGGGGGTCCTCGGATAACCATTCGACGCCCTGTGCGCTGAGTCTGAGCGCACGCTCAGCTTCTTGATACTGCCAATGCAAGGTCAGCGGGGTAACGCTGCCATCGGGCATAAAGATCAGCTGCGGCCAGTCACCCTGTTGTGCCTCCTGATCAGATTGCCAATCAACACTGGCACGCAGGATCATCCCATCAGGCAGTTGGCGCGTCGGCAAGGCACGACTGACATAGGCTTGCCACTCGCCCAAGGAAGTCCGCTGCGAAAAATGACTCTGCTGGGCCTGTAAATGCCAGCCGACCAAACGATGACGCTGGATCGCCAGATCGCGGGCATAGGTAAAATCCTGCGCCAGCAGACGGGCTTGCTGATCGAGTCGGCTTTGCGGGTCTTGACGCAGGCTGATCACGGCCACACCGGTCATCAGGCCAATAATCAACAGCACCACCAGCACCTCAAGCAGCGTGAAGCCCTGTGCGCGCATAGCGGACACTTTAGAGCTGCCAGTTGCCTATTTCGGCATTGATGCCCTCACCACCAGGACGACCATCCGCGCCGAAGGAGAAGATATCAAAGCGGCCATGCTCTCCCGGTGAGCGATACTGGTAGGGATTGCCCCAAGGATCAAGTGGCACACGACCACGCCCTAAATAACCATCAGCACGATAGTTCTGCGGCAAGGGAGCGACCGTCGGCCGCCGGACCAGCGCCTCTAAACCTTGCTCGGTGGTCGGCGGATTAAAGTTATCCAGGCGATAGAGGGTCACGGCCTGTTCAAGACTGGCAATATCGGCCCGCGCCTTTTGTACCATTGCCCGATCCTGATTATCGAGCACATTCGGGGCCACAATCGCAATCAACAAACCAATAATGACCAGCACCACCATCACTTCAAGCAGGGTAAAGCCTGTTTGACGCAGGCGATGCGCAGGCGCAGCAGAAGACATATTCTTACTCCTTTTTTCTCTTATATCCGCTCCTGAATGCAGGGCCGGATTCAGTCAGTCAAGGCCTCGAAAGGCAGCATCAAAAACTCAAAGCCGAATTTAACTGCATGATCGGCAGTAAAATCGCCATCACAATCGTCAGAACCACCGCCCCCATCACCAGAATCATCATCGGCTCAAAAAGCGCCAAACTCATTTCAACCTTTTGCTGGAATTCACTATCTTGTAAATCTGCCACACGCAACAGCATTTGATCCAGCTCACCACTGGCTTCACCGCTGGCCACCATATACACCATCATCGGTGGAAAGCAGCCCGCCTGCTCTAAAGCACGGTGCAAACTGCGGCCTTCTCGCACTGTCAGCGTCAGCTGATCCACCTGCTGCTGCATAAACAGGTTGCCCAGCGTTTCCCGCGCGACCTGCAAGGCCGATAACAGCGGGACACCGCTGGCAGTCAAGATCGCAACCGTGCGCGCCAAACGTGCCGTATTCAAGGCACGCACCAAACGGCCGAGTGCCGGCAAGCCAAGTTGCAGCTGGTGCCAGCGCCGCGCCCGCTGCGGATCACGCAGCAACACGCGAACCAGCCACAAGAGGAAGATCAAGGCCAGCCCACTGACCCAGCCCCAGTTCTGTAAAAAATCACTGACCTGAATTAATCCACGAGTAATGGCGGGCAGGGTTTGGTTGGCATGCTCAAACTGGCTGACAATCTTGGGCACCACAAAGGTCATCAAGGCCATCACAATCAACAGGGACACCAAGGTCAGCACCAGAGGATACACCATCGCCATCTTGGCTTTTTGGCGCTGTTTCTGGCTGATTTCTAAATAGTCGGCTAAACGCAGCAGCACCTGATCCAAGCAGCCGGCTTTTTCACCCGCCGCCACCAGCGAGGTATAAAGGCGATCAAAGGTTTTTGGCCAGTGCTGTAGGCTCTGCGCCAAACTGTGGCCTTCCCGCACCTGGGCACGCACGCCAAGCAGCACACTGCGCTGACGATCACTCTCAGCTTGCCGTGCCAGCGTCTCCAAAGCCTGCTCAAGCGCCAAACCCGAAGATAAGAGCGTCGCCAGCTGACGCGTCATTAAGGCCAGCTGATCTGCACTGAGATGCCCTGAGCGTGAACGCGAGCGTGTGGCGCTACTGGCACGCGGCACACCTGACTGAACCTGACGCGGAAACAGCCCTTGATCACGCAAGACTTGACGCGCGTGACGCTCGGATTCAGCCTCGACCACGCCCTTGTGCAGCTTGCCTTGTTGATCCAGAGCCTGATAACGAAATCCTGCCATGCTGTCTTTTCTCTCCTTCGTGCACGCGCTACTGGCGTGTCACCCGCAGTAGTTCTTCCAGGCTGGTTTCTCCTGCCGCAACGCGGGCCATCCCCGCACTGAGTAAACTCGGCCAACGCTGAAAAACCCACTCGGCCATCTGCGCTTCGGCAGCACCATCATGAATCATCGCCATCAGCTGGCTGTCGATTGGAATCCATTCATAGATCCCGATACGGCCTTGATAGCCCGTTTGTTGGCAAGCTGGACAGCCCTGAGGCACGCGAATATGGGTCACACCCAGCGCGGCATCGCCTAGCAGCTGAGCTTCTGAAGCCAGCAGAGGACGCGGCTGCGCGCAAGCTGGGCATAAGCGTCTAACCAAACGCTGGGCCATCACGCCCTTCAAGCTGGAGGCCAGCAAAAAGGGTTCAATCCCCATATCACGCAGACGAGTAATCGCCCCCAGTGCTGAATTGGTATGCAGGGTTGAGAGCACCAAATGGCCCGTTAAACTGGCTTGCACCGCAATCGAGGCCGTTTCAAGGTCACGGATTTCACCAATCATCACCACATCTGGATCTTGGCGCAAAATAGCCCGCAAGCCCTTGGCAAAGGTCATGCCTGCCTTCACATTGACTGCGGTTTGGCCGATCCCCGCGATCGCATATTCCACCGGATCTTCAACGGTGAGAATATTGCGACTGGTATCATTGAGCTGGTTCAAACTGGCATAGAGGCTGGTGGTTTTTCCTGACCCCGTTGGGCCGGTAATCAGTACGATCCCGTTCGGCTGTTGCAGCAGATCACGATAGGCGCTGACGATAGGCTTGGGCATCCCCAGATCATCCAGCCCCATCAGCGCCGCATTTTTATCCAGCAGACGCATGACCACCCGCTCGCCATAGATCGAGGGCAGCGTGGAAACACGAATATCCACCTCGCGTCCGGCAGCGCGCAGGGTAATCCGTCCATCCTGAGGGTGGCGCTTTTCAGCAATATCAAGATGCGACATGACTTTAATGCGCGAGACCAGCATCGGCGCCAGCTGGCGCGGAGGACGCAGCACTTCGATCAACACGCCATCAACACGCAAGCGCACCACCAGCTGCTGCTCAAAGGTTTCGATATGGATATCCGAAGCATGGCGACGCAGCGCTTCGCTGAAAAGACCATTGATCAGGCGGATAATCGGGGCTTCGTTTTCGCTGTCCATCAGGTCTTCGATCTTGGGCAGCTCATCCATCAGGCTGGCCAGATTCACCTGTTCACTGAGCCCTTCGATCAGATCTGCTGCCGCACCTGAGCCGCCCTCATAAAGACGCGCCAGCCGCTGCTCAAAAGCCGCCTTATCTAAACGCTCCAGACTGGCCGGATCACCCCAAACCCGCACGACTTCCTGCCAGGCGGCCAGGGGGGCGTCCTCACGCAGGATCAGATGTCTCTGTCCGGCACGCAGCTCTAACGCCACACCCTGACGCTTGGCAAAGCGATAGCTCAGCGCTGGATTCATGGCTGCAACTGCTCGCGACGCGAGGGCAGCACCTGCTGTAAGGTTAACCCTTGCTGGCTGTCCTGATAGGGCCAATCAGGCATCGAGTGGCGCGCCCCTGAACGCAACAACTGGGCCGCCTGCATATAGCGGTACTTCTCACCACTGACTTGCAACAGCGCCTCACGATCCTGCACGATGCGCGGCTGGATAAAGACCATCAAGTTGCGGTTTTCGCGCTGAATACTGGTGGAGCGAAACAGCGCACCTATCCAGGGCAGATCCCCCAGCCACGGGACTTGGCGGCGGATTTCCTGCTCATCCTCACGAATCAAGCCGCCCAGAACGATAATATCCTGATCATCGGCCATCACGGTGGTGCGGATTTCGCGCTTGTTGGTAATGATGTCGCTGGCGCGCGAGGAGTCTTCGATATTGGAGACCTCCTGCTCTATTTCAAGACGCACTGAATTGCCATCGTTAATCTGTGGGCGTATCTGCAAGCGCACCCCCACCTCACGACGCTGAATCGTTTGGAAGGGATTGGTATTGTTATCGCCGATGGTTGAGCCGGTCACAAAAGGCACTTCCTGCCCCACCAAAATCGTGGCTTCAGCATTGTCCAGCGTGAGCAGGCTTGGCGTGGATAAGATATTGAAATCAGATTCAGATTGGAGCGCATTCAGCAGCGCGCCAAAGCTGAGACCGCTGGAACTCAAGCGCCCCACGCCACCGGTAATACCCTGCAAACCACTTAAGGATTCCGCCAGTTCACTGGTATTGCCCGATAACAAGCTGCCAGTAACGGCATTCATCGCGCCCCCTGCATTGCCAGGGAAATTGCTGGATATCAAGGGCATCGAGTTGCCGGATTGATCCCAGAAGAGCCATTGCACACCCAGATCGCGCGCGCGGCTTTCTGACATTTCGACAATAATCGCCTCAACCAGTACCTGAGCACGGCGGATATCCAACTGCTCAATCACCAGACGCATTTCGCGCAGCTGATCTGGCGAGCCAGCAATGACCAAGGCGTTAGTGGCCTCATGGGCCTGAATGGTCATACGTCGCGTCTGGCCGCTCTGCTCTTCATCCTGCACCAAGGCTTGCAGCAGGCTCACCATCTCGTTGGCCTTGGCATGACGCAGATAAAACACCTGCGTATTGGCGGAGCGCTCAACGGGCTGATCGAGATCCAAGATCAGGCGCTCAACTTCTTGGCGGGTGGCGAGATCGCCTCGCACCAATAAGAGATTCAGGCGGGTATCGGCCAGGATTTCTGGCGGCTGACCACTTTGACCTTCACGGCGCAGCAGCTGAGTGAGCAGATTCTGCATTTCTGTCGCGGCAGCATGTTCAAGCTGAATGACGCTCAGCTGATCACTGCTGGCCTGATCAATACGGCGCACCAAATGGGTTAAGCGCTCAAGATTGGTGCCCCAGTCAGTCAAAATCAGCAAGTTGGTGGGTGCATAGTGGCTAATCACCCCGATCCGCCGATCCATTAAGGGGGTCAGAATATTGACCACCTGCGCTGCATCTGAATGCTGCAGGCTGATGACCCGTGTCGCGAGCAGATCCTGACCATCAGAATTTGGGCCGCTCTCGCCTTCAACAGGAATGGATTCAAGCCGTGCGGTTTGCTCCGGTACGATCCGATAACGATTGTCGGCCAGCGGCACTAGGGCAAAGCCTTGTACACGCAACTGAGAAAGAAAAACCTGATACACCTCTTCAGCCGTTAAGCGCTGCTGACTGCGCAAGGTCACTCGGCCACGCACACGGGGATCGACCAGATAAATATGGCCGGTAATCCGCTCGACGCTGGCGATAAAATCAGCCAGTTCAACTTCCTGCATATTGACAGCAAAACGCTCGCTGGCCGCAACCTGAGTCAGTCCAGCACCTACCAGCAAACAGCCGACCAGCAGCGTCTTTGCCAGCCAGTCTCTCAACAAGAACCGCGATCCACATGGCTTCACTTGTTCTACTCCATTTCCAAACGGAGGGGGCGTTGTTGGCCCTCTCGCTCTATGATCAGATCAACACTGCGCGCATCGCGCAATTGTTGAGGTAAGCGCATCATCGCTGCAGTGTTATTAACTGGCTGCCCATCCACGCTGACCAGCAGATCTCCCGGCTGCAAGCCAAGCTGCTCAAACAAGGCGCGCTGGCTCCCTGGATTGAGCCGAAATCCATACAGCTGACCTTCCTGCTTCACAGGCACTAGCGTGATATAGCGCATCAGCTGTAAGGGATCATTCAGTAAGCGTTGACGAAAATCGGGACCAAATTCATCAATCAATGGGGCCGCACTCACGGCTTCAGCTGCCGCCTGAGGTAGCGCTGGCCGTGCCGCTGGCGGTGCACTCGGTTGAGAGGTGGCCAAACGAGAAGTTGTTACGCGCGCGGGGGGCGTATCAGAGGCTGGCCCGATCACTTCAGGCCCTGTTGATCGCCAGTCAATCGCCACAC
>SKOQ01000133.1 GCA_007119985.1 Marinospirillum sp.
CCTATGCCGAGCATATGCGCGATGTGATGAATGCTGCACCGGGTTACCAGAACACCGCGGCAGCGGGTGAGGATTTTGTGCCGCGTCCTGCCTCTCGCCCACTGACCAAGTTTGAACAGCGTGGCGAGCGGCTTGGTCATGGTGTCTGGGATCTGATTTATCAACGCAACGCCTAACACCAACCGGCGTGCCTTCAGCAAGCAGGTACGCCGGATTGCCCACTGAGGCATGCCAAAGAAGGGTCTAGCCTTCGATGATCAGCTTGCCACGCATCATCATGCTATGACCGGGGAAGGAACAGAAGTAGGTCAGATCACGACCACGTAGCTCAGTCACCGAGAACTCCACACTGGTCTGCTCACCACCGCCAATCAAACCTGTTGCCGCCAGCACGCGCGGATCGTCAGCAGGAACATAGTCCTGATCGACTCCAGCCCGCATCGCATCAGTGGACAGCCCTTGCACCTGATCTGTTTCTGCTAGCACCCAGTTATGCCCCATCGCATTGCGTGGCAGACGACCACTATGGGTCAGTGTTAAACGCACGCGCTCACAATTGGCTGGCACCACCAGCTCCGCTGCTGAAAAGCGCATTTGATCATTACTATCGATCGTCAGCTCACAGGTGGCCGCCTGCACACTCATCGACATCACTAAAGCGATAACACTCACAAGAATCAACTTCATCACTGATCACCTCTTCCATAAAACCCCAATTTAATAGCAGTTTATTTTATTTGCAAATGATTTTCAAAAGCGATAAAAAAGTGAGACAAAACCTGCATCCAACCCTTCGCTAGGCTATAATTGCAGCTCAGCTTTGAGGGGCGTTGCAGCAGTGATCACTGTCAGGCTCAAAGCAGAACACCCTTCAACGACGCCCGTTAAACTCAAATGATTCAGCCACCAGCTGAGTCCTTTTTGCTCAACGGAGTGTTTATGACAGATTTTACTGATTACAAGGTCGCGGATATCACGCTGGCAGATTGGGGCCGCAAAGAGCTGCGCATCGCAGAAAGTGAAATGCCGGCACTGATGGCCATTCGCGCCAAGTACCATGCTGAACAGCCTCTGAAAGGCGCGCGGATCGCTGGTTGTATCCACATGACCATTCAAACCGGTGTCCTGATTGAAACGCTGGTCGATCTGGGCGCTGAAGTGCGCTGGTCTTCGTGCAATATCTTCTCGACCCAGGATCACGCTGCAGCGGCGATTGCGGCGGCTGGGATTCCTGTCTTTGCATGGAAGGGTGAGACAGAAGAAGAATATCTCTGGTGCATCAAGCAGACCATCGAAAAAGATGGCTGGGTGCCCAACATGGTCTTAGATGATGGCGGTGATCTGACTGAAATCCTGCACAACGAATATCCTCAGCTCGTCGAAGGCATTCATGGTGTTTCTGAAGAAACCACCACAGGTGTGCATCGTCTGATCGAGATGATGAAAAAAGGCACGCTGAAAATTCCAGCGATCAATGTCAACGATGCCGTCACCAAATCCAAAAACGACAACAAGTATGGCTGCCGCCACAGCCTCAATGATGCGATCAAGCGCGCAACCGATCACCTGCTCTCAGGTAAGCAAGCCTTGGTCATCGGCTATGGCGATGTGGGCAAGGGTTCAGCCGCTTCTTTGCGCCAAGAAGGCATGATCGTCAAGGTCACCGAGGTCGATCCCATCTGCGCCATGCAGGCCTGCATGGATGGCTACGAGGTGGTTTCTCCCTATCTGAACGGCCAGAACACAGGCACAGATGCAGGTATCGATACCGCCCTGCTGGGTAAAATTGATCTGGTGGTCACCACCACAGGTAACGTCAATGTTTGCGATGCACCCATGCTGAAAGCCCTCAAAAAAGGCGCGCTGGTGTGCAATATCGGTCACTTTGATAACGAAATCGATACTGCCTTTATGCGTAAAAACTGGGGCTGGCAGGAAATCAAACCCCAGGTACACAAGATCTTCCGCGATGGTCAACCTGAGCAGTTTGATGAGGCCAGCGCTGATTATCTGATCCTGCTGTCAGAAGGTCGTTTGGTCAATCTAGGCAATGCGACCGGCCACCCTAGCCGCATTATGGATGGCTCTTTTGCTAACCAGGTTCTGGCGCAGATCCACCTCTATCAAGCTGGCTTTGCCCATCTTTCTGCTGCTGAAAAAGCACAGCGCATCACGGTTGAAGTACTGCCCAAGCAGCTGGATGAAGAAGTCGCTCGCTATATGGTGGAAGGTTTTGGTGGAGTCATCACCCAACTGACCCAAGATCAGGCTGATTATTTAGGTGTTCCCCAGCAAGGTCCCTTTAAGCCTGAAGCCTACCGCTACTAGGCCTTGCAGCTTTCAAGAAACCCACGCCTGACGCGTGGGTTTTTTATTTTAGTTTTCGTTGTTCTACTCAAGGTTTATGCTAGTCTGAATCTATCGTCGTTTTAAGGAGGAAGACAGTGAAAGACCTGCCCAAACAGCAATGGCATCATCTCGCCGAGGAAGATGTCTACAACGCCTTGAAGACAGATCATCAAACAGGACTCACCAGTAGTGAGGTCTCAGAAAGACTCAGTATTTTTGGCGAAAATGCCATTTCCGCCCAAAAACCTATCTCCCCTTTTAAGCGCTTTATTCTGCAATTTCACAATCCGCTGATTTATATCCTGCTGGTCGCCACGTTGGTGACTTTTTTCTTAAAGGAATATATCGATTCTGCGGTCATCTTTGGTGTGGTGATCATCAATGCCATTATCGGCTATCTGCAAGAAGCCAAGGCAGAGGATGCGATCAACTCGCTGAAAAGAATGATGTCTGCGTCTGCCAGCGTGATTCGTGATGGCAAGAAAATCTCGATTGAAGCGACGCAGCTGGTGCCCGGCGATCTGGTGCTGCTGGCTTCGGGCGATAAGGTGCCCGCCGATATGCGTTTAGTGAAATGCCGTGACATGCAGATCGATGAATCGGCCCTGACAGGCGAATCCGTCGCTGTACAAAAAAAGTGCACTCGCCTTGAGCAGGATACCGTACTCGGTGATCGCGTTAATATGGCTTTTGCTGGCACGCTGGTGACCTATGGTGGCGGTATGGGCATCGTCACCGCCACTGGGGATGACACAGAAACCGGCAAGATCGCCGATATGATTTCACAGGCGGTCAGCCTTGATACGCCGCTGACGCAGAAGATCCATGCGTTCAGTAAAATTCTCTTGTATGTGATTCTCGGTCTCGCGGTGATCACCTTCATCGTTGGCCTGCTCCACGGTCAGGACTGGGTCAGCACCTTTATGGCTGCAGTGGCGCTGGCGGTTGCCGCGATTCCAGAAGGCTTGCCGGCTGTTGTGACCATCACACTAGCGATCGGTGTACGCCGTATGGCACTGCGTAATGCCATCGTGCGTAAACTCCCTGCGGTTGAAACCCTCGGCTCGACCACGATTATCTGCTCAGATAAAACCGGCACCCTGACTGAAAACCAGATGACGGTGCAGAAGGTTTTTGCAGGAGACCAGGAATATGATCTTTCAGGCAGTGGCTATCAGCCAGAAGGCGAGATTAAAAACGGGCAGGGCGAGGCCCTAGCCGATCTGCCCGAAGGTCTGCGCCTCTGCTTGCTGGCAGGCACCATCAGCAATGACTCCCAGCTGCTGCAAGAAGATGGCTTATGGAAGGTGCAGGGCGATCCGACCGAAGGCGCACTGATCGCATCCGCTGTTAAGGCGGGCCTGGCACAAGAAGAACAGATGCAAGCCTATTCGCGTCTGGACGTGATTCCTTTTGAATCCGATCGTCAGTATATGGCCACTCTGCATCAGTTTGATGCAGAACAGAACATCATCTTCTTGAAAGGTTCTTTAGAGCAAACGCTGATTCGCTGCCGTGATGCGCTGGATCAGCAAGGCAACAGCCTAGCGCTGGATCGCGATAAGATTACCCAAACCGCCGAACGCTTTGCTGCGATGGGCCTGCGCGTGCTGTGTATTGCCATGCAAAAGGTACCAAAAGATGAGCAGACTTTTGAGCGCTTCCAGCAGCAAGAAGCCGCTGAGCAACTGACTTTTATCGGCCTGCAAGCGATGATCGATCCCCCGCGTGCTGAAGCCATCCGCGCCGTGGATACCTGTCAGAAGGCGGGTATTGCCGTCAAGATGATCACTGGCGACCACGCCCTCACCGCCAGAGCTATTGCCGAACAAATCGGCATTAATAATCCTGACCCCACTGCAGATCAGCATCGCGTGTTGACTGGCAAAGAGCTGGCAGAGCTGTCTGATCATGAGTTGCTGGCAGAGGTTGAAAAGGTCTCGGTCTTCGCTCGAGTTGCGCCTGAGCAAAAACTGAAGCTGGTCACGGCCTTGCAAGCCAAGAAGCATGTGGTAGCGATGACAGGCGATGGTGTCAACGATGCGCCCGCGCTCAAAAAAGCCGATATCGGTGTGGCGATGGGGATCGCCGGTACAGAGGTCTCTAAAGAAGCGGCCGATATGATTCTGACTGATGATAACTTTGCCACCATTGAAGGGGCGGTTGAAGAAGGACGGAACGTCTTTGATAACCTGCTCAAGTTCATCACTTGGATTCTGCCCACCAATATGGGGCAGGGCATGGTGATCATGGTCGCCATTTTAATCGGTGCTTCACTGCCGGTGCTGCCGGTACAGGCCCTCTGGTTGAACATGACCACGGCGGTCTTTCTCGGCCTGATGCTGGCCTTTGAACCACGCGAACCAGGCATTATGAAGCGCATGCCACGCGATCCTAACTCACCGATTCTGAGCAAGGAAATGGTCGGACGGATCCTGTCTGTCAGTACGCTCTTACTGATCGGGGCCTTTGGTCTCTTTAAATGGGCATTAATCAGCGGCGAAACCGAAGAAGTGGCTCGCACCTTGGCCGTCACCCTGTTTGTTGTGGTGCAAAGCGTCTTCTTGTTCAACTGCCGTTCTTTGTCGGTCAGTCTGTTTAAAACTCCGATCTTTTCCAATCCTTGGATCTGGGGCGGTGTTGGCGCGATGCTGGTTGCGCAGCTGCTGTTTATCTACACCCCCGTGATGAATACCCTCTTCCAAAGCGCACCACTGGAGCTGGCGCACTGGGGGATGATGCTCGCCTACGGCGTGCTGGTGCTCTTCTTAGTCGAGATCGAAAAAGGCATCTGGCGCGGTATCAAGGCACGACGCTCAGCCTGATCCTGCCTTTATTTTTCCCTTCACCTCACTGCTTGCGGGCAGTGAGGTTTTTTTGGCTATTCAGCCAGCGTAAAAGGGCAGGGCGCCACCCAAGTCATCGGCAGTTGAGTCTGTGGATGCGTTAAGGAGAGAGAAAGGGCGTGCAAGGCTAAACGAGGGCTGGCCGCCAAGACCTCACCCTGTGCATAAAAACGATCACCCAAGATGGGACAGCCCAAGGACAAGAGGTGCACGCGTAGCTGATGAGATCGCCCCGTTACGGGATACAGCTCAACCAAGCTGGTACGACCATCCGTTGACAGCACACGATAGTCTGTCACTGAGGGCTTGCCTGTCTCCCAACACACCTTCTGCAAAGGGCGGCGCGGCCAGTCGCAAATCAAAGGCAGATCAATACGACCCTCTGACTGCGGTAACTGGCCCCACACTCGCGCACGGTAGATCTTTTGGGTTTGACGCTCCTGAAACTGAACCTTAAGGGCTGATTCAGCCTTTTTGCGCAGCGCAATGGCCAAAACACCCGAAGTATCCATATCCAAACGATGTACGAGTTCGGCATAGGGGCTCAGGCTTTTGACGCGTGTTTGCACACTGTCCTGCAAACCAGGATCGCGCCCAGGGTTAGAAAGCAATCCGGCTGGCTTGTTGATCACTGCTATCCACTCATCTTGATAGAGGACATTCAGCCAAGGCTCAACAGGTGGGTGATAATCTGCCGCGCTATAGACACTTTTCACCAACGATCACTCTGGCTGAGCAGGCGCAGCGAGTTCACTGGCACTCAGTGGTTGTACCAGCACCCAAGGTGCAATGACCAAGGCCCACAACTCGGCTTGCTGATGATGCCACTGATGCGCCTGCTCTTCAGCAACAGGGCCGACCTGCCCTGCAGCCATCCACTGCTCAAACTGGGCTTTATGATCCTGCGTCAGCTGATAGCCCACTTCGACCAAATCCAACTCAGGCTGTACCAGCACCACCACACCACGGGCATAAAAGCTCTCTAGCTCACGCCAGCCAATTTTGGCGGTTTCTAGGGCCAACTTATCGCGTAACAGGGCGACTTCTTCAGACATCATTTTCCTCGCTGCGCCCCGCATTGAGGCGACCAAAAATAAATAAA
>SKOQ01000224.1 GCA_007119985.1 Marinospirillum sp.
AAACCCAAGAAAAAACAAAACCTTGCAACTCTTGCCAAGGCTTCTATTTGACCGCGTTTCCGAGGTCGCCTTCACAAGAGCTGCGTATTATAGGGATCTATTTTTAAAGCGCAAGCCCTTTGCCAAAGTTTTTTACGTTTTCTTTCAACTTGTCGATTTACAATGCTTCAGCTGTCGGTACAATCCAGATGGTGCCTTACCTTTTATGGTCAAGCGCTTCCTTCTTTCTGCTTAGGATAGCTAACGTGCCTCTTCATTCGGTCCTCCTCGCATTACGCCTCTTGCTGCTTCCGAGCCTCTTTTTAGCTGCTGGTTTAGGCTTCTTCTTTTATACCGACTTTTTTGAGACAAGTAGCCTTGCCATCGCTCGCGCTGTTATCTGGATTTTTGTCTTGATCACGCTGCTGCTGACCCTAGCTTACTCGCACTCGCGCGCTTTTGGGCTTGTACTTGGCATGACCTTAGCTTATTGGATTTTGCGTGAGCAGATTGCGCTACCGGCGCTCCAATCTCAGCGCATCGATCAGCCGGCTCTGATTTACAACCTACTGACTTTCTTATTTCCTCTTTACATTCTTGCAAACAGCCTATGGCCAGAACGCCTACATCTGTTTTCTGATCTTCTTTTACGCAGCCTCATGCTCGGCGGCTTTTTGCTGCTTGGTTATCTTGCCCTCATCTTTTCACCTTCTTGGCTTGATAGCTTCTTTACCTTGATTCACTTTCCTCGCCTCCATCTCCCTTGGCTGCGCTTACCCCAAGCTTCTAGCTTTGTCTTTTTGGCGAGCTGCTTGTTACTGGCTTTCTTGCTCATTCGTCGCCCACAGCCTTTTTACGCTGCTCAACTGGCCTGCTTAATCGGCTTTACCTTAACTCTTCCTTATTTTGCGACCCCCTACTTGGCTTCGATCAGCGTGAGCCTACTCCTCTTTATTATCGGTGCCGCAGTCGTGCATGAAGCCTTTAATATGGCCTTCAAAGATGACCTAACTGGGTTACCCGGTCGCCGGGCATTGAACCAACGCCTTCTTCGCCTCGGGAAGAAGTACACGCTTGTGATGGCTGACGTGGATCACTTCAAGAAATTCAATGACACCTATGGGCATGATGCCGGCGACCAGGTGCTTCAAGTTGTTGCGCATATTTTAAAAGGCGTTGAAGGCGGTGGACAGGCCTACCGTTATGGTGGGGAGGAATTCACGCTTGTATTTGCAGGACAAACAGCTGAAGGGGCTCAGCCTTACGTTGAACAAGTCCGCCAGCGCCTTGCCGACTACGCTATTGCTTTGCGTGGGCAGCAGCGACCCGTAAAGAAGCCTTCAGCAAAGGGGAAGGATGGTGCTCAGCGTGTTCAAGTGACGATGAGCTTTGGCGTTGCTGAAAAAACACCCGACCTGATAGATGCTGAGGCCGTGATTAAAGCAGCGGATCAAGCTCTCTATGCTGCAAAAAAGGCAGGACGCAACTGCGTTGCACTCGCTGGAGCGAAAAAGCAGGCCCGTCAAAAAAAGGCGGCGTCTTAACGCACACTTCTCTCAGAGTCCAGCTCATGACAGGCCGCGTGATCATTACCCCCTACAATATCGAGCTTGAAACTCAGCAGAAAGTACAATGCGATGGTTATCCCATCACGGGCTTTAACCTTGCACCAGGGAAACCTCTCTCGATTCTGCGTAATCAGCAAGGTTATGAGCTGATTACCGCCTTATGGGGCTTTACACCTCAATGGCTCAAAGATCTCAAGCGGGCACCCTATGTCATTCGCATAGAATCTCTGGAATCCAGTCCTATGTATAGAGAGAGCTGGTCACAACATCGCTGCCTTCTTCCTGTAACCGGCTACTATCTATGGAAGCAGGGCAAGCAGGCTAAGCAGGCATTTGCGATCCGCCGCCCCGAAAACCGACCTTTCTTTCTTGCCGGTCTCTGGACACGCTATCGGATCGATTCACTCACCAGTCACGATTCGTTTGCGCTGCTTTCTGCTCCTGTACGCCAGTCTTCACCAGCCTTGAGTGATCGCTTACCTCTTGCCTTACATGTCGATCAGATCACAAGCTGGCTCGACCCCAACACGCCAATCTCAGACTGCTTGCAACTTTTACAATCTTCCAAGGTCGATTTGGAGTGCTACCCTGTAAGCTCACTTGTTAATTCACCCCATAACACCAGTATTGAAGTCACCCACTCTCTCGGTCGGCGCCAGCAGTTTGGGGCTTCTTTTTAATTTTTAGGAATCGGTATGCCATTACACTTTCTGAAACAAAGACGCTATTTCATGGCGCTTGTACTCAGCTGCTGCTTTATTCTTTTGCTGAGCGGATGCGTGACCACCTGGAAGCAACCCGCCTCCACAGAAACACCTCAACCCATCAGCAGCCCTTACGATCAACATGCTTATCGTTTTCTCCAATTTGATTCCGGCCTCAAGATTCTGCTGGTCAGTGACCCCTTGGCTGAAAAAGCAGCCGCTTCAATGAATGTGAATGCAGGGAGCCTTCATGAACCGGATGCCTGGCCAGGCTTGGCTCACTTTCTTGAGCATATGCTTTTTCTTGGCACCGCTGACTTCCCAGAACCGGATGGCTACCAGCAGCTGATCAGCGAACAAGGCGGCAGCTACAATGCTTTTACAGCCTCACGCGATACCAACTACTTTTTTGATATTCAGCCAGCCGCCTTTGATGCTGCTCTAGCGCGCTTCTCACGCTTTTTTGTTGACCCTTTACTGAACGAAGACTACTTACAGCGTGAGGTGAATGCTGTTGATGCTGAATGGAGCGGTACATTGCAGAATGATGGACGCCGCTTTTTTGACGTTTTGCGTACCGCACTGAACCCAGACCATCCAGCTTCACGCTTTAGCGCCGGCAATCGCTCTACCCTCAATATTCACGATCCAGCCTTACGCGAAGCGCTTCTCGACTATCACCAGCGCTTCTATGTTGCGGAACTGATGAGCCTCGCTCTGGTTGGTCCACAATCTTTAGATGAATTGGAAAGCCTGGCCCGCCAGCACTTTAGCGATCTGCGTCAAGCCGAGCAGGATCAAGCCCCCGTCCGCTTTGCTCAGCCCTTGCTACTTGATCAACAACTACCCATGCAGTTAGAGATGCAACCCTTGCGTCGTGAGTACCAACTCTCGTTGATCTTCTCGATTCCTGATCCACAACTGCACCAAGGTGTTCAGGCTGACCGTTTTCTGGCTTACCTGATTCACCACGAAGGTGAAAACAGCCTCTTTGATTATCTCCGTCGCGAAGGTTGGATCACCGCACTCAGTGCCGGTAGTGGTTTCAATACAGGTGAAGAAGCCCTGTTCTTTATCGACTTCACCCTCACGGCAGAAGGCGCGCAACAGGCGGAAACAGTCACCGCCTTGGTTTTCCACTGGCTTGAGATGATTCAAGAACAGGGCCTTGAGGCTTGGCGCTACCAAGAGCTGGCTCAAATTGCCGAGCAGAATTTTCTGTTTCAAGAAAACAGCGACCCTAGCGATTTTGCCACCTTTCTTGCGTTGCAAATGGCCTACACTTCACCCGAGCAATTACTACGCCAGCCCTACGCATTTGATCGTTTTGATCTCGAAGTCATTGAACACACGCTCCAGCTTTTACAGCCTGAAAGACTAGTTAGTATTTTGGTCACACCAGAGGCTCAGACCAGTGCAACAACTCGCTGGGTACCGGCCCAATTTCATCGTGAAACCAACCTCCCCCCCCTTGATTGGCGTCAGGTACCTCGCCCAGAAGCGCTTGCGTTGCCTGAGCCCAACCCCTTTATCACAGATGAGCACACTCTTCTTGAGGGTGAATCTCTCCCCTTGCCTGAACGTCTTGAGCACCCCTCACGGATCGAAGTTTGGCATGGCCAAGACACCAGTTTTGGTTTGCCGCAGGGCGATATTTATATCAATCTCATCCAGCCACAGGTGCTGGAGAACAGAGAGGCGCGCCTATTGGCCAGGCTCACTGCCAGTTGGTTAGAAGACAGGCTGAATAACCCGACCTATCCTGCTCGTCTTGCCGGGCTGCACTATTCAATTGATCCACATGCACGGGGTATCACTATCCAAGTCAGTGGGTTGACCGCCAAGCAACCTGAGCTGCTTGAACAACTTTTAAGCGCCTTGGATCAACCCCAAGTGCATCCAAACGATTTCCGCCTACTGCGAGATCGCTGGATTCAGCAGTTAGAAAACCAGCAACATGATCGTCCAATTCAGCAACTGGTGCGCCAGCTCTATCTCTCCATGATCGATCCCATTTGGCCCACTTCTGAACTGCTTGAAGTGTTAGACGGGCTTTCTTACACCGATCTGCAAGAGTTTATTGATCACTATACTGATCAACTGGCGATTCAGCTCCTCACCGTAGGCAACCTCGATCAAGCCACCACACTCGCTATTGCTGATCAACTGGCGAACCGCTTTGATCCCCAGATCGATCCCCAGCAGCTCCAGCTGATGCAGCGGGCGTTACCTGCTGGACTCTGGCAGCAAACCGTCCCGCTCGATCACAATGATGCTGCGCTTTTCTGGTATGTGCAGGGCCAACCTACAGATGGCCGCAGCGCAGCGGCTTTTGAGCAGGAAGCCTTGATGCGCCTCGTGCAACAGCTACAAAGTGCTGAGTTTTTCCACCAGCTGCGCACTGAGCAGCAACTCGGCTATGCTGTCTTCACTGGGATTTTTCCACTCAAAAATACCGCTGGGCTGTTTTACTTTATTCAATCCCCAGCAGCAGAGCCAGCCGTTCTCGCCGAGGCGATCTCGGCCTTTATGCAGATGGATCGCCAACGACTGAGCGCTTTACCTATCGAGCGATTTGAAGCACAGAAACAGAGCCTGACCCAACAGCTACGCCAAGCCGATACCCGGCTCTCAGATCGCGCTGCACGCTGGTGGAATCTGCTCAGTGAATATGGTGCCGATATACAGCCAGAAGATTTCGAGCGGCGTGCTCAGCTGGCAGATCGTATCGAACAGATCAGCCATGCAGAGTTGCTGGCCTTCTACGACCAGATTCTTGCGCAGCAACTTGGCCAGATGCTGCTCTCTAGTCCAAGCGATCAACCCCTACCAGGCGACAGCGCTCAGCCCAGCGACTGGCCTTTAATCGAACTTGACTAGCACCGCAAAACTTGACTAGGACCACAAAAAAAGCCCCTGGGCATCGCTGCCATGGGGCTTTTTTTAATCGGTGCCTAGATTTACCTAACCCGCATCCAGCGCCTGCACTGGCAAGATCGACTCCACCCAAAGGCGGAGCTCTTCGAGTAAAAAGGCCTGCTCCTCGCTCAGAGGCTGCTGACTCAACTGCATGAATTCTTGCTCTAGCTGCTTTAACGTCAGGCTCGCACTCGTTTTAGAGCGCATTCTGGCCCAGCGATACTCATCCCAGCGCTCCATCTCTGATGTAGATAGCCACTCAGGCCAGTTGCGCGCACGATAACGGAAGAACATCTCTTCCAAGCGCGGATCTTGAAAGGGGAGCGTCATCTCAGCCAGCTCTTCAGGATCAGCAGCGCGCAGCTGGGCAAAAAGCGCCTTATCCTGTTGAGAAAAAAACTCGCCGCCATAGAGCATCAAGTCTGGATCCTGCTCAGCGGGGAAGGGACTCGCCTGAGCAAATACGGCCTGAACCTTAGTTTGGGCTGTTGCCAAATCTACTTGCAGTGCTTGCCAGTGCTGATGATGCAGGGCCAAATCTTGCCCCAAGCGCTCTGCCAAATCCGCACTCAAGGCCTTCACCGGCAGGATGACGGGGCAGCGATTCGTATGAATGAGCTTGAGCGGGACACGCTCCAAGCCTTGTGCGGCCAGATCGGCCTGCGATGTATAAAGACGCTCTCGAATTTGCTCTGGAGTCAGATCGAACAACAAGCGTGGATCAGCACTGAGGTCAAAGCAGATCACAGCATTAGGGTTGGTGGGATGATCACCCAAGGGAGCGACGATGCCTGTACAGCCGCGCTGCGCTGGAAAGCGACTCGAAATATGCAGTAAAGGCTTAACAGGCTGAGCACGCACTAAGGCCGCCACCTGATGCTTGGATCGCAAGCCCAATAGATGCTCAAAAAGCTTAGGTTGTGCTTGTTTGATTTTACGCGCCAAGGCGAGAGTCGCGCGCACATCGGCCAATGCATCATGGGCTGCATCGCCATGCGTAATCCCATTGGCAGCGGTGAGATCTTCCAGCTTAAAACTCGGTGTACCGTCTTCTTTAGTGGGCCAAACCAGACCCTCTGGACGCAAGGCATAGGCGGTGCGC
>SKOQ01000164.1 GCA_007119985.1 Marinospirillum sp.
GCGCCATGCCTGTTTTTGGTCAGCATCACCCTAGCCGTGTTTATGCCCTCACCGAGCGTCCTGCTACAGATATTCAGGCGGGTAGCTATGAGTATACTGGGCGCAACCTTGATATTGCGGTGCGCGGTGAAGGCTGGATCGCGGTACAGGCCCCTGATGGCACCGAAGCCTATACTCGCCGTGGCGATCTGAATATTGATCCCAATGGTGTACTACGCACAGGCAATGGCTTGCCGATTATCGGCAATGGTGGGCCGATCGTCTTGCCGCAAGGCCAGCATATTCATATCAACGCCGATGGTGGTATTGCATTGGGTAACCAAGCAGGTGGTGCTGATGTCGCGATTGTGGATCAAATCAAGCTGGTCAGTGCCCAAGAGCAAGGCGTCGTTATGGAAAAGGGTTTGGACGGCCTGATGCGCCCAGCGGGTATCGATGTGCCGCTTGAATTGGCGGAGCAAGTCCAGCTGGAATCTGGCGCATTGGAAACCAGTAATGTGAATGCCGTTAGCGAGTTGACCAGTCTTTTGGCCTTATCTCGCCAGTATGAAATGAATGTGAAGATGATGAAATCGGTCGATGATACCAGCGCGAGTGTCAATAGCTTGCTGCGCATGGGTTAATCCAGCATCCAAAGATTTTTAAGCCTGGGAACAGGCGAGTCGAATTGAAGTCAGGAGAAGACAATGCATCCAGCTTTATGGACAGGTCGTACAGGCTTACAAGCCATGGACACCAAACTCTCTACCATTTCTAACAACCTAGCGAACGTCAATACGGTAGGTTTTAAGCGTAATCGTGCCGTGTTTGAAGATCTGCTTTATCAGGCTCAACGCTTGCCTGGTGCCCAGAATGGTGAGAATGCCAACTTACCCACCGGCTTGCAGCTGGGTACAGGTGTGCGCGTGGTCGCCACTCAGCGCCAGTTTACTGAAGGTAGCCTTGAAGTCACCAACCAGCCGCTCGATATTGCCATTAATGGTCGTGGTTTCTTCCGCCTGCAAATGCCAGATGGTGAAGTCAGCTATACCCGTAATGGCCAGTTTCACTTGGATGCGGATGGGCGGATCGTGAACTCCAATGGCTTCCCGCTCGAGCCAGAGATCGTCCTGCCACAAAATACTAACTCGATCACCATCGGCCGTGATGGTGTGGTGACAATTACCCAAGCGGGTGAAAATAATAACCCGCAAGAAATCGGTCAGGTTGAACTGGTTGATTTTATCAACCCTGCTGGTTTGCTGGCTCTGGGTAACAATGTCTTTGCTGAAACGGCAGGCTCTGGTGCGCCGATTGATGGTGTTGGTGGAGAAAACGGTTTTGGCAGCGTAGAGCAGAGCATGCTGGAGCTGTCCAACGTCAGTGCTGTTGAAGAGCTGGTGGATATGATCACCACCCAGCGCGCCTATGAAATGAACACTAAGGTTGTTTCAGCGGCTGATGATATGCTGCGCAATCTGACGCAAACCCTGTAAACGCGTATTGAAGTCTTGGTTGGATAGGCAGCAAGAAACAAATAAAGAGGAACTGGACATGTGTAATGCATTACGGCTTGTGGTGATCGCCAGCCTGGCGCTCTTAGCCGCCTGTGGTGGCCGGCCGGTGGTTGAGCCTGATGATCCCCATTATGCACCGGTGCAGCCAAGCCAGATGGAGCCACCGCCCGCCACGCGTGGCTCTCTGTATCATGCCAACCACTCTCCCACCTTGTTTGGTGATCGCAAGGCCTATCGTGTTGGTGATGTGATTACGGTGCAGCTTGAAGAACGCACCCGTGCGAGCAATTCATCCAGTACAGACCTTAATCGTTCCACCAGCGTTAATGTTGCCACGCCAGTGATTGCCGGCCGTGAGCGCTTAAATGTCGGTGCCAATCTGAGTTCAGATCGAGACTTTTCGGGTGAAGCGACCTCTGATCAAAGTAATAGTCTCCTAGGTAGCATTACTGTGACAGTGCATGAGGTTTACCCCAACGGCAATATGCTGGTGCGGGGCGAAAAATGGATGAACCTGAATCAGGGTTCAGAATATGTGCGTGTTTCTGGCATTGTGCGTCCAGAAGATATTCGCCCTAATAATACTGTGTCCTCAACCCAATTAGCCGATGCGCGTTTAACCTATAGCAGCACAGGCGAACTCGCCAATGCAAATCGCCAAGGTTGGCTCACCCGTTTTCTGAATAGTGGCTGGTGGCCGCTTTAAGCTGGAGCTGAATCTGTATGCGATTACAACCCCTTTTCTACTCAGTTTCACTCCTGTTCAGTCTAGTCTTGCTCTCTTGGAGTCAGGCTTGGGCTAATGAGCCTATGAGCCGTTTGAAGGATCTCACCAGTGTCGAAGGTGTGCGGGCTAACCAGTTGATTGGTTATGGTTTAGTGGTGGGCCTTGATGGGACAGGCGATAACGCGCCCTTCACCAATCAAACCTTCGCCAATATGATGAATCAGTTTGGTATCACCTTGCCCCCTGGGGTCAATCCGCGTTCACAAAACGTGGCCGCCGTCACGGTCAATGCAGAACTGCCAGCCTTTGCCAAGCCAGGACAAAGTATTGATATTACTGTGTCTTCGATCGGCAATGCGGATAGCCTACGCGGTGGTACGCTGTTGATGACCCCGCTACGTGGCGCAGATGGGCAGGTCTATGCTGTCGCGCAAGGTAGTCTTGTGGTTGGTGGCTTTGGTGCAGGCGGTGCAGATGGTTCGCGGGTCACGGTGAATGTGCCTAGCGTTGGTCGTATCCCCAATGGTGCGATTGTTGAGCGTGAGGTGGCACACCATTTTTCAGATGGCGATACGCTAACCTTTAACCTGCACAACCCAGATTTCACAACTGCGCGCCGAATCGAAGAAACCATTAATGACCTGATGGGCGCTGGTGTCGCACAAGCCTTAGATCCAGTTTCCATTCGTGTGCGTGCGCCTCGTGATCCTAGCCAGCGTGTCGGTTTTCTTTCTGTGTTGGAAAATCTTGAAGTGGCCCCTGCTGCTGCCTCGGCCCGTGTGATTATTAACTCGCGTACGGGCACGATCATTATCGGCCAAAATGTGCGCGTTGCCCCAGCCGCGGTGACGCATGGGAGTTTGACTGTGACGATCGCTGAGCAGCCGCAAGTGGTACAGCCTGAGGCTTTCGCGAATGGTGAGGCGATGGTGCAAGAAAATACAGAAATCATGATCGATCAAGAAAATAACCCCATGTTCCGCTTTGATGCTGGTGTCACCCTTGATGAGATAGTGCGTGCCGTGAATCAAGTTGGCGCGGCTCCGGGTGATTTGATGGCGATTCTTGAAGCACTGAAGCAGGCAGGGGCTTTAAATGCCCAGCTGATCGTGATCTAAGGAGAAGCAAATGATCGGTGATTCTAGTGGCAGCTATACCCGAGCTCAGGCCTCCTATCACGATTTTCAGGGCTTGCGTGATCTGCAGCGTGGCGCGATAGAAAATGATCCCGAAGCGCTGCGCGAAGTCGCCCGTCAATTTGAAGCGCTGTTTATCCAAATGATTTTGCAAAGCTCGCGCGAGGCAAATGAAACCCTCGCGGGCGATAATCGCCTGCTGCATTCGCAGGAAATGGGCTTTTTTGAAGGCATGCTTGATGAGCAGTTTTCCTTGGCGATCAGTCAAGGCGGTAACGGAGAGGGCCTAGGCTTAGCGCAAATGCTGGTTAATCAGCTTTCGCGTGAGCGTCCAGAGCCAGGCGAGCCTGTGCCGGATCATGTTCGGCGCAATGCACAGCAGCTCTCAGATGAGTTGGTGCAGCAGCTCGCTGATCGTCGTCTCAATTTTACCCAAGTGCGCGCGCCCTTGGCTGAAGCGGCCAACCCCGAGCAGACACCGGCTGCCATCGCGGCGCAGCGTGAAGCTAGCGAGCGTACCGCGCAGGCGCTGCAAGCCGGTCGTCGTCCACCCTATGCCGCTGCCAGCGAATCAGTAGGGCGTCAGCCATTAGAAATCAGCGGTTTGCCTGTCCGCGAAGACAAGCGCACCTATTTTGCCAGCCCAGAAGATTTTGTGCGCCACCTCTATCCGATTGCTGAGCAGGCGGCGGCTCGCTTGGGTGTCGATCCCCGCTTTATGCTGGCCCAGTCTGCGCTTGAAACCGGCTGGGGCCGTCATATGATCGCTCGTGCTGATGGCAGTAATAGTTTTAATCTCTTTGGGATTAAGGCAGATCGGCGTTGGTCTGGTGAAGCGGCTGAGGTACCGACACTCGAATATCGCAATGGTCGGCCGCAACAAGAGCGCTGGGCTTTTCGTGCTTATGATTCTTTTGAACAATCCATGGAAGATTATGTGGATTTTCTGCTGGCCAATCCACGCTATCAGTCCGCATTAGAGCAAACCGATAATCCACGTGCCTTTGCGCGTGGCTTACAGCAGGCGGGTTATGCCACCGATCCACGCTATGCGTACAAGATCGTCAATATTATGGAAGGCAGCACACTGAACCAGGCTCTTGAACGTCTGGAGCAGGACAGCGCAGCGCCAATCAGCCCAAGGCCTGCAGATTGAATTGACAGGCTGTAGAAAAGCACTGGCGTGCCGATAACGATTTCATTGTTGG
Source organism: Marinospirillum sp. (assembly GCA_007119985.1). Lineage (GTDB taxonomy): Bacteria > Pseudomonadota > Gammaproteobacteria > Pseudomonadales > Halomonadaceae > Marinospirillum. The sequence goes on from SKOQ01000164.1 coordinate 4,568, forward strand.
GTCAATGACCCAGAAAGCATTCAGGGGAAGAGCAATGGCAGACTTACTTAGTCTTGGTCTCAGTGGCCTAAGAACCAGCCGCAACAACCTCAGCGTGACCGGTCACAATATCGGTAACATTGATACACCTGGCTATTCACGCCAACGCGCTGTGCAGGTGACCAATAATCCGATGGGTACAGGTGCGGGTTATTTTGGTACAGGTGCACGAACTCAGACGGTCGAGCGTATTGTGGATCAGTTTACTGTGACGCAGGTGCGTATGGACACCAGTCGCTATATGGATCAGCAGACTTTCCTGCGCCAAGCCAGTGAACTGGATGGTCTTTTGGCGAATGAAACCTCCTCCTTAGGCACAGGCATGAATAACTTTTTTGATGCCATGCAGAGCCTCTCGAATGATCCGCTTTCTCAACCCGCGCGGGAGCTGGTCTATAGCCAGACTGACAGCGTGAGTCAGCGCTTTAAAACGTCGCAGGCTCGCCTGAATGACCAGAATGACAATATCAATGCCCAGTTGCGGACACACACGGCCAAGGTAAACGAGCTGGCGCAGGGTATTGCTGATCTGAATAAGCAAATTCAGGTCTATGAAGGTTCACGCAATCAGCCACCGAATGATTTGTTTGATCGCCGCGATGAAATGCTGCGTGAGCTGAGCGAATATGTCGACGTGCAGGCCGTTGAGCAGGATGGCAACACCATCAACGTGATGATTGGTGAAGGCATTCCGCTGATTGTCGGCGATTCTGCTAGTCGTCTCGAAGCCGTACCTGGCACTAATGACAAGAGCCGCTACGAAGTGAATCTGGTCGATTCACGCGGCGCCAAGATGAATATCACCAATAGCATCACTGGCGGTCAGATGGGCGGTGTCATCCGCTATCGTCGTGATACCTTGGACCCTGCCTTGGCCGAAATGGGCCGGATTGCTATCGTCTTTGCTGGCGAGATGAATAATCAACACAGCCAAGGGATAGATCGTGATGGCAACCAAGGTGGAGATCTGTTTCACGATATTAACCGGTCCCAGTCGCAGAAAGATCGCATCCCCGGTATTCAGCGTGAAGCACCAGCCGGTGTGTGGATTGACCCGAATGGTCTGAATAAACTACCAGCAAAAGAATTTACGCTCCGCCAGCAAGGTAGTAACTTTATTTTGCAAGATGCACAAACTGGGCAGAATATGACGCCGCCAGGTGGGCCTTTCACAACTATGGCTGACCTTAATGCTGCCCTGCAGGATACCTATGGTTTTCGTCTGACAGATGGAAGCGATGGCAATCCGCCAGGTGATTTAGATATGGGTACCGCAGGAATCAATGATCTTCTCAAAGGCGGCCTGCTGATTTCACCAACGCGCCTTGGCGCGTCCCAGTTGGAGCGCTCACCCCAGCTGACCGACACCAATAAGTTGGCGATGTCAGGTATTGCGGGTGATGAGAAAAATGCCGGAACAGCACGCATTAGCTACGCTGATTTGGCTGGTCAGAAACTATCGAGTTTTAACGGTGTTGATCTCACAGGCGCTGAACTGACATTCGACGGCACTGCCTTTACTTTAACGGATAAAGCTGGAGTCGCCATCGTTGGTATTGCTAA
>SKOQ01000015.1 GCA_007119985.1 Marinospirillum sp.
GGCCATCCTGTCGTTGGTGACCAGATGGAGTGGCATGGCATTAACTGGGTGGTCGTTGAAGTCGAGGGCGACGAAATCCTCAAAGTCGGCCTACGGCCAATTGATTAGCGTCTGTTGTTGGTGGAGCAGAAGGACGATAGCTAAGCGTTGAAATAGTTAAGCGTTGAGGCAGATTAAGAATCTTTGTTCAGAATATCCTCAACACTCTGCGCAGCAGGTCGGGTCGTTGGAGCTGCGGCAGGCTGAGGTGAGGCTGTGTTAGGCTCGGTTGTGGTAGGCGCAGCGGTGCTTGGCGGAGTTGCGGCTTCTTCTGGGTGGGTTGCCTGCTCTTCTAACAGGTCGGGATCGAAATCCATTGACTGAACAAAGGCATCTTCTTTTTCTTTTTGCAGCAGCTCTTTATAGCCACGCAAGGCCTCAACCATATACTCGTGGTATGCCCGAGTATCTTGCAGCGTCTTTAGATTCGCAAGAAGCGTGTGTTCGCGCGACATCAGCGCCAAGCGCTTAAAGCGACGCGCGCCTAAACGCGCATTGTGCTGCGCGAGCGGGTAAATGCGATGGATAAACCCTTGGCGTCCTTCGAGGTTGCGAATGTACTCGATCAGGTTCTTTTTTAAGCGTTTACGGTGCATTACGAGCTGCGGATAGCGGTTAAGCGATGGAAAATAGGCCATCATCCCAGCGCCGTGAGTCAGCCACAGAACAAAAGCCAAACCACCAGCGATACCACCGACCCAAGGGCTGGTCAGGCTGAGCAGGCTGGCCAGAAACAAGAATAGCGCGGAGCCCAGCGCAACAAACCACAGGGTGCGCGAACGCTTGGCGGCGTAGATTTCATGATCGGTAGGGTAATCTAATAAGGCAAGGAGGTCGTAATCAACGTTTTCCAATTCAGCGTAAAGAGCGCGACGCTCTGCCTCAAGGCGCTCTCTTTCTGCCTTTTCTCTTTCTTCTATTTTACGTTGACGTTCTTCTTCTTCCCAACGTAAGCGCTCACGCTCGCGTGCGACACGACTCTCCTTCGCTTCCTCTGTTTCGCTTTTCATGTTGGAAGCGAAGGAGCTAGGTGGGGTCGTCTCAGCAGGGTGAGGCGTCTGTCCATAGTTTTCGTCGGTTGTATTCACAGCAAGACCATTGTCGAGCAGATGGAAGTTGAACCACTATCATAGTGCCAAAATCAGGCTTTGTCCGTTTCAGCCTGTAAATCTTGACAGCCTTTTCTGCAACTCCTGCTCTTTTACGTCAGCTGAACAGGAGGAGCAAGTCGTGATGTCTTTTAGCGTTCAGCACGGATCTGCGAGATCAGCTGATCGGTCACGCGCAGCATATTACCCAAACCTTGTGCGCTGCGTCCATCGACAATATAACGGCCGTCAATCATCAGTGCAGGTACCGCACGAATTTGCGATGCGCGCAGGCGTTCAAAATCAGCACGCAAATAGCTTTCTACGCCAAAGCTGCTGTAGAGGCTTTCGACCTCGCTTCCTTCAACACCAAATCGGGCAAAGAAACGCTTGAGACCATTCATGCTCGCCAGGCTATTGCCGTTATTGTTGACATGGATTTCTTCAAAGATCGCCATGTGGGCCTGATCCAGTAGGTCCAAGGCTTCAGCAATATAGTAAACGCGTGCAAAGTGCTGCCAAGTAGGGTTAAAAGCGGCGGGAAGGTGGACGACTTCAACATCTTCTGCCTGCTGCAGCTCCCAAGCTTGGATTAAGGGCTCCAGCTGAAAGCAGTAGGGACAGGTATAAGAAAAGATCACCGCGACTTCGATTTTGGATGAAGCCACTTGGGTCTCTACGGGCTGACTGAGTTCAGTATAGCCTTGTGCCCAAACAGGAAGGGTCATGAAGAGGGCACAACAAAAGGTGAGAAGCTTACTTCTTATCGATAACATCTGATTTCTCCAATAAAAAAGGGCCAAAAGGCCCTTTTCTGATCCTTGGCTTAGCGGTTGGTTCCGTGTAAGCCATACATGTAGGAGGCGACAGCTTCCATTTCTGCATCGGTCATTTTTTCAGCGATCATGCGCATCATGGCGTTGGGGTCGTTATGACGACGGCCATCGCGGAAGGCCTGCAGCTGATTAATAGTATAGGTTGGGTGCTGACCAGACAGGGCTGGGAAGGCTGCGGGACCGTTACCACCACCGTTAGGCATGTGGCAGGCAGTACAAGCTGGAATGCCTTTAGCGATGTCGCCAGCGCGGTAGAGATCACGGCCACGCTCAGCTAAGGCTGGATCAGCTTGGCCGAGGTTGGCAGGCTGGCGTGCGTAGAAGGCAGAGATATCCATGATATCCTGATCAGTCAGGTTGTCGACGATGCCAACCATCTCAGGCACGCTGCGACGACCATCGCGGATATCAATCGTTTGGCTAGTCAGGTAGCTGGCATGCTGACCGGCCAGATTAGGCCAGTTAGGGACCATGCTGACACCATTCGCACCGTGACAAGCAGCGCAAACAGCGGCTTTTTGTTGGCCAGCAACAGGATCACCAGCAGCCTGGGCAAGGCCAGTGGTGGCAAGAGTCAAAGTTACCGCAAGTAGAAGTTTTTTCATGGTTCGTCCATTCTCATCAATTGGCTTATCTGTGAAGCTGTCGCCCGTATTGCTTAGCCGATAGACCCGCGCATCGCACCAACGGACGTCCAGTGATAAACTATCACTTTTAAAGTCGTAGCATTATAGCTAAGCCTGGCGCTAACTGGAATGCCAGATCTCTTATCCATTCAGCTAAAACCATTCAACGGACCAATACCATGCGTCGGGTCAAGAAGAAAAAAGCCACACATCCTCCGATTATTTATCAGCCTCAGGGGAAACCGAGTGCGGCGAAGCAGCCGAGTCTTTATGCGCAAGCTGAATACTTGCTGAGTGCGCCGAGTTTAAAAGAGTGCCCAGAGGATACAGGCTGGGAGGTGGCTTTTGCAGGCCGCTCCAATGCGGGTAAGTCGAGTGCGCTCAACTGTCTGACTTCAGCCCGCTTGGCGCGCACCAGTAAAACGCCGGGGCGCACGCAGCTGATCAACTTTTTTAGTCTGGATGATCAGCGTCGCCTAGTCGATTTGCCGGGCTATGGCTATGCCAAGGTGCCTGAGGCGATGCGGCGTCAGTGGGGCGAGCAGTTAGGTCGTTATATTCTAGAACGCCAAGCCTTGCGTGGCTTTGTCCTGCTGATGGATATACGCCATCCGCTAACCGACTATGACTGGCAGTTGATTCAGGTCGCGCATCAGCGTGATTTACATCTGCTGGTGCTGTTGACTAAATCCGACAAGCTCAAGCGAGGGCCGGCCAAGAACCAGCTGCTGGTCGTTCAGCAGCAGCTCGAAGCAGAGGGGATTCCGGCGCAGGTCGCGCTCTTCTCCTCTTTAAAGAGTGAAGGCTGTGCCCCTGTGTGGCGCTGGCTGGATCAGCAGCTCGAAGTGGGAGCCTCAGCTGAAATCGCGAGTGAGGCGCCACTTGAGGCTAGTCTTGAGAGCGTACCCGAAGATCACGATACAGCAGATGACTAATCACCTTGCCGAGATGCTCAATAAATAAGGTATCTCGGTGTCGAAAGTGCTCGGGTTCAGGATGCGCGAGCACCAACAGGCCAGCGGTGTGCTCATGTTCGAGCAGGCAAATCACCGCTGAGCCACCTGCGACTTGTTCATCGAGCCCAAGCAGCGCCAAGTGTTCATGATGGAGCGTGAACGCCCGCGCCGCTTGATGGCCGAGTAGGTTAAGCTGGGCCTTTTGGCGAGCTTCATCAGCTTGGAGTAGTGTATCCATCTGATGGTAACCCCAGAGCCGAAACTGAGGGATAGAAAACTCCTGCTGGAGCTGCTCACTCAGCACCTGCAAGAGTTCAGCAGTGTTGAGCGTTTCGACCAGCTGGATCAATAAACGCTCGAAGCGCTTTAAGCGTTGCTCGTTCTCGCGCGCGATCGCAAGCAGCTGATCGTGACGTGTGCGTAAGCTGCCCAGTTGCTGGCGCAGTAAGCGTAGCTGATAGAGCAGCAGTGATTCCGCATCACCGCAAGGGTGGCTCAGCTCCATCTGGCTGAGTAGTAGGGGCTGCTGCTGGAAAAAATCAGGATGATCAGCCAGCCAAGCGGCCACCTGATCGGCGCTGAGCTGGGCTGAAGTGGGTGGCACACGGGTATCACAAGTCATAGATAAATCTGTCCTTCGAAGACTCTTTGAGCAGGGCCAGTCATGGTCAGGTGCTGTTCTGGACCCGCCCAGTGAATCTGCAAATGCCCACCGGGGAGCTGGAGCGTGACCTGCTCGTCAAACCAGCCCTGTAGGCGCCCATAGACCATCGCCGCGCAAGCACCAGTGCCGCAGGCTTGGGTTTCTCCAGCGCCGCGCTCATAAACACGCAAGCGGCCAGATTGGCGATCCAGCACTTCGAGAAAACCGACATTGACCCGTTTGGGAAAGCGAGCATGCTGCTCAATCAGCGGGCCAAGCGTCTCGACTGGGGCCTGGATCGCACTCTCAACGCGCAGTACCGCATGCGGGTTCCCCATCGAGACCGCGCCAATATCATAGGTCTGCTGCTCGACTTGGAGTGGATAGCTTGTGGCTTGTGCCTTGGCGATAAAAGGCAGATCGTCGGGATGCAAGCGAGGCACACCCATATCGACGCTCACCTGACCTTGATCCGCCAGTTTTAAGCCCAGCAGCCCGCCAGCGGTTTCAACCAGCAGTTCTTTCTTATGCGTCAGGCGGCGATCATGCACAAACACGGCAAAGCAGCGTGCGCCATTGCCGCAGTTCTCAACTTCTGAGCCATCAGCATTAAAGATGCGATATTTAAAGTCCGCATCATGGCGCTCAGGCGCTTCCACTGTCAGCAGTTGATCAAAGCCAACGCCGCGATGACGGTCAGCGAGACGGCGGATCTGCTCTGGACGCAGCCGGACTTTTTGGCTGATCAGATCCAGCATCATGAAGTCATTGCCGAGGCCATGCATTTTGGTAAAGTGCAGCAGCATAGGTTCCTTGCCTTAACTGGAGAGTATTTGTTCGCCGGCCATTTGTTGCTCGTAGCTTTCGCGCTGGCGAACCAGTTGCCGACGGGCACCATCTACCATCACTTCAGCTGGGCGATTGCGCGTGTTGTAGTTGGAGGCCATTGCAAAGCCATAAGCCCCAGCAGAGCGCACCGCAAGGAGATCTCCAGGCGCGAGCGCCAGTTGGCGATCCTTACCCAAAAAATCGCCGGTTTCGCAGACTGGGCCAACTAGATCCCAGCGCGCTGGATGGGCTCCTGCTTGAGGGGGTTCCACCGGTACGATGGCCTGCCAAGCATCATAGAGCGCAGGGCGCAGCAGATCATTCATCGCCGCATCAATAATGGCAAAATTCTTTTCTTCACTCTGCTTCAGGTATTCCACGCGCGTGACCAGCAGTCCTGCATTGGCAGCAATCGAACGGCCTGGCTCAAAAATCAGCTCATAATCTGTCTGCCCGAGACGTGCAATCACGGCCTTGGCATAATCTGAAGGTGAAGGTGGTGTTTCCTGGTCATAGGTCACGCCCAATCCGCCGCCTAAATCCAGGTGTTGAAGTTGAATGCCTTGCTCTTTGAGCTGCTCAACCAACACCAGTAAACGCTCTAAGGCATCTAGGAAGGGAGAGAGCTGGGTGATCTGGGAGCCAATATGGCAATCAACGCCGACAATTTTTAAGTGGCTCAGGCTGGCCGCACGCTGATAAACCGCCGGCGCTTCATCGAAGGCAATGCCAAACTTGTTGGCCTTCAAGCCGGTTGAAATATAAGGATGGGTTTGTGGGTCTACATCCGGATTCACACGAATTGAAATCGGCGCGATGACGCCCATGGACTCGGCCACACTATCAATGCGCTCTAACTCTGCTAGAGACTCCACATTAAAGCATTTGATGCCAACAGACAGCGCACGGCGAATCTCGTTGACCTGCTTGCCCACGCCAGAAAAGACCACGCGCGCAGGATCGCCCCCAGCGGCGAGCACGCGTTCTAGCTCACCTTGAGAAACAATATCAAAACCCGCACCAAGACGAGCGAGGACATTCAAAACGGCCAGATTGGAGTTAGCTTTGACGGCATAGCAGATCAGATGAGGATGGCCTTGTAAGGGCTGATCATAAGCCTGGAAATGTCTTTCTAGGGTCGCGCGTGAGTAAACATAGAGTGGCGTGCCGAACTCTTCGGCCAGCTCTTTGACGGCCAGATCTTCTGCGTATAAATAGCCATCGCGGTAATTAAAGTGGTCCATAGTGCCTGTTCGCCTCGTGATGCAGCTGAATGGAGTGAGCCTCAAGCTGAGCTGCGGGCAGGTAGAGATCTCCCTTTTGCCCACAGCCACTGAGGAGGAGGGCGCAAAGGAGCCCCCCTAGCCAGAGTCGCATGCTATTAGCCTCGTTCGGCCAGCAGTGCTTGTGCACGCTCAGCGGCGGCTTGCACTTGGCGCGGCGCGGTGCCACCTAAGTGATCCCGAGCGGCGACTGAGCCTTCTAAGGTCAAAACATCAAAGATATCTTCTTCGATATCCTTAGAGAAGCGCTGGAGTTCTTCGAGCGTCATGTCGGCCAGGTCTTGCCCTGTTTCAACGCCGTAAGCCACAGACTGCCCAACGATCTCATGCGCATCGCGGAAAGCAATGCCCTTGCGCACCAGATAGTCAGCCAGATCGGTTGCGGTGGCAAAGCCACGACGCGCCGCTTCACGCATCACTTCGCGCTTAGGCTCCAGCGCAGGCACCATATCGGCAAAAGCGCGCAAACAGCCCTTGACGGTATCAATGGCATCAAACAAGGGTTCCTTGTCTTCTTGGTTGTCCTTGTTATAAGCCAGTGGCTGAGATTTCATCAGCGTCAGCAGGCTCATCAGATGGCCATAAACACGGCCAGTTTTGCCGCGCACCAGTTCAGGCACATCGGGGTTTTTCTTTTGCGGCATGATCGAGCTGCCAGTGCAGAAGCGATCCGGCAGGCGAATAAAATCAAACTGGGCGCTGGTCCATAACACCAGCTCCTCGCTCATGCGTGAGAGGTGCATCAGCAGCAGGCTGGAGAAGCTACAAAACTCGATGGCAAAATCCCGATCGGAGACAGAATCGAGCGAGTTGCGCGTGGGCTGGGTAAAGCCGAGCAGCTCAGCGGTTAGGGTGCGATCAATCGGGTAGGTGGTTCCCGCCAGGGCAGCGGCCCCTAACGGTAGGAAGTTGACCCGCTTACGTGTATCCATCAAGCGCTCATAATCGCGCTGTAGCATTTCATTCCATGCCAGAAGGTGGTGACCGAAGGTGACGGGCTGGGCTGTTTGGAGATGGGTAAAGCCGGGCATGATGGTGGCGGCCTCTTGTGCAGCGAGGGCAATCAGGCCTTGTTGCAGTCGTGTCAGCTCAGCGGCAATCAGATCGATCTCATCGCGCAGATAGAGGCGCACATCGGTGGCCACCTGATCATTACGTGAGCGGCCAGTATGGAGTTTCTTGCCGGTGATCCCGATTTTAGCGGTCAGCGCAGCTTCGATGTTCATATGGACATCTTCTAGGCTGACCGACCAGTTAAATTTCCCGCTTTCTATTTCCTGACGGATTGCGTTTAATCCTTCGATGATGGCATCACGCTCGGCTTCGGTGAGCACGCCAACCTTGGCCAGCATGGTGGCGTGGGCAATCGAGCCTTGAATATCGTGATGGTATAAACGCTGATCAAATTGGACTGAAGCAGTAAAGCCTTCAACAAAGGCATCGGTGGGTTCGTTAAAACGTCCGCCCCACAGCTTCTCGATCTGTGCAGAAGCCGTTGTGCTGGACGTGCTGGATTGCGTCATGGGGTCTTTGTCTCCAGAAAAAGTGGACAGAGGATCGCGACAGTTTAGCAGAGCCCACTGGCTTTAGTCGCTATTTAAGCGTGGATCAGGAGGATTCAACTGGTGTTTGGGTACAAAACTTGCATAAGTTTCGGCGGAGCTCACTTCTGAGCGATCATTTTCTTTTTTTGGCTGTTAAAAGAGGCTAGCTATGTCATCAATGACCAAAGTACACGGACAGTGGTCGTCGCGTATGGGGTTTATCCTGGCTGCGACGGGTTCAGCTGTAGGTTTAGGTAACATCTGGAAGTTTCCTTATATGGTGGGTGATAGCGGGGGCGCGGCCTTCGTGATGCTGTACTTGCTGTGTATTTTTATGATTGGCCTTCCTATTCTGGTCTCTGAATGGCTGTTGGGCCGTCGTGGTCAGAAGAATCCGATCAACACCATGGTGGAACTGGTTGAGAAGAATAATGCCTCGCGCATCTGGGTACTCTTTGGTATCACCGGTGTGTTGGGAGCCTTCCTGATTCTTTCTTTTTATAGTGTCATTGGTGGCTGGTCGCTGGCCTACATTAAAGACGCTGTGGTTGGTAATTTCAGCGGTCAGCAGGGCGATGGCATCCTCGCCCTCTTTGTCGGCATGTTGGCTGATCCGTGGAAGCTGGTGCTGTGGCACACACTCTTTATGTTGATCACTGTCGGCATTGTGGCGCGTGGTGTGAAGGGTGGTTTGGAGCGTGCAGCGACCATCTTGATGCCTGCGTTGGGTATCCTGCTGCTGCTGTTGGTGATCTATGGTATGACCACCTCTGGCTTTAAAGAAGCCTTGCTGTTTATGTTCAAGCCTGATTGGTCCGGTGTGGACGGTTCCACCTTCTTGGCTGCCTTGGGTCACGCCTTCTTCACCCTGTCTTTGGGTATGGGCATTATGATGGCCTATGGTTCTTACCTGGGTGAAGATATCAATCTGCTGCAATCAGCACGCACTGTGGTGATCATGGATACCGTGATTGCGCTGGCAGCCGGTATGGCGATCTTCCCGATTGTTTTTGCTAACAATTTGGATCTTGGCCAAGGCCCAGGTTTGATCTTTATCACCCTGCCTGTGGCTTTTGGTAACATCACAGCCGGTTGGTTTGTTGGTGTGGCCTTCTTTGTGCTGCTGACTTTTGCGGCTATTACTTCAGCGATCTCACTGCTGGAGCCTGTCGTTGAGCTGGTCGAAGAGCGCACGCCTTTAAGCCGTGTTGGCTCAACCTTGGCTGCGGGTCTGGCTGTGTGGTTATTGGGGATTGCAGCACTCTTGTCGTTTAACGTCTGGGAAGAAGTTCTCTTCTTGGGTATGAATGTGTTTGATTTCCTCGATACGCTGACTAGTAAGTACCTGTTGCCGCTGACTGGCTTTGGGGTCATTCTGTTTGTGTCGTGGATTCTGGATAAAGAAAGCGTGCGCCAAGAGCTGGGTATGGATGTCTATGATTTCAGCGTCTGGAATCTGATTACGCGCTTCTTGGCACCGATAGGTGTGGTCGTGGTCTTCGTGGGTCATCTCTAAGAGAACGCAGGATAATTTGCACCAAAAAAGGGCTATTCAGATTAAGATGTTCCAAAAAGTAGCATAAGTGGATAATCGATGCGCCAAGGAAGCTTAATCTGTTTAGTCTGGATGCTGTGTTTTGGGGCAGGTGTGGCGCAAGCGGCACCTGCCCAGCTGCATTTGGGCGTGTTGAGTTGGACTGACGCGCCCACCTCTTCATGGACAACAACGCTGCATGCCTTGCAGGCGGAGTTCCCTCAAATTGAATGGGTGTTAGAGCCCTTATCTCTGGCAGAAATCGAACACGCGCTGGCTGCTGGCCGCCTAGATTATCTGCTCACCAATCCAGGGCATTTTGTGACCCTGACACCTCATTTTGAACTCGCGCCGCTGGCAACCTTTCGTGCTCCAGGTATTCATCAGCGCACCCAAGCGGTGGGTTCGGCTTTAGTGGTGCGTGCAGAAGACTCGCATTTACAGCATTGGCAAGATCTAGCGATGGCCAGAATTGCTGCGGTTGAGCCTGCCGCTTTTGGTGGTTTTCAGCTGATCTGGGATGCGCTGGAACATCAGGGGCTTGATCGAGAACAGGATGTGGGCGAGTGGGTGTTTACCGGCTTTCCGATGGAGGGGCTGCTGCCCTTGCTGACTTCTGGCGAGGTGGATGCCATCGTGCTGCGCTCCTGCCTGTTGGAGCAGCTGGCAGCGCAGGGCCAGATCGATATGCAGGCTTTTCGGGTGCTGAAAGCCCAGCCGCTTGAGGGCTATCCCTGTTTGACGTCCACGCCCCTCTATCCAGATTGGCCTTTTCTTAGTACGGGCCGTGCACCAACAGAGGTCACGGATCAGGTGTTGATGGCCTTGCTGCAGATGCAGGATGCAGCCACAGGTGACAGGCTCTGGTCAGCGGCGGCCTCTTATCAATCTGTCTATGCGCTGTTTGAGCGCCTCCGCGTCGGCCCTTTTGCTGCTTTTCCTAGGAACCCCTTGCAGGCATTGCTGGTAGAATATCGTGTCTGGATCTTCTCCTTTGCCTTGGTCTTGCTGATTATTTTTGCGCATCATTTTTGGATCGAATGGCTGGTACGCCAGAGAACACGCGCCTTGGAGATCATGCTAGAAGAGCAACGCCGGACTCAGGCTCGCCTGCGTCAGCAGGAGCGTGAGCTACAGCATTTATCACGCTATGCACTGATGGGAGAACTCACTGCGGGCCTAGCCCATGAACTCAATCAGCCCTTGGCGGCGATAGTCAACTATGCCCGAGGTGCTGAGCGCTTGTTGGCCACCGCTGTGACCGATCAGCCATCACCGATGGCCACTGAGCAGCAGGCTGCTTTGCATCAAGTGGCTCAGCGGATTGCATTACAAGCTGAGCAGGCGGCCGCGCGGATCAAAAGTCTGCGCTTATTTTTGCGTCGCGGTGAGACACAAAAACAGCCGTTCACCTTGGGAAGTCTGTTGGATCAGGCGCAAGAACTCATCGCCATCCAAGCCGAGCAGCAGGGCGTGACTGTCACCTGGTCTTGCAGCGACGCCCTACGCGCACAAAGCCTGTATGCTGATCCTGTTCAGCTGCTGCAAGTGCTGCTCAATCTGTTCACCAATGCCTTGGATGCGCTGGTCGAGGCCGAGCACAAGCAGATAGAGGTTCAGGCCCAGCGAGAAGCGAGCTATCTATTGATCAGCGTGACGGATCATGGCTGCGGATTACAGGATCCAGCGCGCTTGTTTGAACCTTTTTATACCACCAAGGCGGATGGGATGGGTTTGGGCCTGAGCTTAAGTCGCACGCTGATTCAGGCCCACCAAGGTGAGCTGAGTGTGTGCCCCAGCCCAACTGGCGGTGTGGTGGCCAGTATCCGCCTGCCCCTACCGCCGCATTCATCTTGCATCAATCAGGAGAAGGCCTTTGATGGAGACGTTTCTGCCCCCCACCTCCCCTCAAACTGAGGCGTGTGTCTGGATTCTGGATGATGAGCCAGCCTTATGTGATTCTCTGGCTTGGCTGGTCTCCACGGTGGGCTTAAAAGCACGCACCTTCACGCAGCTGGAGCCCTTCTGGGCAGCCTTTGATGCGCAGCATCCTGCTTGTGTGCTGTTGGATATCCGCTTGCCGCAGGTGAATGGTTTGGATGTCCTGAGCGTCTTGCAACAGCGCCACCCCGAAGTGCCGGTGCTGATGATGAGCGGTCATGCGGATGTTGGATTGGCGGTCACGGCCCTTAAAAAGGGCGCACGAGATTTCTTTGAAAAGCCCATGTCTGATCAGGCTTTAATTGATGCGATCCACCAAGCACTGGCGGCGCATCAGGCCAGCCTAGAGGCAGCTGAGGCCGTCACTGAGTTGCGTCAACGCTATGCGCAGTTAACGGCACGTGAGCAGGAGGTGATGCAGTGGCTGGTGGCAGGCCACCCCAGTAAGCGGATTGCCGATCAGCTGCAGATCAGTGTGAAGACAGTGGATGTCCATCGGCATCATATTCTGAGCAAAATGCAGGCGCAGCATCTGGCCGCGTTAATTCATCAGGCCTATCGTTTGGGTTGGGTCTCAACCTTGCCCAGCTAAGAAGAGGCCACCTCTCGTTTGTTTTTCTTCTCCATCGACCTGCTTTGAATAAGAAAATCCTTTAGTGGATGAGGGGATCTCCTAATAGCCCCTTGACCTTGTATTCGGTAGGGTTAAAGCGACCGCAAGAATCGCGGTGCCGATGGATGAGGGGAGCATCATGAAAAAAATAAAGCAATTACTTTGGGCGGTGGGGCTAGTGAGCCTCACGCTGCCTGCTTGGGCATTCGAAGGTGATGCCCAGCGGGGTCAAGCCGCGGCGGCTGTCTGCATGGCGTGCCATCAAGCCGATGGCAGTGGTTTGAATATCCCAGGCGGTGAATCCTGGCCGCGTTTGGCGGGCATGAATGCCGAGCACCTTTACAAACAGCTGCTGGATTTTCAGCAGGGCCGTCGCACCAATGCCACGATGGCTCCTTTTGCGCAGATGCTCAATGATCAGCAGCTGCGCGATGTCTCTGTCTACTATAGCCAGCTGCCGGCTACACCGGCCTCAGGCTATCAAGGTGTGGATGCAGAGCTGCTCGCGCACGGTGAGCGCCTAGCCACGCGCGGTGATTGGGATCGTTATATCGTGCCCTGCGCCAGCTGTCATGGCCCAGATAATCAGGGTGCAGGGGCGCATTTTCCGGGTATAGCAGGTCAGCATGCCGGTTATATCGAGCGTCAGCTCAGAGACTGGCAGCAAGGCCAGCGGGATAACGACCCTCAGCATCTGATGCTGGCGATTGCTGAGCGGATGGATGATCGCGATATTCGCGCTGTTTCAGCTTGGCTGGCTTCTCAGCCTGCGCAATAGGAGATGCTGCCATGACATTCAATTTTCGACCCTTACCTGTTCTTTCTGCACTGAGCGCGTTGATTTTGCTGGGTTCAGCAACACAGCTGTTGGCCGAGCGCGAGCTGCGTTTTCCGGTCAACCCTCCTGAGCCAAGAGAAGGCCAGTATGTGCATGTGCCCCCCACTCTGGATGAGCTGGAAACCTCAGGCATGCACCCTGAGTTACAAAGAGTGATTCGGCGCGGGCACGATCTGTTTGTGAACACCCAACAGCTGCGCGGTGAGAATGTTTTTAATGATATGAACTGTAGCAGTTGTCATATGGGTGAAGGGCGTCTGCCCTTTGCTGGCCCCGTGTGGCGTGCTGCGGTGGTGCTGCCGAATTTTCGTCCCAAAAATCAGCATGTGAACAACCTAGAAGAGCGGATTGCCGGTTGTTTTACCTATTCGATGAACGGCATTCCACCTGAATATGGCAGCGATAATATGGTTGCATTGGCGGCCTATCACCAGTGGCTGGCGCGGGGTGTCCCCACCTATCAGCTGACCGACTACTATGGCCGTGGCTACTCGATTGACCGCCCAGATGAAGAGCCTTCTTATGAACGGGGGCAGGCGCTCTATGAGGCCAACTGTGCGCTGTGTCATGCGCAGGATGGCAGTGGTATGCGTGTTGATGGCACACCCCATTTCCCCGCGGTTTGGGGGGATCTGTCCTACAACTGGGGGGCGGGGATTATTCGTCATCATACGCTGGCGGGTTTTATCCATCACAATATGCCGCTGGGCCAGCCTTATACCATGAGCGTGCAGCAGTCTTGGGATATTGCGGCCTATATCAACCGTCAAGAGCGGCCACAGGACCCACGTTATACCGGGGATGTGCATGAGACGCGCGCCTTGTATCTTGATACCTTCCATGTGCATGGTGATTACGGTACTGAGCAGCAAGGGCGTCTTTTGGGCGATCATGATAATTTGGGAGAAAAGCCGATTCTGCGCCCTGCCACGGTTCGGCCTAGAACCTTCCAGTAGGGATGACGCTCAGCAGGCATCATGGCTGGCGCTGAGCGCTTGGCATCAAAAAGCCCCGATCTCGTCGGGGCTTTTTGATGGAGCAAGAGAGGTGATTTGCAGTGCGGCCAGATTCTTCTAGCGTGATGGATTACAGTAGCTGAGATGCTGAGCGCCGTGAGCGACGGGCCAGCAAACCATACATCCCAAGCCCACCTAATAGCAGATAGCCACTCAGCGTCCAAGAGGGCAGAGGCAGACCTAAGAAGTTGGCCACCTGCGCACAGTCGGCACTGCCGAGCAGCATTTCTTGAATCGCCTCACGTAGCGGCAGGAAATCGAGCAGAGTTTCGACATCCATGCCACAGCTGACGCTATGTGGGTTGAGCTTGATATATAAATGGCGCAGCGCCACACCGATACCGCTGAGCGCAACAAGCACAAAGGGCAGCGCCAAAAGACGTCGCAGCCACTGAGAAGGCAGGCACCAAGCCAGTAAGCTGATCAGCGCGAGTCCAGCAAAGAGCCAGCGTTGAATCCAGCACAGATGACAGGGCTGCAGGCCTGTGATGGCCTCATAGGCAAAGGCAGAAGCCAGAATCAGGCTGGAACCAAGAAAAGTCAGCAGGAGGGCGTGACGGCCGATCCAAGTCAGCAAGGGAGGCAAGATGATCTCCTTCAAATAAAAAATAGAAAGCCAGCGCAAAACCTCGAGGGTGTTTCACGCTGGTGACAGGCAATAAAAGCAGCAGAGCAAACCATTTATACCTTGCTAGAGACGAAAAGTTCTCTGCTGATCAGGTCAAGTCAAGCCTTAGGTGAGGTATGGCTAGTGATGACGCGGGCCAGCTTCTTCCTCCCAGCCATCGCTGAGTTCTTGCTTTAAGCGCTCAGCTTCATTTTTTTCTTCGATGGATTGTCGTGCTTTGCGCCAGCGTTGACTGCGGTAGGCATCGAGCGAGCGACGCTCTTCTTCTTTAATATTCTTGAAAATATCAAGTAAATCAGCTTTCACTTGGTCTAAAGGGGTTGATGTTGCGGGCATAACACACCTCCTAAAACAAGATGGCTTGATTCCTATGGAAGGGTCACCTGTTAAATTAATCTGCATTTTTTACGCCAAGATTGCAAGTTCAGGTGATGAACAAGAAATAAGTGTGACTGATGCTCAGTCAAAGAGAGATGATCGCTTGGGGACTGGGTTGAGTTGGAGGCGCAGGTTTGGCAACAGAAAGAGAAAAAAGAAAAATGGGTTATCACCTGTGCAGCAGGCAGGTAGAATAAAAGCTTACTCCTTGATGATGAAGCAGAGCCACAGTGATTAATATTCTGGAACACCTCAGAAAAACAATGGACACCTTCCGGCGCTCAGAACAGAAGGTCGGTCACTATGTGTTAAAGAATCCCAATGAAGTTATACATATGCGCATCGTCGATTTGGCGACTGAGGCCCATGTCAGTGAGCCCACGGTGGTGCGTTTTTGTCGTGCTTTAGGCTGTGATGGTTTTCAAGACTTCAAACTACGTCTCGCCCAAGTCTTGGCGACAGATAATAGCTTTACGCAATTCTCAATGAATGATGGCGATACAGTCGCTGAGTTTTCACGCAGTATTTTTGATTCCACGATCGGTGTGCTGTTGCAGGTGCGCGATAAGCTGGATACTGGGCTCTTGCATGAGGCCATTCAGCTGCTGACCCACGCCAATCGGGTTGAGTTTTATGGTTTTGGCGCCTCAGGGGCCGTTGCTGTCGATGCCCAGCACAAGTTCTTCCGTTTGCAGATGTCAACAGCGGCCTACTCTGATCCGCATATGCAGAATATGTCGGCGGTCACCCTGTCACCGGGGGATGTGGTGGTGGCCATCTCGCAAACAGGGCGCACCAAGTCCTTGATGCAAAGCGTGCAGCTGGCGAAGGAGGCTGGAGCCAGTGTGATTGGTCTGTGCCCTTCAGGCTCGCCTTTGGCTGAGATGGTGACCTTGCCACTTTTTATGGATGTGCCTGAAGATACCGAGATCTACACGCCGATGAGCTCGCGGATTGTGCATCTGGTACTGATCGATGTGCTGGCCGTTGGCGTGGCGAAGATGCGCGGGCCAAAACTGGTCGAGCATCTTCAAGCGGTAAAGCGGAGTTTGCAGGGCTTGCGTCTGCCCGATCGTCTGCGCTCCTGATCGGCGACAGCGCTGAAGGCTTTCAGCGCTGTATTTTATCGTTCAAGCGGCGATCCGCCTTGTCGTCCAACAGCGGCTGGAGTTGGTCTGCAGGTAGGGGGCGGCTGATCAGGTAGCCTTGCACATAATCACAACTTAACGCACGCAGCGCATCGAGTTGATCCGCGTACTCCACACCCTCTGCCACCACCTTGAGCCCTAAGCCGTGTCCCAGTGCAATAATCGCCTGAGTCAGTGTGCCCTGTTGCTGTGAAGTGTGTTGGCTCTGTAAAAAGCTACGATCGATCTTCAGCACATCCAGTGGGAAACGCTGTAAATAGCTCAAGGACGAATAGCCAGTGCCAAAATCATCAATTGCCAAGGAAACACCTCGTTGACGCAGGCGTTGCATCTCGCTGACGGAGGCTTCGACATCTTCCATCAGCGTGCTTTCTGTCAACTCCAGCTGGAGCAACTGGGCCGGTAATCCATACTGATTGAGCAGCTGATCCACCTCGTGCAAAAGCTGTCCAGATTCGATCTGCTGAGCGGCGATATTCACCGCCACTTGAATGCTGTATCCCTGCTCAAACCAGCGTGCCGCTTGGGCGCAGGCGGCTTCTAAGATCCACAGTCCGAGCTGATGGATCAGCCCTGTGCGCTCAGCCAATGGAATAAACGCACTCGGTGGAATCCACCCCATTTCTGGATGGTGCCAGCGGGCTAAGGCCTCAACACCACTGATGCGTTGGCTGATGAGGTCGAGCTTAGGTTGAAAGTGCACCTCCAGCTGCTGTTCATCTAAAGCCAGGCGTAACTCCTGCTCTAGATGTAGCTGCTCCAAATTACTTTGGCGCATCGCATCGTTATAGACATGGACTTGATGCCCCCCAAGGGCTTTGCTGCGCAATCTGGCTTGATCGGCTTGATTCATCAGCACTTGCAGCTCATGACTGTGTTCTGGATAGATACTGATGCCGAGGCTCAGCGTTAAGCGCAGTTCGTGCTGTTCATAGTGAATGGCTTGATGCACCGCGGCCATCAGTGTCTGCGCCAGTTCCAGAGCTTGATCGAGATCTGCGTGGAGCAGTGCGGCAAATTCGTTCCCGCCTGTGCGGGCGAGTATTTCAGCGTCTGGCAGCAGATAGGCTGCGCGCTCGGCGATCTTTTTCAGCAGGAAATCGCCGACATGGTGTCCGAGCGAGTTGTTGTAAGCTTTAAAGCGATCAACATCAAAGCTGAGTAAGGCCAGAGGCTGACCAGAGAGGCGCGCCTGCCCGAGTGCTTGGTGGAGGCGATCATAAAACTGCGCTCGATTCGCCAGCCCAGTCAGCTCATCATATTCAGCCAGATAATGCAGGCGCTCTTCAGTCAGTCGTTTCTGGGTGAGATCAGAGAAGATCCCTATCGTATAGGCGCTGGATTGATAACCACTGGTGACGCGCACGACACGCAGCCACTGGGGATAACTTTCTCCGTTGTGCCTTTCTTGTACCAGCTCACCTTCCCAGCGCGGCTCATGGCGCAGCTGGCGTGCAATCTTCTTATAGGTGGCTTGTTCACGGGTAAAACAGGGACACTGCCAAAAATCTTGATGTAAAACTTCGTGGCGTGAATAGCCAGTGGTCTCAACAAAAGCCTGATTGACGAAAATAATGCGGCTCTCTGCGTCGATGATGTAGGTGGCCTCACTAGAGGCCTCAAAAGCGCGCCACGCCAGTTGTAAATAGTCATCTTTTTCTTGTTCTTCAGTCACATCACGACGCGTGCCGAGCATACGCTGGGCTTTGCCTGTGGAGGGGTGTCGCTCAACGACTTCGCCGTGATCTTCAATCCAACGCCAGCCCAGTGTTTTGTGTTGAATACGAAAACGACACTGAAAATGGCGCGTCTGGCCTTTCATCGCGTGAATCAGTTGTTGGCGCAGGTGAGGATAATCATCTGGGTGCACCAGTGGTTGCAAATGCCCCATAAAATGCGGGATTTCATCTTCGGCATAGCCAAAAATCTGGCTGAAATGTGAGTGGTAGATGGAATCGCTTTCGAGATCCCAATCCCAGAGGCCGAGCTGACTGGCTTCAATCGCTTGGCTGATGCGTTGGCGTTGCTGTTGAAGCTCAATGCTCGTGCGTTGATGCTGCGCCAGTGCGGTCTCAAGCTCATGTGTGCGCTGCTGGACCACCTCTTCAAGCTGGCTTTGCTGTTCTTGTTGTTTTTCCAGCAAGGCCGCGATCTGAATTTGATGCGCGAGCATTTTGCGTAATAAGCGCCGATTATGCCAAGCGTTGAAAATCACTGCGGCCAAAGCGGGTAGGGTTATCAAGGCCCAATAAAGCTGAGATTCTGTCCAACTGACCAGCAAGAGGCTGATCAATCCCGGCAGCGTAAAAGCCAGCGCCACGCTAAAAAAATAGATATAGATACTGGAGGCCAGCAGTAGCACCGCAAACCAGAGACAAAGCAGCATCCCCACAGCAAAAGGCTGGTGCTGAATGGCAGGCAGACTCCATGCAAGCAAGGTTGCCCAAACAGAGCCAAGACATAAGGCCCCTAGCTGCAATAGCGCGAGGCGGCGGGCATCCTGCTGGGGTTGAGGTGAATCTTGTCGATCAGGCCGTACGCGTTGGGTAAGCACACGCCCCACGAGAGTCAGCAGTAACAGGCTCAGCCACCAGCCGCTTAAGAGGCTAGAGTCAATCCAAGACCAGAGAAATGGCAGTGCCAAACTAGCAGCCAGCAGAGAAACCCAGTAAAAGGCTTCTGCATCTGTGAGCGAAGAGCTGAGCCACTCTTGCTGTAAAATATCGGGTGCTACCCTGAATTTTTGCTGATGTGCAGTCATCTGAGGGTCGTCAAAGTTGTTGTTATTATCTGAAATTGTCAGGCAATTTGAGTCAACTCAATCCTGTTGACGCGTAAAAATTTGCCATGAGTGTTTAGGTATAACAGACTTCAATCCGGCTGGCTATCCAGACTATGTTAGTATTTGGTGACTCAAGCATCCCTTTTCCTCCTCAAGCGTGCTGACTCGTTTTGGGGCACTTTTCTGACTGCTCAGGTTGTTTTATGTCTGCGACTCATCCTCTCCTTGAAGGTCTCAATCCGGCTCAGGCCCAAGTGGTTGCCGCGCCCCACCAAGATATGCTGGTACTGGCTGGTGCTGGCAGTGGTAAAACCCGTGTTTTGGTGCAACGTATTGTGTGGCTGGTGCGTGATCAGGGTTTATCCCCCTATGCCATTTTAGCGGTGACCTTTACCAATAAAGCGGCAAAAGAAATGCGTTTGCGCTTGGAAAGCCAGCTGAATCTGAGTTTGCGCGGCATGTGGGTCGGCACCTTTCACGGCTTGGCGCATCGCTTGCTGCGTTTGCACTGGCAAGAGGCCCGTCTCCCCGAGTTTTTTCAGATACTCGACAGTGATGAGCAGCTGAGCCTGATTAAGCGCATTATGAA
>SKOQ01000233.1 GCA_007119985.1 Marinospirillum sp.
ATATCCACAAATGTCTCCTTGGTTAACATAAATCACCCGTATAAAAAATAAACGGATGATACCAAGTGGATCAGTTTTCGATGATCGTTAGTGGATCAGTTTTGCATGATCGGTGACACCACTCTGCGTCACGCACAACGATACGCATTCCCGGTGCAAAATTTTGACTTTCAACTGCCATTTCTACATCCAAATTTCTTTACAGATCCAAGCATTATACTTTGAGAGCCTGATAAATCCTGTGATTTATTAGACTGTTGACACAATTTATAGCCAAATAAGTTTCATATGAACAAAATATCACCCGTTAAAGCGTAATAAGTTCAAAATTTAAGTTTCTATAGAGCTCATTCAACTTCATTTACTTGTTGTTCTGACGCAAGTAGTCATTGCAGTACTACCTAAATGCATTGCAGCTCACTGGCTACTGGAGTTCACTAGTTAAATTACGTTTAAAGGAGCGAGGTTAATAATCAAAGAGTCCTTCACTCGATTAAATTCTTCACTTTCTATATCGCAGGCTGTGAAGCTTTCCAAAAGTTCTTGCTGTCTCGGTTGTCCAAACGCTAAGCGATAGAGCACCAGTATTTTTTTCACTTCCGCATATTTCGCAACTTCTTTACTCATTGGGTAAGTCGGCACAATTCGTTCAATTTGAGCCTTCCCATTAGGAGTAAACCAATACGGCTCTAAGTCACTCGTTTTATTCGCATCACCATTGGCTGCTTGTGCGAATAGCTGCTCCCAAACATCCGCTTTGTTGCCAAAATCTGGAGTGTGGTTTTCTGCTATACGTTGACGAACAACAAGCGACTTATACCTGTTTACCCGCCCTTCTCGTTGCTCAATATCGATAGGGTTGTTGGGTAAGTTCCAATGAACGACTCGACGGCAATACCAATGAAAATCGAGCCCTTCTTGACCTATTGATGTCGAACTCAGCACAAATGGTCGAAATGGGGAGTTAAACGCGTCACGTACGCTCACTACTCGTTTCAAGCCACTATCATCATTGAGTTTTTGATTACCGAGCGGAACAGCAAAATGACAACGCATTGTTGTCCTTTTATCTTTTGGCCTTTTTTTCCTATCTTCCCAGAAATGAACATTCGGACTTGAGCTTTGTATCCCCATCGCATGTTCAAGCTTACTTGTTGCGGCATGAACATCGCTGCCTGATGTCGCAAGTAAGTGGCAGTATTCATCAAGCATTGATTGGTAATTGCCATGTGCGCAATAGACCAAGACCTTATACCAAGCGGGTGAAGACGTCTGTCCAGATAGCAGAGTGTGTTTAACGTTACGTTTCACAATGGGAATAGCGTATTCATGATTAAACAGTCTGGTTGTAAGCTCCGCAAATTGAATAGAATAACTAACCAAATCGAATTCAGATATGCCTTTTGACCACAGCGCTTGAATGGTCCTCATCGCGCAGGTAGCAGGATTAGCTAAGCTTGAATATGCCAGCACTTTGGCTAAGTCATCTGGCATTTTACCTAGAGAGAATGGCTCACTCCCCTCAAAGTACTGCTTAATTTTGGCAAAATGCTTAATACGGCCTTCTGTGTTCAAGCGAGACTCAATCACCTCTAACCATTGCTCGAAATGTCCTGCCTTCCCAGCTTGTCGATCCAGCAGCATAGGAGCAAGCACGTACCAATCGCTACTGGTCCTTTCTTCGCTTTCATATTGCTTTAAACAAGCTAATTTACTCTGGATTAACATGATTTGTTGAGCCAATACCTCATCTAGGCTCTCACCCAAATACGACACCTCGGCTAGCGATTTACAAGGATAAAATAAATGCCATACGTTGAGAGTTGATTTCCCTTCAAACCGAAGTAAAGGTGAAGCGTTTTTATCACTATGGTACTGCTGCCTCTTACCCTTCCCTTTTATTACTCGACGTTCGGCCTCATAAGACCACAGGCAACTTAAAGCCTTTGGCACAAGCGCCCAAGATGAAAATAGCAGCGTCTTAGTAAAATTCTCATTCCCTTTAAATACACCGTCAAATTGGTAGTAAGGTTTGCAAGGTGGGGACCAAAGCAAGTTCTCCGGCGAACCTTCGAAAATCACTTTACTTAACGCTTTGATCTTTGCGTTCGGGGCACTTTGTTCAACGTTCAATCTATAGTTTTGAATGTTAGCATGAGAGAGCCAAGCCTGAGCTTGCTCGCTACTTTGGAACTTTCTAAGCAACTTTCGTACATCAGGGTTATTGATATTGCGGTGGTACAGTTCCTTAAAAGCATAACCATTTAGGAAAGAGATCGCCCAAGGTGCTGACTTAGCAAACTCGATAAGAGACACACCTCCACGCCCTTTAGGCAGCGCTGCGTTTAACGCTTCGATCGCTCGGTAACCTTGGACTTCTTCAACACTAAAGTCAGAACCACAACATAGTTCATTGGAATGAATAAGCTGCTCAAAGCCTTTGCTAATTTGGCTGCGCTCAGTTCTGGCAATGTATTCTCGCAGTAACTTTTCGACTGAACGCGCATTCGTATCGCTGATAGACTCAAAATCTGCATTGCCGGACGACAGAGTTAACATGTCCCCATGAAGCAGATTACGATTCATTTCGTATTTAGAAACAAAGTCCACGTCATTGTGCGATAGAAAATCGAGTAACTTATGCAATTGTTCATGATGACTGCTTTCATCGTCCTCATCGTTAATTGTCGTCATCGCTTTAAAAGGCGTTGCCGACAACAAAAGTACTTTGGATTTTGCCTTTTTGACTTTGCCCTTATCACTAAATACCTGCCTAGCAATTAACGACTCTTCGGAATCGGAGCTTTGATCTGTTAAAGACTGAAAGCGTTGGAACTCATCTAGGATGAACAAGTCTGCCTGTAAACTTCCAGCGCAACAGCGTGCCACCAGTCGACGAATTTCCACTCTAAAATGGTAAAATAGATGGCTAGTTTCATCGGTTTCGCCTGAGTCTTTATTCCAACAATTCGCTAGGTAGAGCGCTGCATCTTGAAGCGATGAAAAGTGTTCTTTTAACACTGTAGATTCGCAAGGCTTGCTCAAGCTGCTTTCAAGCTGAGAGACGACTAACGGATCTGTATCAAAATATTGATCCAGATACCTCAATTCATCTTCCCATCGACCCTCTCTGGTAATCTGATTGGTTTTAAATAGCTGACGAACTGGCTTCACGACTTCACATAAATTCGTCGTTTGAGACAGTAGAACCGCTAAGATCGCTCTTTCCCGGCAGTTACCCGATCCAGCAGTCAACGTAAAAGAAGTCGAAGGGGTTAACGTACAAACTTCAATGACGTGCTCATCGTTTATTTCAGATTCTTTCGGCATTAGAGCCAGTTCAACCAAGCGCCCAAATGTTGATGGTTTCACCCATCGCTTTGCATCTTCACCATTAAATAGCGCCAGCTTTTGGCGATTTTCATCTGCCAATGCAAGGTTGGAACAGATATAGATGACACGCATCGGTGTAGTCGTGTTGGACCCTACATGTCTTTTCAGTAATTGAGCGATGACACCTTTCGCGACGATAGTTTTTCCTAACCCAACTTCATCAGCAACCAGTATTCTGTGGCTATGTTCGGGTATTTGATATTTATCTATAACTAGGTCTACCGTTGCCTTTTGAAAATCTTTAAGGCCAGTCAATACACCGTTTAGTTGCTCTAGGATCGCTTGTGTCATTACTTCGTGTTCTTCTTATTTTTACAACTATTTATTAACTACTACTTGGATGGTACAAATGACGAGAAGACGCCCCATAACATCTTGAATTCATCTGGAATGATCTTTTCATCGACTTGTGCCTGTAAACGATCAATTCTTTCTAACAAATTCGGACTTAACGCAGCCGCTCGCATCAACTTTTCGTAGATCACACTGTCTTTGGTGAAGAACACGCCACCCGCCCCCTCACCGTCTCCCTTGCCCGCACTGTTCATCAAATTTTGCTTACTTGGGTCGATATGTAACAGCATCGCGATATAACTCATAAACTGTGAGCGATTCTCGAGCAATTCATTGGTTATTGCCTTTCCACGGTCCAATTTACAGTTAAATATTATTTCAGCTTGAACGACTAAATTCTTAACCACTGAATCATTTTCTGATATTTCGAGGTGAATTAGTGCACTAATCTGGGAGAGTTTAAGGCTATCCCAAATAACCTCTCGAGCTAGGGCTCGAGGCTGTGACGCACTCAATGTCGAAACCTTAACGTCAAAACTCGACGGGATTTCAACCAAAGCCCCATTCAAGGTCAGCTGATATTCGTCATCACCACATAAATCAACGTTGAGCTTCCAATCTGCATTAATTAGGCTGAATTCTAAAAGACGAAGTGCTCGATCAGAGTCTTCACCTTCAGTTTCTTCTAATTCGCTGAACTCATGTTTTGTAAATAAGCCTGTGCCATGCTCATTAACCCATTGCTTGATCAGTGAATGAACACCAATGTGATCTTTGGAGCCCGTTAAACGAAGCATGAATTCACTATTTCTAGGGCTATTGGTTTCGTCTCCCATCGCTGCTTGAGTCGTATTCGCAGAACCAAGGTGCCAGCTAGAAGTGGAATCAGTTTCATCGACAACTAATAACTTTGCATGCAAGTTGAGGTCGTTTTCTACAAATAAGGACTGGTCCATTTCCTCATTTTCTTCTGCATCGACGAGGTGTTCGTTAAGTGCATAGCAGTGCCAACCGTCCAACGCTTTCTCGCCCGCCATATCAAGCTCTTCTTTGCGGCTAAATAAGTAACGTTGATCATCAGGAGCAAAGGTACTGAGCCAATCTAGAGCACCTACTTTGCCTCCACCTCTGATAAAAGGAGAAACAGCAAGCATGGCTTGATTATCATGCTCTAAACGAATTGGATGCTGTCGTTTATTGTCATCATCAAAAACAGTAGAGAGAAAACCAAGTTCAGTGATGTTATCTGGTTTATCCCAATGCACCCTAACTAGCTCTTCTGGATCAATTACATCACCAAATGAAAGCGTTGAAGAACCACGGTAAACCTCATCAAAACAGTCAATCAATCGACGATTGGCTGGCTTGCGCTTCCCTCTTGATTCTCCGTTAATGACAGCGCTGAGATCCCAACTGCGGTCAAACGTTAAGTTACGTGACAACACTATCAAACGGTATTTCACATTTTTGTTTTCATCTGGGCTTTCGAATCGCAGTAACCACAATTTCGGGTGAAACGACGAAAACGCTGAATTTGACTCTCCTGCGTTTGGAACTACAGGCACGAGGCTGCGTTCCAACAAGCCAAATAAGCTGTTGTACTTATCTGGCAACTTAATATTGCCTTGTTGGTAGAAAACTGTGAGTTTATCTCCCAGCATTCCTAACGCTTCCAACAGCGCTATTCTCATGTGTTCAACCGAGCCTTCTAAGGTATGGCCAAAACACATGGCAATTGGCACCGTCAACAAGGTATTTAGATCCAAGCTATACGTCGTGGCGATAGCATGAGTAAGCTCATAACCCTCGGGAGCAATAAGCTGTTCGCCATAATCTAAGCGATTTTTATCCGGCACTAACATCTAGCCCCTCCTGGATATCTTGTAAAATGACTCTGGCAGAAGGCCAACGAAACTCCAGTTTGCGCATTCCAACCCACTTTTGATTTTCACTGAGGGCTTTTTTCAGCAAACACCTTGCCCCTTTATTTGCTATCGCTTGCTGCTTAACACATGCATCCAACTTATCTACAGGGGCATTCTCGCGAATCAAGCTACACCAGTTTTCGATAAACTGACGTGTACGATTGTTTGAGCTTTTATGTGCTCCGAAAGCAAACTCATACCAGTTATCGATGCTCTGCTGTTCAAAGCTCGTCGGCTGTTTATGGGCTTGGTTCAACCAAACATCAAACTCTTCATTCCACTGTTCAATCTGTTCGATATTCTTGGCCCGTTGGGCTATGAGGATGTTGTAACGAATATGCGCGCCTTCAAGAACAAAACTAAATTCCAGCGCGTTTTCAAAACATGTTTTCGTTTGCTCGGCAATAGGAGAGTCTTTTAGCTTTTCATAGAGAGCTTCGGCCTGCCAACCATTATGGACATCC
>SKOQ01000095.1 GCA_007119985.1 Marinospirillum sp.
ATTGTCAGAGATGCGACGGATCAGGTGGTTGCGATTGTGGAGCAAAAAGATGCTTCAGCCGCTGAGCTGGCTATTCAAGAAGTGAACACCGGTATGATGGCGATGCAGGCTGAACATCTCCGCCAGTGGCTTGCCCAGATCACCAATGACAATGCTCAGGGTGAGTATTATCTGACCGATGTAATTGCACTGGCGCACCAGCAAGGTATTCGTGTGGAGACCGCCCAACCCCAAACAGCCGATGAGGTGGAAGGGGTGAATAATCGTCAGCAGCTTGCCCATCTTGAGCGTGTTTATCAGCGTCGCCAAGCTCAGTTATTGATGGAAGCTGGCGTCAGTTTGGCTGATCCGGCACGTCTGGATGTGCGTGGACAACTGATGACGGCGCGTGATGTGTGGATTGATGTGGGTTGTGTATTTGAAGGTCAGGTCGAGCTGGCTGAAGGTGTCGAAATCGGCCCTTACTGCCATCTCAAAAACTGTCGTCTAGGGCCGAATGTGAAGGTGGCCTCGCACAGCGTGATTGAAGGCGCGGAGTTGATGGGCGATAACCAGATTGGCCCCTTTGCACGCTTGCGCCCAGGAACCTTGCTTGAAGCAGGCGCGAAGATCGGTAACTTTGTCGAGACCAAGCAAACGCATCTGGGTGCGGGAGCTAAGGCCAATCATCTATCTTATCTGGGAGATGCCAAAATCGGGGCTGAGGCCAATATTGGTGCCGGTACCATTACTTGTAACTATGATGGCGCCAATAAGCATCGCACTGTGATTGGGGCTGGTGCGTTTATCGGCTCGAATTCTAGCCTTGTTGCCCCAGTGAGCATCGGTGCCGGTGCCACCATCGGTGCAGGCTCCACCATCACGCGTGATGTTGAAGATCAAGCGCTGGCTGTGACACGCAGTAAATCTATCCACAAGGCCAACTGGCCGCGTCCTAGCAAAAAGAAGGATTAACTATGTGCGGTATTGTGGGCGCAGCAGCGCAGCGTAACGTAACGGGCATTCTGCTCGAAGGTCTCAAACGCCTTGAGTATCGTGGCTATGATTCGGCTGGTTTTGCCCTCCTTGATGAATCAGGCCAGCTCCAAAGACGCCGAGCGCAGGGCAAGGTGGCCGAAGTCGAGAAGAAGCTTGATCAGCAGCCCACCAAGGGTCGATTGGGTATCGCGCATACTCGCTGGGCGACCCATGGTCAGCCGAGCGAGCACAACGCCCATCCGCATATTTCTGCACCGGGTGTGGCTGTGGTGCATAACGGCATTATTGAGAACTACCTTGAGCTGAAGGTGCAGCTGCAAGCTGCAGGCTATGTGTTTACCTCTGAAACTGATACAGAGGTGGTGGCGCATCTGATTCATCAAATCAGCCAGCAGCAGGCCGATTTGACGCAAGCTGTACGTCATGTCTTGGCTCAGCTTGAAGGGGCCTATGCCCTAGCGGTCATTGATCAGGCGCATCCTGAGCAGTTGATTTGTGCTCGCCAAGGCAGCCCTTTGGTGATTGGTGTGGGCATCGGCGAATATTTTTGCGCCTCAGATCCATTGGCCTTGCTTCAGGTCACCGACCGTTTCATCTATCTAGAAGAAGGGGATTTTGCCTGTCTGACCAGTGAATCCTGCCAGATCTATTCAGTGCAAGGTGAACCCGTCGAGCGCCCAGTGGTGCAGTGGGAGCATGGGCATCAGGTCGCAGAAAAAGGCGCTTTTAAGCACTTCATGCTCAAAGAAATTTATGAGCAGCCTGAGGTGCTGGCCGCGACACTCGAAGGTCGCCTCGGTGCAGAGCAGGTCTTGCCCCATATCCTCGGCAGCCAAGCCATGCAGCTCTTACCGCAAGTGCAGCAGATTCAGTTGATTGCCTGTGGCACCAGCTTTCATGCCGGTATGGTGGCCCGCTATTGGATTGAAAAACTCGCAGGCCTGCCTTGCCATATTGAAGTCGCCAGTGAGTACCGTTACCGTGATGTGGTAGTGATGCCTAATACGCTGTTTGTCACTCTTTCACAATCGGGTGAAACCGCGGATACCTTGGCTGCACTGCGCTTTGCCAAAACAGCTGGCTACCTCGCGACCTTGGCCATTTGTAATGTTCCAGGTTCCTCGCTGGTGCGTGAATCTGATCTCAGCCTGCTGACTCATGCTGGGCCAGAGATCGGTGTGGCTTCCACCAAAGCTTTTACGACTCAGTTGGTGGCGCTGTTACTGCTCACGCTGGTCTTACGTCAGTTTCAGCCGCGCACTGGCCCTGATGCGATCGAGCAAGAACTCGTCGCCGCACTGCGTAGCTTGCCAAGATTGGCGCAAGAAACCCTAGCGCTAGATGGACAGATCGAACAGCTCGCACAAGCTTTTGCCGAAAAACACCATGCGCTTTTTCTGGGGCGCGGGAGCCACTATCCGATTGCTTTGGAAGGGGCATTGAAGCTCAAAGAAATCTCCTATATTCATGCCGAAGCCTATCCAGCGGGTGAGCTGAAGCATGGTCCACTGGCTCTGGTGGATAAAGAGATGCCGGTCATTGCTGTGGCGCCGAAAGATGACCTTGTGGATAAGTTGAAATCCAACCTACAAGAAGTGCGAGCGCGAGGCGGAGAGCTTTATATCTTCGCCGATCCACTGACCCTATTAGCGCCTGAAGAAGGTATGCAGGTGATCCATCTGCCTGCCGTGCATGAAATTCTGGCTCCAGTGATCTACACCCTGCCTTTACAGCTACTGGCCTACCATGTGGCGATTATCAAAGGAACAGATGTAGATCAACCGCGTAATCTCGCTAAATCTGTGACGGTCGAATAGGTCGTCTTGTATAAGGAAGCTTTTTTTATGTCTGTATTGCGTATCGCCACCCGTCGCAGCCCCTTAGCCTTGTGGCAAGCGGAGCATGTTAAGGCGCGTTTAGCGGCCTTGCACCCAGCGCTGACCATTGAGCTGGTGCCGATCAAAACTCAAGGGGATAAGATCCTTGATACGCCGCTGGCTAAGATAGGCGGCAAGGGCTTGTTTGTGAAAGAACTAGAGGCCTGCTTATTGAATGGTGAGGCAGATATCGCCGTGCATTCGATGAAGGATGTGCCGATGGAGTTTCCCGAAGGGCTAGAGCTAGGCCCGATTTTAGAGCGCCATGCCCCAACGGATGCGCTGGTTTCGAACCACTATGCCAACCTAGACGCTATTCCCGCAGGCAAGGTGATTGGTACCTCTAGCTTGCGGCGTAGCTGCCAGCTGTTAGCGCAGCGTCCAGATCTGACAGTCAACTGGCTGCGTGGTAACGTACAGACGCGCTTAGGCAAGTTAGATGCAGGCGAATATGATGCGATTATTCTCGCGACCTCGGGTTTGCAGCGCATGGAGTTGGATGCACGCATTACGCAAGAGATACCACCTGAAGTCTGTCTCCCCGCCTGTGGTCAGGGTGCCCTTGGGATTGAACTCCGCTCGGGTGATACCCAGACCGCGGCCCTAG
Source organism: Marinospirillum sp. (assembly GCA_007119985.1). Lineage (GTDB taxonomy): Bacteria > Pseudomonadota > Gammaproteobacteria > Pseudomonadales > Halomonadaceae > Marinospirillum. The sequence continues at coordinate 3,463 of SKOQ01000095.1, forward strand.
TCGCACCGTTAATTGATGCGGACACCACCACCTGCGTGCTGGCTGAGCGGGCGATGAATACCCGCCTCAAAGGAGGCTGCCAGGTCCCGATTGGTGGTTATGCAGTGCTCGAAGGTGATCAGCTTTGGTTGCGCGCTCTGGTGGGCGAGCCGGAAGGCAGCCTTGTTTTGCGCGCTGAAGCCCGTGGCCCCGCGACCGATCCAGTCGCCCTAGGGCGTTTAGTGGCTGAGCAACTGCTGGCGCAGGGTGCAGGTGAGATTCTGTATCAGGTTTATGGTTTTCATGTCGAGTAATCAGGCTGGGAGCTTGTCCTTGCAAGGGGTCAGTCTGTTAACCTGCCGCCCTGAAGGGATGGCCTCCCGTTTGGTCGAACCCTTGCAAGCGGCAGGAGCCAAGGTTGAGAACTGGCCTTTGCAAGCCATTGTACCGATCACACTCAGTGGTGCTGAGCGCCAAAAGCTGCTCAATCTAGACCACTATGCCAAGGTGATTCTGGTCAGTCCTTCAGCGGTTCAGCTGTTTGTTGAGCTGGCCGAAGACTACTGGCCTCAGTGGCCGGTGGGTGTGGAATGGTTCACTGTGGGTGCCGGCAGCGCTGAATTTTTAGCCCGAGTGGGCGTGCAAGCGCACTATCCCCAACAGGGTGATCGCAGTGAAGACCTGCTGGCTCTGCCCGCCTTGCAGCAGGTCCAAGGTGAGAAGATCCTGCTGGTCAAAGGTGAAGGTGGGCGGACTCAGCTGATCGAGCAGCTGAGCGAGGCTGGGGCGCAGGTTGATCCTTTGGTGCTTTATCAGCGCCAGCCCCTTGGCTGGTCCGCAGCGCAATTGGCGCGTCATACGGATTTTGACTATCTGGTACTCACCAATGGCGAAGCCTTGCAAGTCTGTCCATTGGAGGCAGCGACTAGTCACTTGTCCTTAGTGGTACCGAGTGAAAGAATAGCGCAATTGGCTTTAGTTCAGGGATGGCAGCGGGTCATCAATGCCCAGGGGGCTGGTGCGGCCGCGATCCTCCACGCGCTGTGTCAGGCGCAGACCAACCGAGAGAGATAAACCATGCCCCACCCTTCTTCTCCTAGTGACGAGACCTCGCCTTCATCTCTGCCTCAATCACCTGAGGTGGAGCCAGCGCAGCCGGCCAGTGATTCGCCACAAAGTGATTCGCCACAAGCTGAGCCGATAGAAACGCCCGCAGCTGCGCTTTCACCTCGTTTTGGATGGACGTTGATTTTGCTCGCACTCTTGGCTGTAGCTGGATTGAGTGTGGCGCTGGTGGTGGCGTGGTTAGGACACCAACAGGCGCAACATAGTGATCTTCGATTGGCGCAGCTTGAGCAGCAACACCAGTTAGCGACAGAGCAATCAGCCCATCAGCTGGCACAAGTGCATCGAGCCCTTGAAGCTGAGCAGGCGACCCAGCAAGCGGAATTGGCGGCGATACAAAGAGCCCAGCAGCAGGCGCTGAACGAGCTGAATGCCGGTCTGATGCAGCTGCGCCAGCCGCGTGCAGTGGAGGCGGATCTGCGTGAAATCCTGCATGGATTACGTTTGGCAGAGCAGCGTTTGGTCTTAGAGCAGGATCGGACAGGGGCTTTGTTTTTGTATCGCCGCGCCTTAGCCCGCCTACAAGCTTTGAACCCGCCGGGTAGCTTGAGCGCTCAAGCTCAGCTGCGCGAGGAGTTAGAGCAAATACAAGCCTTCCAGCCTGTTGTTTGGGCTGAGTTGGCCTTAGAGCTCCAAGAATTAGCTGAACGGATAGTGGAGCAGCCTCAGCTTTCTCTGCACACCTTGACTGAGCAGCTCACGCAGAGTGAGGCGCAATCAACATCAGCAATCGCGCTGGCTTGGTATGAGGTCTTATGGCAAGAGCTACGCAGCTTGATCGTGATACGTCATCACACCACGCCAGTCCAGCCTCTTGAAGATGCCCAGCAGGTCGCGTTAGCACGCCAACAGCTGGTCAGTTTACTGCAACAGGCGGCTTGGGCGGCCTTGCATCAAGAAGCCGAACTTTATCGCTCTAGCCTCACGCGCGCGGCTCAACGTCTGGCACAGCAAGAGGGGGCACCTTGGCATGACTGGTCTGAACGCGTCGCTCACTTAGCTGAGCAGTCCTTCGAGCCGGCGTTGCCAAGAACAGGCCAAGCTATTGTGGCGCTGGAGGCTTGGCTCGATGCGCAACCAGACGCTGCCTCGACACCTGTTGAGGCGAGTGAAACGGCAGAAGAAGACATCAATACGTCATCAGAGGAGGCGCGCTAATGTTCCCTCTGCTCTTGCTCCTCGGTGGGATGCTGTTGGCCGCGCTGGCGGCCCAGCTACTCTTAGAAGGCTCTGGCTATGTACTGCTGGTGATGCCAGATGGCCTGATGAGTATTGAAATGTCCTTCTGGACAGGTCTGCTGCTGCTGCTCGCCTTGTTGTTGATCAGCTTTGTTGCGCTGCGCTTGCTGGGCTGGTTGAGCCATCCCTTGCGCGGTTTGCATCTGCGCCAGCAGCGTTATCAGGCGCAGGCCGCACTCAAAACGACGGTGCGTGGTTTAGTGGATCTCACCGAAGGCCGCTGGAAGCGCGCACGCAAGCTGCTCGTCAAGGCCGCACCGAAAAGCGGTACACCACTGATTAACTATCTCGCCGCGGCGCAGGCAGCGCACTATGAAGGGCTCGAAGAAGAAGCTGAGCAGCTGCTTAAAAAAGCGGAGCAGAGCACACCGGATGCCCGCCTCGCGATTGATTTCAGTCAGGCGCGGATTCAGCTGGATCAAGGCCATTATGAGCAGGCCCTTGCTACTCTCGTGCGCCTCTATGAGCAGGTACCCAAACACCCGCTGGTGCTCAAACAACTACGCGATACTTATCTGGTTCTCGGTGATTGGAAGCCCTTGATTAGCCTCCTCCCCGCGCTGCGTCAGGCCAAGGTGGCGACCTCGACTGAACTCGATGCCTTAGAAGAACGGGCTTATTTAAAGCGGATTGAAGATTTCCGTATCCAGCTCAATCAAGGTGCGCTCGGGCGGAATCTGAACGATGAAATGCGTTTTTTTTGGCAGCAGCTCAACAAAAAATGGCAAGAAAAAGACGCTCTCTTTGGTCAATGGATGGGCTTACTGTTTGATGCTCAGGAGTGGGTCCAAGCTGAACAGCTGCTGAGTCGTCGTCTGAAACAGAGCTGGTCGAGTGAGTGGGTCGAACTCTATGGGCGACTTCCTGCTGAGATCGATGTTAAGCGTCGTCTGATTCAAGCCGAAAAGTGGCTGCATGAGCGCCCAGATGATGCCGCGCTGCTCCATGCCTTGGGTCGCATCAGCCAACAGGCAGGCTTGTGGGGTAAGGCGCGTGAATACTATCACGCCAGTTGGACCATTCAACGCTCAGGTGCTGTCGCATTGGAACTGGCCCGTCTACTGAAAGCACTGAATGAGCCAGAGCTGAGCCAGCGTTATGAGCGTGAAGCACTGGAGTTGTTGAACCAGCACTTGCCACCCTTGCCATTACCATAGGTGGCCTTAGTTTGAGGCTTGTGCAGTGGAAATCAGCGGTTCCTTAGTCCTCTTCGAGGCTGAACTTGCTCGCGGCCTGCTCAAAGGTTGATTTCTGCTGACCCGCCTCAGCGCTGCCGAGCTTGATCATCAGTCGTAAATCATTAGGCGAATCGGCATGCTGGAGGGCATCTTGCTCATTGATTTCACCCGCTGAATAGAGATCAAACAGGGCTTGATCAAAGGTTTGCATGCCCATATCGCGTGATTTTTTCATCAAGGCTTTGAGCTGATGCACCTCACCCTTGCGAATCAAATCCGAGGCCAGCGGGGTATTGAGCAGTACCTCAATGGCGGCTCGGCGCCCCTTGCCATCCTGTGTGGGCACCAGCTGCTGGGCAATGATGCTTTTGAGATTCAGCGACAGATCTAAATAAATTTGCGCATGGCGCTCTGCAGGGAAGAAGTGAATGACGCGCTCTAAGGCTTGGTCGGCATTATTCGCATGCAGGGTGGCGAGACAGAGGTGGCCGGTTTCTGCAAAAGCCAGCGCGTATTCCATCGTGGCGCGGGTACGGACTTCACCAATCATAATCACATCCGGTGCCTGGCGCAGTGTATTCTTCAGTGCGACTTCAAAGCTTTCTGTATCGATCCCCACCTCACGCTGTGTCACAATGCTTTGCTTGTGTTGATGGATAAACTCGATAGGATCTTCAATGCTAATAATGTGTCCGCGCGCATTCTCATTACGGTACTGAATCATCGACGCCAGCGAGGTGGATTTACCTGTCCCTGTCGCGCCAACAAATAAAATCAAGCCGCGTTTAGTCATCGCCAGATCCTTGATGATCTCGGGTAGGCGCAGACTATCAAGCTGAGGGACATCAAATTCAATACGACGCAGCACCATGCCTACCTGGTTGCGCTGGTAAAAAGCGCTGACACGAAAACGCCCGATGCCCGAAGCACTGATGGCGAAGTTGCACTCTTTATCACGCTTAAATTCTTCGCGCTGTTCTTGATTCATGACCCCGAGCACCAGCTCGCGGGCCTGTTCTGCGGAAAACTTCTGTCCAGTGAGGGGAAGAAGCTGGCCATCCACCTTCATAGAAGGCGGCATCCCTGTGGTGATAAACAAATCAGAGGCTTTGCGCTCGGCCATCTGTTTAAGAAAATCGGTGAATTTCATGCTCAAGGTGTCCTCTGGGTCATCCGTGGTTTAAAAGGCATCAGGTTGCTTGGCTTTTTCACGCGCGGTTTCACGACTAATCAGCCCTTTGCTGAGCAACTGCTTAAGGCATTGATCCATGGTTTGCATGCCCACCGTAGCGCCAGTTTGGATGGCCGAATACATCTGCGCGATCTTATCTTCGCGAATCAGGTTACGTATGGCGGGTGTACCGATCATGATTTCATGGGCTGCGACGCGTCCACCACCTTCTTTTTTCAGTAGCATTTGCGAGATGACCCCCTGTAAAGATTCAGAAAGCATCGAACGTACCATCGACTTCTCTTCTGCGGGGAAGACATCGACGATCCGGTCGATCGTCTTAGCGGCGCTGGTGGTGTGCAGGGTACCAAAGACCAGGTGGCCGGTTTCGGCTGCAGTGAGAGCAAGGCGAATGGTTTCTAAATCACGCATTTCCCCGACCAGGATAATGTCAGGGTCTTCACGCAGGGCTGAGCGCAGGGCTTCTGAGAATCCGAGCGTATCACGATGGACTTCTCGTTGATTAACAAGGCATTTTTTTGATTCATGGACGAATTCAATCGGGTCTTCAATGGTCAGAATATGCGCATTCTTGCGTTCATTGACATAATCAATCATCGCTGCCAAGGTGGTGGATTTACCTGAACCTGTCGGCCCGGTGATCAGCACCAAACCGCGTGGCAAGAGTGATAGATTGCGGAAGATATCCCCCATCCCCAGTTGATCGAGGGTCAGAACGACCGAAGGGATGAGGCGAAAGACAGCCCCAGCACCTCGATTATGGTTGAAGGCGTTGACACGAAAACGGGCTAAACCAGGCAGCTCGAAAGAGAAATCGACTTCAAGAAATTCTTCATAATCTCGGCGCTGCTTGTCGTTCATGATGTCATACACCAGACCGTGAACTTCCTTGTGTGACATGGCCGGCACGTTAATGCGGCGAATATCGCCATCGACACGAATCATCGGCGGTAGATCGGCAGAAAGGTGCAGGTCGGAGGCTTTCTGCTTTGCGCAGAAGGCCAGCAATTCGGTAATATCCATAGCGAACCCTAGTCAAAGATCATTATTGATGGGAAAAATCAGTTAAATGCCTATCAATCCAGTCATTCAAAGACGAGTGTAAAAATATGTCGCCTTCTGTTATCGAAGAGCATATCGCAAAGGTGAGAGCGCAGGTAGAGGTAGCCTGTCAAAGAGTGGGTCGTCAAGCGAGTGAAGTCAAAATTTTGGCGGTCAGCAAAACTCAGCCCGCTGAGGCGATCCGCCTTGCTGCGACCCAGGCGCAGCAGCTGGCGTTTGGTGAGAACTATCTGCAAGAAGCCTTAGAAAAACAAGCCGCACTCACCGATCTCAATCTGGAGTGGCATTTTATCGGTGCGCTCCAATCCAATAAAACGCGTGCAGTGGCGGAGCACTTCGCTTGGGTCCATACTGTGGCACGCGAGAAAATCGCGCGACGTTTGAGTGAGCAGCGTCCAGCTGATTTACCGCCTTTACAAGTGCTCTTGCAGGTGAATATCAGCGGTGAGGCTAGTAAAGATGGTGTCGCACCACAAGATCTCTTCGCGCTGGCTGAACAGGTCGCTGGCTTGCCTCGTGTGAGCTTAAGGGGATTGATGTGTATTCCTGCCGCTACAGATGACCCTCTGGCGCAGCGGGCGGCTTTTGCGCAGTTGCACGGGCTGTTCGTTAAGCTAAAAGGTTTAGGTTTGGATCACCCCTTGGATACCCTCTCTATGGGGATGAGCGCTGATTTAGAGGCCGCGATTGCCGAAGGCTCGACACTGGTTCGCATTGGTACCGCCATCTTTGGGGCCCGCCAGCGCGGTGCCGTTTCTTCTTCACACTCTTAGGATTGTTCAGCATGACACATCACACTCAGGCTTCAACACCCACCTTGGCTTTTATTGGGGCGGGGAATATGGCAACGGCCATGATCCGTGGTCTGGTCGCTCAGGGCTACCCAGCCGGATGCATCTGGGCGACTAACTTGACGACTGAGCCCTTAGCTCAACTGGCTTTGCAAACCGGAATTCATACCACAACAGATAACGATCTGGCCTGCCAGCAGGCGGATCTGGTGGTTTTGGCGGTGAAGCCGCAAATGATGGCCAGTGTACTCGATGCGCTGCGTCCTGTTTTGCAGCATAAACGACCGCTGGTGTTGAGTATTGCCGCCGGTTTGGCCAGTGCGACTCTGTTGGAGTGGATCGGTAGTGATTTGCCACTGGTGCGCGCGATGCCCAATACCCCTGCTTTACTGGGTGCCGGTGCGACAGGCTTGTATGCTACGGCAGCGGTCACGGCTGAGCAGCGCACTTGGGTTGATCGCATTGCGAGCGCGATGGGGCAAGGCTTTTGGGTGGAAGAAGAAGCCCAGATTGATGCGGTCACCGCGATCTCGGGTTCGGGGCCAGCCTATTACTTCCTGTTTACTGAAGCCCTAGCGGCGGCGGGCCATACCCTGGGGCTTGATGCCGAGTTGGCGCAGGCTTTGGCGATCCAAACGGCAGCAGGGGCTGGGCGTATGCTGGCTGAGGCTGGCGAGGCTCCCGCGTTGTTACGTCAAAAGGTGACTTCACCTGGCGGTACCACAGCGGCAGCGCTCGCTTGTTTTGAGCAGCAGGGCTTGGCGCATCTGGTGGAACAAGCCGCACAGGCGGCTGCCCAGCGCGCGCAGCAATTGGCACAGGAATTGAGTCAGACCCACTAGGCGCTCAGCGCTTGCAGTCTGAGATGTCTTCTGCTCTGATGCGTGAGCAGAATCCAAACGGAGAAACACATGAGTACAGGTTTAGCCCAGATCATTCAATTGGTCTTCCATCTTGCGACCTATTTATTAGTCTTGCGTCTGTTGCTGCACTTTAGCAAGGCCGACTATTTTAACCCCATCACCCAAGGGGTGGTGAAGGCGACGAATCCGGTGATTTTGCCTTTACAGACTTTTCTCCGTCCTGTGGGGCGTCTTGATCCGGCCAGCTTGGTGCTGGCCTTCATCGTGAAAACACTGGGTATTTATCTGGCGATCACTGTCATGGGGGCTTCAGCCGGTATTGGGAGCTTGGTGATTGGTGGATTCACTGGTGTTTTGAAAGCGATTTTGGATGTTTACTTCTTTGCACTGATTATCTCGATCATTCTGAGCTGGGTTGCGCCTCAGGCCAGTCATCCGGGGGCGCTGTTGGTTTATCAGCTCACCGAGCCTTTAATGGCCCCAGTGCGCCGCTTTATTCCGAGTTTGGGTGGGCTGGATCTGTCACCGATCTTTGTTTTTCTCGGGATACATCTAGCGCGGATGGTGTTGATTTTGCCCTTGGCTCAGGCTGCAGGGTGGCCTGTTGCCCAATTTATTGGAATGTAAGGCATTCACCTTCTGTCTGCCTGTTTCCGCCTAAAGAGGTCCGCATGCCCCAGCAGAGTGCCTTCCAGCCTCAAACCGAGCTTTTTGCACCCTGCTTGAGTGTCAGTCAGCTGAATCAGCAGGCGCGTCGCCTTCTGGAAGGCGGCTTGATCAATCTCTGGGTCGAAGGTGAGATCTCGAACTTCACGCCTTCGGCCTCAGGTCACTGGTATTTTACGCTCAAGGATGAGCAGGCGCAGATCAGTTGTGTGCTTTTCAGCCAGCGTCAACTGCTGCTGAAACCGCCCAAAAATGGAGACCAGGTCCGCTTGAAAGGCCAAGTCAGCCTTTATGAGCAGCGTGGACAGTATCAATTTCTGGTCACCGGTTTACGGCAGACCGGCCTCGGTGATGCTTTGCTGCGCTTTGAAGAGCTGAAGCAAAAGTTACAAGCCGAAGGGCTTTTTGATCCAGCTCGCCGGCGTCCCCTTCCCCTCTACCCAGATCGTATCGGCGTCATTACCTCTGCGCAGGGTGCGGCTTTACAGGATGTGTTGAAAGTCATCGAACGGCGTTGGCCCATCGCTGAAGTGCTGCTTTATCCTGCTCAGGTTCAGGGTAAAGACGCACCTTCTAGCCTGAGACGAGCGCTGGCGTTGGCCCAATATCACGGGCAGCCGGAAGTGCTGCTGCTGGTGCGCGGTGGAGGCAGTCTTGAGGATCTACAGGCTTTTAACGATGAAGTGCTGGCGCGAATGGTGGCGGCTTCGGCGATGCCCGTCGTCACGGGCGTTGGGCATGAAACCGATACGACGCTGGTGGATTTTGTTAGCGATCAACGTGCACCTACCCCCTCTGTTGCCGCAGAAACCGTCACTCCAGAGCGGGCGCAGCTCTTGGCGAAGCTACAACAGCAACAAGGGCGTGCCTTGCATGCATTGATGGTGGGCTTGAGAGCACAACAACAAAGGTTGGATGAGCTTAGTTGGCGTTGTACACAGCCGCGCCAGCTGGCGTTGGCTCGCCAGCGTTGGATGCAGCTGGATCAACGTTTGCAAGCGCAACACCCTCAGCGGCGTCAGGTGCAGCAGCGTGCACGTTGGGCTGCATTACAGACCCGTTTAATGCACCAGCATCCTCAGCGTGGATTGGCTCGCCATGCCCAGCGTTTAGAGGCTTTGCGCGAGCAGTTGAGGCGATCTCACCAGCAGCAGATCATTGATGCTCAGTCGCGTTGGCGTGAGCAGCTTGGGCGTTTAGATCTGATCAGCCCACTGAAAACCCTTGCACGAGGTTATGCGCTCGTGACGCCAGAGGCTGCACCGACGCAACCCCTGCGGACTGCGCAGCAGGTGCAAGTCGGTGATCGGCTGCAAGTGCAGCTGGGGCAAGGTCGGCTCAGCTGTCTGGTGCTTGATACGCAGCCTGCAGAGGGCGACACTTCTTACTGATAACCGAAGGAGAGATCACGGTGAAGTCTTTATATTCAACACGTGTGGCGCAATACTTAGCCGCTGCGCTGCTTCTGCTGCTGGCCAGCTCGACGCAGGCTGCGCTTTGGCCGCAAGAAGAGCGCGTGCCAGGCGGCATTGCTCTGCTTGAAATCCCCCAACGCAGTACAGCCGCACCCCATGTCTACTTTAATGATCGGCGGGTCTACACCCATCAGCGTGATGGACGTTGGTATGCCTGGGTGGGCATTCCTTTAAATCAGGCACCAGGAGCAACGCAGGCTCTTTGGCGCACACGCGATGGTGATATCGCGCTGCCTTTTGTGGTAGCCGATAAGGCCTACCCGACCCAGCGCTTGACGGTGGCGCCTCGACATGTGGATCTTTCCGCCGAGGATCTGGCGCGCGTGCAACGCGAAACCCCCGAGCTGCGTGGCGCGATGGATGACTTTCATCCGGTTCGTATCGCTTTACCTGAGCAGGTGACCTTGCCACTTGAGGGGCGCCGCTCCAGCCCCTTTGGTTTCCGCCGTGAGTTCAATGGACAGGCGCGTAATCCGCATAGTGGCCTAGATATTGCTGCCCCCACCGGCACACCGATCATCGCCGCGCTACCGGGCCGTGTTGTCGCCCAGGCGGATTACTTCTTCAATGGCAAAACAGTGGTACTGGATCATGGCTTGGGCTTCACCAGCCTGTATTGTCATATGAGCCAGTTCACCGATTTGCAAATTGGAGATCGTGTTGAAGCCGGTCAGGTGATTGGCTATGTCGGATCAACGGGGCGCTCCACTGGGCCGCATCTGCATTGGACAATCAGCCTCAATGGTGCGCGGGTTGATCCGGATCTCTTTTTGACTGAGCAGCAGCGCTAGTTCTGCAACCTGCTTGCATACGGCCACGGAAACAATCCAGTGGCCTTTTGATCTGCCAGCCTAGCAGGGGGATATTCAGCCGCTGAGAAAAAGCCTAATATCTGCTTTGTTGATGTTTTCACCTCTCTTGCCTGAAAGGATGCGCCCGCCATTATGATCTACAAAAAACTGCTTCTTCCTGCCATTTTACTGGTTTTAGCCTGGGCGCTCTGGGCTAGTGCGGACTTTATGGAGATCGCCGCTGGTGTGGCACTCTTTATGTTTGGCATGTTTTGTTTGGAAGAAGGGTTTAAAGCCTTTACTGGTGGCACACTTGAAGCCATTTTACGTCGTTCAACCGATCGCTTGTGGAAGAGTCTTGCCTTTGGTGGTGTCAGCACTACCTTGATGCAATCCAGCACCCTTGTCTCTTTGGTGACGATTTCTTTTGTCAGCGCTGAAATGATCACGCTGGCGGCGGGGATCGGCATCATTATGGGGGCCAATATCGGCACCACAACCGGCGCTTGGCTGATTGCGGGTCTGGGTCTGCGGATTAATATTGCAGCCTATGCGATGCCAATGCTGGTCTTTGGTGTTGTTTTCTTGATGCAAAAGAGCAAAGGACTCAAGGCAGGAGGCTATCTGCTACTGGGTGCGGGCTTCCTGTTCTTCGGTATCCACTATATGAAAGAGGGCTTTGAAGCCTTTCAGGGCACCTTTGACCTTTCCGTCTATGCCCTCTCTGGCTTGTGGGGTGTGCTGGTTTTTACGCTGATCGGTATGCTGATTACGGTGGTGATGCAATCCAGCCACGCCACGCTGTTGATTATTATCACCGCCCTCTCGACTGGACAGGTGAGCTATGAAAATGCATTGGCGCTAGCCATCGGTGCTAATCTGGGTAGCGCGATCACGACGGCACTTGGTGGCTTGGCGGCCAACTTGGGCGGGCGGCGCTTGGCGATTGCCCACGTGATTTTTAATGTCATTACCGCAGCTGTGGCCGTGACCTTTATCCTCCCGATTGGGACACTGGTGGATGTGATCGCCAGCTGGATAGGGATCGGAGCGGAAGACTATCTACTCAAGCTGGCCCTCTTTCATACTCTTTTTAATGTGCTGGGTGTGGTCTTACTCGCCCCCTTTGTCAAACCGCTGGAAAGCCTGTTGCAGCGTTATGTACAGCAGAAAAAACAAGCCTCCGAACAGCCTTTGTATCTCTATCCTGAAGCCTTGGAGACCAACCAGACGGCTGTCACTGCAGTGCGCAAAGAAGTGGAGCATCTTTTTGAGAATGCCTATGGCTTACTGGCGCATGGCTTGAGCTTAAAGCGCCAAACCATTGATTCGGATGAATCCCTCTCTGATGCGGTGAAATATACGCGTCGCATCTTCCCCATCGATGTAGAGAACCTGTACGAAGAAAAAATTAAAAGCCTGCATAGTGAGATCGTGGCTTTTATCGGTGAGGCACAAACACGCGAATCGAACCAAGCGGCCACAGAAGAGCTTTATCGCTTGCGCCAAGCCAGCCGTGATATCGTCGAAGCCATTAAGGGTATGAAGCACCTGCATAGCAACTTAGAAAAACATGGTCTGTCTTCTAACCCAGCGATTCGTGAGCGCTATGATGCTATTCGCTTGCAGCTGGCCAAGCTGTTGCGTGAGCTGCGTCAACTATTGAGCAATGAAGACCGTGAATTCATCAGCCTGTCACTGGATGCCTTGAAGATTTCGGTCGAGAAATCCAGCCGTCAACTGATTGATGAGTTGGATGAGATGATTCGTCATCGTCGTATTGCGGCCAGCATTGCGACCTCGATTATGAATGACGAAAACTATGCAACAGAGATTGCTAAGAATCTGATTGATGCGATTCAGTTTTTGACTTCATCCAGCGTGGACTCCAGTGAGCAGTTGGCGCTGGATGAGAAAGAAATCTCAGCCCTCGCCCAGAAATCAGATTAACCAAGGAGTGACAAGAAGATGAAGCTGAAAAAAATCATGGAACGTGTGGCTCAATTTCTCGATGCGGACAGCCAAACCCAATACAAAGAATTGTGCTCGGTTCGCAAAATCTTGAAAGAGCTGAAGCAAAAAGAGCGTAAGCTGCGTGAAAAAAACAGCGCCAAGCTGAGTGAAGAAGAAGCCACTGAGCTGCAAATCAAGCTTGATGTGATTTATGCACAGCGTAAAAAAGGGCTAGAGAAGGTCAAGCTGCTGCGTGAAGAGTTAAAGAAAACCAAAAAGAAATGAGTCGCCCAAGAGACTGAACCAGCCCAACAAATAAAGGAGGAGTGAATGTCCGCGCCGAACACAGTGAATTCGCCTACAGGATTGACTTGGCTCTTAGGCCTAGCCGCGTTGATGGTGATTCTTGCTGGGCTGAAAGCCGCTGAGGCTATCGTGATTCCTCTATTGTTGGCGCTGTTTATCGGTATTATCTGCACACCACTGCTGCATTTTCTGACGCGGCGGCGTGTCCCCGTCGTGCTGGCCGTCGTCATTATCATGGCGCAGTTGGTGGTGTTTGGTATTTTGTTTGGCTTGTTTGTTGGGAGCGCGATAGATAGTTTCGTTGAACGCTTGCCTGAGTATCAGCGGCGCTTAGAAAGCGAGCTGGTTCAGCTGCTACCCTGGCTCGAAGCCATAGGTGTGCCGGTATCCAGCCAGCAGCTTTTAGATCACTTTAACCCTTCGGTACTGATGGACTGGGTAGGCAAAGCCTTATCTAACCTTGGGTCCTTGATCACCAATCTATTCCTTGTCTTGTTTATTGTGATTTTCCTGCTGTTGGAAGAAGCGACCTTTGGTGAAAAGCTACGCCAGGCCCTTCCGAGTGCTCACCGCTCTTTTGCGCAGGCCAGTAGTTTTGTCCAGCAGGTCAATCGTTATCTGGTGATCAAATCGATTGTGAGCCTGATCACTGGCCTGCTGATTACGCTCTGGCTGTGGATTTTGGGTGTAGACTTCCCCTTGCTTTGGGGTGTCGTAGCCTTGTTGATGAACTTTATCCCCAATGTTGGCTCTATTATTGCGGCCATTCCAGCCGTGTTGCTGGCCTTAGTGCAGCTGGGCTTCTATGAGGCGGCGCTTGCAGCGAGTGGTTATGTCGCTGTGAATATTGTGCTGGGTAGTTTGATTGAGCCACGCTTTATGGGGCGGGGTTTGGGCTTATCGCCACTGGTCGTTTTTCTCTCTTTAGTGATTTGGGGCTGGTTGTTTGGTGTGGTGGGTATGCTGTTATCCATCCCGCTGACAATGATCGTCAAGATAGCTCTTGAGCAAACACCTTCCACCCAATGGGTCGCAGTTTTGCTTGGTAATGGCTTGCAGCCGAGCCGTGAAGAAAAAGAGGAATAAGACTTGATCTCAATAGGCGCGTTGATTATTGTGCGCCTTTCTTTTGACTTCTTTCTTGTTACGTTATAACATTTTGAGTTGAGTATGAAGAGTCTATTTTTATCACTGATTCACCTAAGCTTGTGGCAGCGTTTACTGCTGCTGTTACCGCTGATAACGGCCCTGTGGGGTGCGATCTATTGGGCGGTGAAATAATCAAATGACAGCTTCTATCCCGCTTGCCCGCTTCAGCAATTTGACCTTGGGTTATGAGAAACATCCCGCTGTCCATCATTTAAATGGAGATCTTTATCAGGGGGATCTACTGGCCGTCGTTGGTCCGAACGGCGGTGGAAAATCCACCCTATTGAAAGGCATGATGAGCCAGCTCACTCCTTTAGGTGGACGCATAGAGTGGCCGCAGCCACAAAAGCTGGCCTATTTGCCGCAGCGTGCCCGTTTGGATCTGGATTTTCCGCTGCGAGTGATCGATTTTGTGGCATTGGGTTTTTGGCCTCAAGTCGGGGCTTTTGGCGGAGTTCGGCGCACTGCGCTGGATCAGGTCAGCCAAGCCTTACACCAGGTTGGTATGCAGCGATTTGAGAAGCGTAGTCTTGATTCTTTATCGGGTGGGCAGCTGCAACGTGTTTTGTTTGCGCGTTTGATTTTAGAGGATGCGCAGTTGATTTTGCTTGATGAACCTTTTGCCGCAGTCGATGAAGCGACTCAGGAAGATTTGATGCAGCTGATCCAGCACTGGCATCAACAAGGGCGCACGATCATTGCGGTCTTGCACGATCTGCAGCAGGTCAAGCGGCACTTTCCTCGCTGTCTACTGTTGGCGCGCGAAGTGCTGGGTTTTGGGCCAACAGATCAAGTGCTGACCGAAGACAACCTCCGTCGTGCGCGTAAGATGCAGGTCGCCTTTGATCCGCTGGCACCTATCTGTGATCTCCATCTCGATGAAGAAGTGGAGGCGGATCATGCTTGAGACCTTGTATTTGTGGTTTTTAGACCCGTTTCTCACGCCTGACTTTGGTTTTATGCGTCGTGCGTTGGTGGGGTGTTTGGTACTGAGTCTGAGTGCGGCGCCAGTGGGCGTATTTTTAATGCTGCGCCGCATGAGTTTGACGGGCGATGCCGTTGCGCACGCTATTTTGCCCGGTGCCGCTTTGGGTTACATCATTGCTGGTTTTTCGCTGGGTGCGATGACGCTGGGTGGCATTTTAGCGGGTTGTTTGGTTGCTATGTTGGCGGGTGGCTTAGCACGCGTCACGGTGCTGAAAGAGGATGCCAATCTGGCTGTTTTTTATCTGGTGTCTTTGGCGCTGGGTGTGTTGTTGGTGTCTTCACAAAGTCGCAATATTGATTTGCTGCATCTGCTTTTTGGCAGTGTTTTGGCATTGAATAATGAGGCGCTGTATCTATTGGGTGGCATTGCAAGCTTGACACTGTTGCTGTTAGCGATTTTTCTGCGGCCCTTGGTTTTAGAGTGTATTGATCCCGATTTTTTACAGCGGCATAGCCGTTTAGGAACGCCGACCCATCTGGCGTTTTTAGCCTTGGTTGTGCTGAATCTGGTCGCGGGCTTTCAAGCCTTAGGGACCTTGATGGCCGTTGGGATCATGATTTTGCCTGCAACGGCGGCCCGCTTTTGGACGCGCCAGCTTGATAGTTTACTGCTGCTGGCTGTGCTCTTTGCCATGCTGGGCTGCTGGTGGGGCTTGCTACTGTCTTGGCATTGGGACTGGCCGACTGGCCCAGCCATTATTTTGATGCTGGGCACGGTGCATCTGGTATCCATGCTACTGGGGACCCAAG
>SKOQ01000186.1 GCA_007119985.1 Marinospirillum sp.
AAACAGGGCGCGAACAGGCCAAGGCGCGCCAGCTCAAGATGACCAAGGAAGCACGGACGCAGCGTAAGCAAAGACGCCGCTAACCCGAAAAGGCAGGGATAGAGCAAGCCTTAGCGTTTAAGGAACCTCTGATCAACGTCACGAGCACAGGTCAGGCAAGGCGAAATTGATCGAAAAAGCGGAGTTTACACGGAGTAAATGAGCATTTTGAGACCAATTTCAACGCAGTATGACCAAGCGCAGTAGTTAATCAGAGGCTTCCTAGTGTGCACGCATCGAGGGATTTGGTAACTGCTTTTTCTGTTCCATCATTAAAGCGGTAACGTATTCAGCACGTGTAGACGCATTAACAGGTTTCTCTCGTGCTGCACACCAATCGATTAACGCTTGCACATCCACCCAAACCTTCTCGATCAGAATACCCCTTGTCGCAAAAACGTCAATCATTTCGAGGCTTTTTGCCTCCCACTCTGCCCAAGTGGCCTCAAGCCGATCTGCATCTTCTGCAACCGCCTTGAGCTGCTCCCATTGATCCGCCTGAAACCAGCACAAGCCGGCTTGTTGAGGTGTCGATGAGCTGCTCATATTCACTCCAGCTTGATAATTAAAATCTCAGTGTAGCACAACAGCCAAGCCACCTTCTCTTGCAGGCCCCCTGCCTGATCTGGCATGGAGCCAGCAAGGCGATAGGACTAGCTGGCCTTTTCGGCATAGGCATCCAGCAGCGTTTCTTGAGCACTGACCTCAGCCTCGCCTTCTGCTGGCGAATTCAAACGATAGTGGCCATCGCTTTGTAGCTCCCAGCTTTGGCAGTTATCCAACAGGTAGGTTTCCAGATCCTTGCGCACGCGATGTGCCAACTTACCCTCCAGCAGCGGGAAGCAGGTTTCCACACGATGGAACATATTACGTTCCATAAAATCAGCACTGGCACAATAGACTTCATCCTGCCCATCATTGTGGAAACAGAAAACGCGCGTATGCTCCAAAAAGCGGCCAATAATCGAGCGTACACGGATGTTTTCTGAGACCTCAGGCACCCCAGGGCGCAGACAACAGATACCGCGCACAATCATATCCACCACCACGCCAGCCTGACTGGCACGATACAAGGCTTTAATCAGACGCGGCTCGGTGACTGAGTTGGTTTTAATCAGAATACGGGCTTTTTTACCCGCTTGGGCATGCTCAGCTTCTCGCTCAATCATCTCGATCAAACGCTTATGCAAGGTAAAGGGCGCATGCAGCAGGGTATTCATATTCAGCACCTGCCCCATGCCACAAAGCTGCAAGAACACACGGTGCACATCTTCACAGAGAGCTTGATTGGCAGTCAGCAGCGCATAGTCGGTATAGAGGCGCGCGGTCTTGGCGTGATAGTTGCCCGTACCAAGATGCGCATAATGACGTAGCTGGCCGTTTTCACGCCGCAACAGGTGCATCATTTTGGCATGCGTCTTATAGGCCACCACACCATAGATCACGATGGCCCCCGCCTCTTGTAAACGGCTGGCCAGTGTTAAATTATCCGCTTCATCAAAACGCGCGCGCAGTTCGATCACCACCGTGACTTCCTTACCGTTGCGCGCAGCATCCACCAAGGCACTGACGATATTCGAGTCTGGCCCAGTGCGGTAGAGTGTCTGCTTGATGGCCACAACATCTGGGTCAGTGGCGGCCTCACGCAGTAAGTCCTCGACAGGAGAAAAGCTCTCAAACGGGTGGTGCAGCAGAATATCACCCTGGCGGATGGCATTAAAAATCGAGCCAGCTTCTTTACGCAACAGCTTGGGTAAGCCGGGCGTAAAAGGCGCATATTGCAAATCTGGACGATCCACTAGCCCCATCACCGCCATCAAGCGATTGAGATTCACTGGGCCATTAACGCGATACAGCTCATCTTCGCTGAGATTAAACTGCTTGAGCAAAAAGGCGACCAGATCATCAGGGCAGTTATCCGCCACTTCTAAACGCACCGCATCACCATAGCGACGCGATAAAAGCTCACCCCGCAAAGCACTAGCCAGATCAGAGACTTCTTCTGAATCCACCGTCAAATCGGCATTACGCGTAATACGAAACTGATAGCAACCCTTGACCTGCATCCCAGGAAAAAGACGCTCAGCATGCGCGTGGATGACGGAAGACAAGAAGACAAAATGATCACCAGATTCGACCAACTCATCCGGCAGCCTGACCAAACGTGCCAAAGAGCGGGGCGCAGGCAGAATCGCCATGCCGCCTTCGCGGCCAAACGCATCCTTGCCTTCCAGTGAGACGATAAAGTTCAGGCTTTTATTGACCAAGCGCGGAAAGGGGTGCGAAGGATCCAAACCAATAGGGCTGATCACTGGCAGAATTTCTTGCATAAAGAAATTCTCGACCCAAGCACTTTGCTCGGGTGTCCACTGATCACGACGGATAAAGCGGATATTCTGCTCTTCCATCGCCGGAATCAGCTGATCATTCAAAATCGTATACTGGCGGTCGACCTGCTCATGACACAAGCGTGAAATTTCTTTCAGCACCTCAGTTGGGCGACGCCCATCGATACCTGATTTCTCGCGCTCAAAAGCCACTTGACGCCTTAATCCTGCAACCCGAATCTCAAAGAACTCATCCAGATTGCTTGAGAAGATCAACAAGAAAAGCAGACGATTGAGCAGAGGATGGCTGGTATCCAACGACTGCTCTAAGACACGAATGTTAAACTCAAGATGCGATAATTCACGATTGAAATACCACTCAGGCGCATCCAGATTAATGCTGGCATCGGGTTTGCGCCGCCGAACACCGCCCTTGGTTTGATTAATACGCAGTGTGGCTCGTGGTGGCGTATTGCTGTTCTGCTCATCAGCAAGGGGAGCATCGCTGGCACTACTCACCGCCATGCTCGTGGCCGACTCTGTTGCCGCCTTGGTGGCCTCAGAACTCGTCTCTGTTTTCGCCGCAGCGGGTTGAGAGCGAGCTGGGCGACGCGCACCACCTGATGAAGAGCTAGATTTTGAAGCACCACCTCGTGCAGCACTGGGCCGTGAGGCGCGCTGACGGCTTGCTGCCGGTGATGAAGAAGTGGTCTTTTTTATTGTCTCAGTCATCCTGTCTTCCTTTATAGCCACACGAGCCAGCAATGCCTCACCAAACTCACCCTCACAGGCAGTGTGGAGAGAAACCATTCAGCCCAACCCGGCTGGCTCAATAACGGGTTGACTGATCAGGGCGTTCAGATCTGCAGAAAGAGTTAAGCACCGCGCAGGATCTGAGCTGCACGTTTGGCATAGTAGGTCAAAATGCCATCCGCACCCGCCCGCTTCATACATAAGAGGGCCTCCATCATACTGTCTTCACTCAGCCATCCCTTTTCTATCGCATTCATCTGCATCGCATATTCGCCGCTGACTTGATAAACAAAGGTAGGCACGCCTAGCTCTTTTTTGATTCGATGCACGATATCTAAATAAGGCAGACCGGGTTTGATCATCACCATATCCGCACCCTCAACAAGATCCATCGCGACTTCATGCAGCGCTTCATCTGAATTGGCGGGGTCCATCTGATAGGTTTTTTTATCGGCCTTGCCCAAATTGGCCGCAGAACCCACCGCATCACGGAAAGGCCCATAATAGTGAGAAGCATACTTAGCGGCATAGGAGAAAATGCGTGTATTCACCAGCTGCTCCTGTTCCAGCACCTGACGTATCTGCCCAATACGGCCATCCATCATATCCGAGGGCGCGAGCATATCCGCACCGGCCTCAGCATGAGAGAGCGCCTGCTTCACCAAGGTTTCGACCGTGCGATCATTCAACACATAACCTTGCTCATCAATAATGCCATCCTGACCATGAGTGGTGTAGGGATCGAGCGCCACATCGGTGATAATGCCGAGTTCAGGCACAGCCTCTTTCAAAGCCCGCACGCTGCGCTGGACTAAGCCATTCGGGTTATAAGCCTCTTCGGCCAACTCACTCTTGCCTTCTGCCCCCACGACCGGAAAAAGCGCCATCGCCGGTATGCCTAAATCAGCAATTTCACGCGCTTCTTGAAGAAGAAGATCCAAGCTCAAGCGCTCGACACCTGGCATGGAAGGAATGGCTTCACGCTGATTGTCACCTTCTTGAACAAAAACCGGCAGAATCAAATCCTGGGGTGCCAAGCGATGCTCTTGCATCAGCTGGCGTGAGAAAGCATCTGCACGCATACGGCGCAGGCGAGTCGCAGGGAAAGTACGATGGGCCAAATACACAGCTAACTCCTTTCATCATTCATAATCAAATCAGTATATCAGGAGTGCTAGAGAGATTGAGCGCTCCTCAGCTTACAATTTGTCGCAGGGAGGGTGGCTCACTTGCCTTGCCGCGCAAAGCCCACTAGAGTCGATCACAGCGAACCAAGAAAAGCACGCATTGCCTTTATCCAAGGAGTTGATCATGAGCAAAAAAGTGGCTGTACTCTTATCTGGTTGCGGCGTCTATGACGGTGCCGAAATCTATGAAACCGTTCTCACCCTACTGCGCTTAGATGAACAGGGTGTGAAATATCAATGCATTGCGCCGGATATCGCTCAAAAAGAGGTGGTGAACCACCAGACAGGAGAAGTGGATGCTGACGCCAAACGCTCGGTTTTACAAGAAGCGGCCCGCCTCGCACGAGGCGATATCTTGGCACTAGATCAAGCCCAGGAAGAAGATTTTGATGCCTTAATTCTGCCCGGCGGCTTTGGCGTGGCCAAGAATTTCTCTGATTTTGCCACTCAAGGTGCTCAAGCCAGTGTAGAGCCGCAGGTGAAAGCCTTCACTCAGGCCTTTGTCCGTGCCAAGAAGCCCATAGGCCTGATGTGCATTGCACCGGCACTCAGTGCTGAGTTGATCGGCCCCGGCGTCGTCTGCACTATCGGGCGCGATGCCGGCGTCAGCGGTGCGTTAACAGAGATGGGCGCGCTGCATAAAAGTGCCGATGCGGATGAAATCGTGGTCGACCAACAGCATCTGCTTGTCACCACACCCGCTTATATGATGGCCACTCGCCTCAGTGAGGCTAAGGTCGGTATCTTCAAGCTGGTCGATAAGGTGATTGAGTTGATCAAGTAGAATCCATCATCAGGATTGTACTGAGACCGTGGCTGCGGTCTCAGCCTCAGATCCAAATGGCTCTCTAGATTAAATCCGCGATGCTCGATAAATCCGGCATCACCTGCGTAATACGCAGTGCATCAATTCCCCACAGAGTCGCTGGATTCACCCGCATCCGCTCATTAACTGGGCACACGCTTTTAATCGCAAACTGGCGCGAGGCTGTATTGCGCCGCCTTGGCGATAAGAATAAATCGCCATCGGCTTTGCGCACACTGGCGACCAAAGGCGCTTTTGGGTCAGAAGTCCGACCTATCACCACCGCCAATTCACCATTATTTAAGCGCACATACACGCCAGGCGGATAAACCCCGAGTTCATTGAGGAACAACAGGGTGAGTTTTTCATCAAACTGGCTGCCACGGCGAATAAAAATCTCACGCAAAGAATCTTTATGCTTGATCGGGCTGCGATAGGGTCTTGGTGTCACCATCGCACTATAGACATCGGCCAGCGCAACCACACGCGCCTCACGACGTATTTGATCCCCTTTCAAGGCACGCGGATAACCGCTGCCATCGAGTTTTTCATGATGCTGGGCAATGATCTCCAACCAAAGATCATCCGTCACTCCTGCCTGCTGCAACTTTTGCACGCCCTGTTCAGGATGGCGATTAATCACCTTGCGCTGTTGCGCGTTTAACGGTGATTTCTGCTGATGCAAACGCTGCTGGTAAGGGTTCATCGCCACATTACAGGTGAGACATGCGGCCATCACCGCAAGACGCACCTCTTGCGGGGCTTGCAAGCGCTCTAAAATCAGCTCAGCCAACACGGCAATTTGCATCGGATGATGAATGGGATAGGCAAACTGATCCGATAAGTGCACCGCGCCAAGCAGCGCA
>SKOQ01000142.1 GCA_007119985.1 Marinospirillum sp.
ACGACACCGCCCTTGCTGGCGGAATAGGCTTCGGTATCTGGTTCTGATTGGAGCGCGCGTGTTGATGCCAGATTGATGATGCTGCCTCGTGTGGCACGCAGCATCGGTGCGGCATGCTTGACGCAGAGGAAGGTGCCCGTCAGGTTGACATCAATATAGCGCTGCCAGGTGGCCAGATCGAGATCTTCCAGCGCACCGCTAAAAGGATTGCTGATGCCCGCACAGTTGACGAGCAGCTGTATCTGCCCCAAGCGTTCTGCGGTGGTCTGCATCAAGGCTTTGACTTGGGCTTCCTGGGCAACATCCACTGCCTCAAAAGCTACTGGACCCAGATGATCAAACAGATGCAGGCATTCAGTGCCTGCCTCTCCATCTAGGTCTGCGATCATGACCTGCCATCCTTGCTGCAACAAGGCCCCACTGATGGCACGGCCGAGACCTTGCGCACCGCCTGTGATCAGGGCAACAGGTTTGGATTTCGATTGACTCAAGCTCGCTACTCCTTAAAAAAACCTTGCATCAGCAAGGTGATGACTGCGCCTAGGCCTCAAGTAAAAAGGTCACTGGCCCGTCGTTGATCAGCTGTACTTGCATATCGGCGGCAAACTCCCCTTGGGCAACCTGATCCAGCTGTTGCTGTGCCTGTTCAACAAAAAAAGTATAGAGGTTTTTTGCTGGCTCAGGGGGGGCGGCACTCGAAAAACTCGGGCGGAGTCCTTTGCGCGTTTCTGCCGCGAGGGTGAATTGAGAAATGATCAGCAGCCCACCGCGAATATCGCGCAGACTCAGGTTCATTTTACCCTCCTGATCACTAAAGATGCGATAGTGAATCAGGCGATCGAGTAGCTTTTGTGCAATGGCGGGGGTGTCGTTTTTTTCGATGCCAAGAAACACCACCAAACCCTGATGAATCGCGCCTTTTTCGACACCTTCAATGGTCACGCTGGCTTGGCTGACGCGTTGAATCAGCGCTTTCATTCGCTTCCTCGTTTCATAATTGATAATATTTTTTTATCATAAAGCTTGCCATCTATAAGCTGCTTTGCCATTCTTATTGGCTGAGCTTGTTGACTCCTGTCGCGCGATCGGGGTGATTGCGTTTTCGTTGCGTCGATCTATTCGGCCAGTCTGACGACTTATTGAGCTTTTGCCACCTAAAAAGATCGTTGCTGCAGAGGCACTTGGCACTTATCCGCTGATTTCACTAAGTGAAGAGGGAAAACCATGCAACTGAAAAAACTTCTTGCCGCAGGCGTTGCCGGCGCGTTTCTGACAGGGCTTGTCGCCTGTAGTAGTGAAGAAGCCAGCACCCAAGGACAGCAGTGGCGCTACGCCCATGAAGAATTTGAAGGTGATGTGCAGGATGTCTTTGCACAGAAATTCCGCGAGTATATCGAAACCCGCTCAGAGCATCAGGTCCAAATTTTCCGCTTTGGCGATCTGGGTGAATCAGAAGATATTATGGAGCAAACTCAGGCGGGTATCCTGAACTTTGTGAACCAATCCCCTGGCTTTACCGGTGCTTTGATACCCGAGGCGCAGATTTTCTTTATTCCCTATCTCTTGCCTGTCGATGACCAGCAGATGGTCGAGTTTTTCCGTACCAGCCGTGCGATCAACGAACTCTTCCCTGAGCTCTATGCCGAGCAAGGCCTTGAGTTACTGACCATGTATCCGGAAGGCGAGATGGTGGTGACGGCAGATACGCCAGTGCGTAGCCCTGAGGATTTTCGTGGCAAGAATATTCGCACCATGCCGAATCCCTTGCTAACAGAAACCTATCGTGCCTTTGGCGCAACGCCGACCCCGCTGCCCTGGGGTGAGGTCTATGGCGGCTTGCAAACCAATATTTTGCAAGGTCAGGAAAACCCGATCTTCTGGATTCAATCCGGTGCACTGTATGAGGTTTCACCGAACCTGATCTTTACCGGCCACGGTCAGTTCACCACGGCCTTGATGGCGAATCAGGACTTCTTCAATGGCCTGAGCGCAGAAGATCAGCAGTTGGTGCGCGATGCCACTGCCTATGCCTTTGATTACATTACTGAATATGTGCCCGGTCTGAGTGATGCCATGTTGGAGCGAATCTTGGAATCCAGTGATCAGGTGACTGTGACGCGTTTAACCGAAGAAGAGCGCCAAGTATTCCGTGATCGTGCCCCGCAGGTAGAAGCCCGCTTTATCGAAATGACCGGAGAGCGTGGTGCGGCGTTGCTAGAGCAGTTTAAGGCGGATCTTGACGCCGTACGCAAAGAGTAACCAGCAGCATGACGCGCCAAAAACCGACCTGGTTGAAACCGATCCAGCGTGTAACCGATGCGCTGGGTCGGTTGGTCAGTCGCATTGAATCCAGTGTGCTGGTCGCAGCCATTCTGCTGATGGCCATCAACACTATGGCCAATGTCATCGGCCGCTTCGCGTTGGGTGAAAGTCTACACTTTGCCGAAGAGGTCAATCGGATCTTGATCGTCTTGGTGACCTTTGCCGGAATAGGTTATGCCGCACGCGAGGGCCGACATATTCGTATGTCGGCTTTTTATGATCTCCTGCCCCCGCAGGGGCGGCGTTATCTGATGTTGGTGATGGCGTGGACGACTTCAGCGCTCTTATGGATGCTGAGTTATTACGCCTTTCTCTATGTGCAGGGTGTGTATGGCACGGGGCGGGTGTTGCCTGTGTCAGGGATTCCTGTCTACTGGATGTACCTCTGGGTACCGCTAGGCTTTGCACTGACGGCGCTGCAATACCTGCTCACCGGTATCAAGAATCTGGTGAGTCGTCAGCCCTACCTCTCCACCAAGGTGGTGGATCGCTATGCCCCCAGTGAGGACACCCCATCATGATGACCGCAATGTTGATCACCATGCTGCTGCTTTTGTTGCTGGGCTATCCGATGCTGGTGCCTCTTGCTGTTGGCAGTCTGGTGGGATTGGTGTGGGTCTTTGGTGATTTACAGCATACTGAAACCCTGATTCAACAAATGATGGCGGGGATCCGGCCAACGGCCTTGATTGCGGTGCCGATGTTTATCTTGGCTGCCGATATCATGACGCGTGGGCAATCCGCACAGCGTTTGGTCAATCTGGTCATGGCCTTTATCGGTCATATCAAAGGTGGTTTGGCCGTCAGTACCGCCGCCTCCTGCACCCTCTTTGGTGCGGTCTCTGGTTCGACTCAGGCGACCGTCGTCGCAGTGGGGACGCCCTTGCGTCCACGCATGCTCCAAGCGGGCTATAAGGATTCTTTTACGCTGGCGCTGATTATCAATGCCAGTGATATCGCTTTTTTGATTCCACCCAGTATTGGCATGATTATCTATGGCGTGGTGTCCGGAACCTCGATAGGTGATTTGTTCTTGGCCGGGATTGGCCCTGGATTGCTGATTTTGCTGCTCTTCTCAGCCTATAGCATGTATTACGCCTGGCGGCATCGGGTGCCGACGGAGCCTAAGGCGACTTGGAAAGAAAGAGCGCAGGCGACTCAACAGGCTTTATGGCCACTAGGTTTTCCGATCATTGTCGTCGGCGGCATCTACGGTGGGGTGTTCAGCCCGACTGAGGCTGCAGCGGCCTGTGTACTCTATGCGGCGTTACTCGAATTTGTCGTGTTTCGCTCCTTGCAGTTCAAAGATTTGTTTAGTATCGCTCGCTCGACTGGCCTGATTACCGCTGTGGTCTTTATTCTGGTGGCCGTGGGAAATGGCTTTTCATGGATTATCTCCTTTGCCCAGATTCCGCAGATGCTACTCGAAGGTTTTGGCATCAACGAGGCTGGCCCGATGGGTGTGCTCTTTGCGATTGCGGTGGCCTTTTTTATTGCCTGCATGTTTGTCGATCCAATCGTAGTGATTTTAGTGCTGACGCCTATTTTTGCGCCGGCGATTGCTAGTTCAGGCCTAGATCCGGTGCTGGTGGGCGTGCTGATTACCCTGATGGTGGCGATCGGCTCTGCCACACCACCTTTTGGTTGTGATATTTTCACAGCGATAGCGGTATTTAAGCGCCCCTACTGGGAGGTGATTCGTGGTACACCGCCTTTTGTGCTGATTCTGCTGATGGCGACGACGCTGATCATGGCCTTTCCACAGATTGCCCTCTTCTTGCCACAGCTGGCAGGCCGCTAACGCCAAGCCAGATTGAGCCCATCACCCAGAAACTCAGGTGCGTCTCGATCCTGGCTTATGGCACAATGCCAGTCATGATCCATCCATAGCGAGCCCCTTGTGGATAATTTAAATAGTCTCTTTCTGATTGGCTCCCTGCTTCTTTGCGCGAGTATTCTGGCGAGCCTGATTTCGGCCCGTTCCGGTTTGCCGTTGCTGCTGGTGTTCCTCGGTATTGGGATGCTGGCCGGTGAAGATGGTATCGGCGGCTTGGCGTTCAGTAACTATGATGCCGCTTATATTATTGGCCATCTGGCGCTGGCGATTATTCTGCTTGATGGCGGAATGCGCACGCGTATGACGACCTTTCGGGTGGGCCTGAAGCCCGCCTTGTCGCTGGCCACGCTCGGTGTGCTCTGCACCAGTGGCGTGACTGGCCTGCTCGCCATGTGGATTTTTGATTTGAGCCTGCTTGAAGGTCTGCTGGTGGGCGCCATCGTTGGTTCGACCGATGCGGCTGCGGTGTTTTCAATGCTGGGTGGCAAGGGGGTGCGCCTTAATGAACGGGTCAGTGCCACCTTGGAGATCGAATCCGGTACCAACGATCCGATGGCGATCTTTCTGACCGTGACCCTGATAAGCCTGCTGACCCAAGAAACCAGCGGCTTCTGGCAAGCAGGTCTGATGTTTGTGCAGCAGTTTGGCTTAGGCTTACCGATGGGGGTGATGGGAGGCTGGCTGTTTGTGCAGCTGCTGAAAAAAGTGGATTTAACGCCTGGGCTTTACCCCTTGTTGGTGACTGGCGCGGGTTTGGGTTTGTTTGCTGCCACCAATATGCTCGGTGGCAGCGGCTTTGTTGCTATCTATCTGGCTGGTTTGATGATTGGGAACAGTCGCTCGCGTCACTTGCAGCATATCCTACCTGTTCATGATGGCTTGGCTTGGTTGAGCCAAATTGGTCTGTTCCTGATCTTGGGCTTGCTGGTGGCACCGCATGAAATGCTGGCGATTGCGCTGCCTGCCACGGCGCTGGCCTTGGCGATGATTTTTATTGCACGGCCCCTGGCGGTTTTCCTCTGCCTCAAACCCTTTTTTAAGTTCCAAGGGCGCGAGCTGGGCTTTATCTCTTGGGTGGGTTTGCGTGGTGCGGTGCCGATTGTGCTGGCGATCTTTCCGGTGATTGCGCAGGTTGAACAGGCCAGTTTGTTTTTCAATATCGCCTTTCACGTCGTACTGATTTCCTTATTGATCCAAGGCTCGACTCTGCCTTGGGCCGCGAAGCGTTTTAAGGTGGAGGTGCCGAAAAGTTTTGAACCCAAGCGCCGTACGCAGCTCGGTATTTACCCAGAAGAAGACTATGAGTGCATGGTGTATACCGTGAACAGTGATGCCTTGGATCAAGTGGAGCTGCGCCATCTGCGCTTTCCTTCAGGGGCGCGGATCGGGGCTTTGTTTCGAGATCAGCGCTTGATTCATCCTTCAGGCAGTACGCGATTACAGCAGCAGGATGTCTTGTGTATTATCGGTCGCGAAGCCGATCTACCGGTCTTGAATCGGATGTTTAACGAAGCGCCGCAGGCTAAGCAGCAGTTTCGTCATTTCTTTGGTGATTTTACGCTGGCTGGCGATGCACCGCTCAAGGACTTGGCGGCTTTATATGGCCTGACGATTAGTCCAGATCAGCAGCATTTGACGCTGGGAGCGCTGCTGAAAAATCGCTTTGGCGGCCATCCTGTCGTTGGTGACCAGATGGAGTGGCATGGCATTAACTGGGTGGTCGTTGAAGTCGAGGGCGACGAAATCCTCAAAGTCGGCCTACGGCCAATTGATTAGCGTCTGTTGTTGG
>SKOQ01000050.1 GCA_007119985.1 Marinospirillum sp.
ATTCGTGAATTTCATGCTGAACACCAAGATGTGATTCTGAAGCCGTTGGATGGGATGGGCGGTATGGGGGTGTTTCGTATTGCAGCCGATGGCATGAACCTCAGTGCCGTGGTTGAACAGCTCACCGAACAAGGCCGTTACCCGATTATGGCGCAGCGTTATCTGCCAGAAATCAAAGAGGGGGATACCCGAATTTTGGTCATCAATGGTGAGCCTGTGCCCTTTGGTCTGGCGCGGATTCCGATGGCGGGTGAAACCCGTGGCAATCTGGCGGCAGGAGGCCGAGGTGTCGCACGGCCGCTGACTGAGCGTGATTACTGGCTGGTGGCTCAGGTGGCTCCTACGCTCAAAGCCAAGGGACTCTATTTTGTGGGTCTAGATGTGATCGGTGATTATCTCACTGAAATCAACGTGACCAGCCCAACCTGTGTGCGCGAACTGGATGCCCAGTGTGGCCTGGATATTGCCAGCCAGCTGATGGATTGTCTCGAAGCTGAGTTGCTGCAACGCCAGTGATCTGGAGGTCGTGGGCCTGGATGCGTCAGCAGCGGCCGCTTTTGCTGGCGCTCGCTCTAGCGCTGAGTCTGCATGGGCTCTTCTTGGCGCAACGGCCAAGTCTAGCACCGGAGCCACCTTCCATCCTACGTTGGATGGAAGTCTCGACTCAGGTCGAGCTGGTCAGCTGGTCCACGCCTGCCTTGCCCGAAGATCCACCAGCCACACCGCCAGAAGCTGAGGCCCCTACCGAGCCAGCCATCTCTGAACAGCCTCTGCCTGAAGAAGTGGAGGTGCCAGAACCTGCCGCAGCCGAGCCGATGCCTGCCCCTCCTCCTGAGGTATCAGCACCGACTTCCTCAGCGGAGCCGATCTCGCCCCCAGTGAGCGAGCCGCCTATCGATCCCTCTGCTGCTGCTACCCCAGCGCTGCCCTCACCTGCCCCGCCGATGCCTGAGACATCGAGCCGACGTTTGGCTGAACGCAGCTTAGCGATGGCGCAGTTGGAAGCCCAGTGGCAGGTGCAGCAACAGCAATGGGTGGAGCGTCCCCGTATCCGGCGGGTGACTTCAGCAACGCAGCTTGATCCTGAGCTGGCTTTTTATCTGCAACAGTGGGAAGCGCGTGTCGAACGTATCGGCAATCAAAACTACCCAGAAGAGGCTCGACGCCAGAACCTAGGGGGGCAGCTGCGCTTGCTGGTCTCTATCTATGCCGATGGCCGCATTCGTGAAGCCCAGCTATTGAGTTCTTCAGGCCACCCTGAGTTGGATGAAGCCGCGATTCGGATTCTGAATCTGGCCGCGCCCTTTGCACCTCTGCCCGAAGGTGTGCGTGCAGAAACCGAAGTGCTGGAAATTATCCGCACCTGGCAGTTTGGCGATGGTTGGCGCGCTCGCTGACGAGCAAAATCGACACAAGGAGCGCGAGTGATCGAGTCTCAGCTCGACCAATGCAGACAAAGCTTTCCATTTGGGTCGAATTTCGCCAGAATTAGCTCTATTTCGAAGCAAAAAGAGTCGCCTGTGAATACATTAAGGGATCATTTTCTTCTCTCCATGCCGCTATTAGATGATCCGCACTTTGCGGACAGCCTGACCTACCTCTGCGAGCATGGTGAACAGGGCGCGCTGGGCTTGATTGTCAATCAACCCTTAGAGCTGACCCTCGGCGAGCTACTCGATCAGATGGATCTGCCTAGCTGCTACGGCCGCCACGCCCACGCCCCGATTTATCGCGGTGGCCCCGTTCATCAGGAAAGAGGCTTTGTGCTGCACACCGGCGCGGCCCAGTGGAAATCGAGTCTGGCGGTCACGCCCCTGATTAGTCTCACCACTTCGGTCGATATTCTTGAAGCCTTGGCTGAGGGTGAAGGCCCAGCCCAGTTTTTAATCGCCTTGGGTTGCGCTGGTTGGCAAGCCAACCAACTGGAGCAAGAGTTGATCGACAACACCTGGTTGACCTGCCCCGCTTGGCCCGAAGTGCTCTTTGATTTACCGCCAGCGCAGAGACGTAAGGCGGCCGCGCAGAGCTTAGGGGTGAATTTGGACTTGCTCACTGGGCAGGCTGGCCATGCTTGAGGCTGTAGCACCGCGCCGTATTATGGCCTTTGATTTTGGCACCAAGCGCCACGGTATCGCGCTGGGTAATGAGTTAACGGCCAGCGTGACGCCGTTGATGGCTCTGCCCGCGCAGGATGGTATTCCAGCTTGGCAGCTGCTTGATCAACTGGTGGCAGAATGGCAGCCAGATTGCTTTGTGATGGGGTTGCCGCTCGAAGAAGATGGGCGGGATACACCGCTGAGCCTGCGAGCACGTAAAATGGCTAAACGTCTTTTTGGTCGCTATGGTCAGGCCTGTTTTAGTATTGATGAGCGAGGTACGACACGAGCGGCCAAAGCCATTGTGCGCGAACAAGGTCATCGGGGTAATTACCGTGAAGATCCAGTCGATAGTCTTGCTGCGGCCTTGCTGCTGGAGACTTGGCTTCAACTTGATCCAGAGATGGCGCAACAAAGCTTGATCGCTGGTCCGCATTATCACGGCGCAGCGTCGCCGGCCTCGCCTCCACCCCCTAACTGTTAACTGATGTGCCTGATGGTGTGATGTATCAGGCGCAAAGAGAGAAAGCGATGATGTCTGCATCTGAGAAATCTGTATCGAGTGGTTCTGCATCGGATTCGGTGGTCAGTGCTGCCCACCTCCCTGATGTCACTGTCTTGCTGGATCGCCTTGCCCAGCAACTTTTGGCTTGGGCCGAAGAGCGTCAGCTGAGCGCCCCGCATCTGGTGGGTATCCATACCGGTGGTGCCTGGGTGGCAGAAGCGCTGAAAGCCCGTTTACCTGCAAGCTGGTCTTTGGGTGTGCTGGATATCTCTTTTTATCGTGATGACTATACCCAACAAGGCCTGACACCGGCCGTCAAACCCTCTGTGCTCCCACTGACCACCGAAGGTCAGCATCTGATTCTGGTCGATGATGTGCTGATGACAGGGCGCACGATTCGCGCGGCAATGAACGAGCTGTTCGATTTTGGTCGACCTGCCTCGATCTGCTTGGCGGCGTTGGTGTCCTTACCGGGACGCGAGCTGCCGATCCAGCCGGATTGCTGCGCGCTGCATTTAGAGCTGGCGCCTGATCAAAGGATCAAGCTCTCTGGTCCCTCGCCCCTTGAACTGAACCTTGTCAGCTATCCACGCTAAGGAGACTCCTGCATGAGCCGAGCGCATCCCCGTGATGTCCAGTTGACCAGTGATGGCCGCCTCAAACACTTTCTCAGTATTCATGGTTTGCCCAAGAGCCTGCTGACAGAAATTCTCGATACCGCAGAATCCTTCGTTAATATGGGTGAACAGTCGGTCAAGAAAGTCCCGCTGCTACGTGGTAAAACCATTGTTAACCTGTTCTTTGAAAACTCCACCCGAACCCGAGCGACCTTTGAGTTGGCGGCCAAGCGCTTGTCTGCTGACGTACTGAATTTGGATATCAAAACCTCATCGACCTCCAAAGGCGAAACGCTGATGGATACACTGCAAAATATCGAAGCCATGTATGCCGATATGTTTGTGGTGCGCCATATTGATTCTGGGGCAGCGCATTTTATTGCCAGCCAGATCACCCCCAAGGTAGCGATTATCAATGCCGGTGATGGTCGCCATGCCCACCCCACACAAGCCATGCTGGATATGCTGACTATTCGCCGCCATAAAGGGGAATTTGAGGGGCTCAGGGTGGCCATTGTTGGCGATATCCTGCATTCACGCGTGGCCCGCTCGCAGATCCGTGCGCTCAAGACACTGGGTGCCGCAGAAGTGCGTTTGATTGCTCCCAATACTCTGCTGCCCGTCGGTGTTGAAGAGATGGGTGCGCGCGTTTATACGCGTATGGAGCAAGGACTGCGTGATGTGGATGTGGTCATTATGCTGCGCCTGCAAAAAGAACGCATGAGCGGTGCGCTGCTGCCCTCAGAATCGGAATTCTATCGTTTGTATGGCCTCACGCAAGAGAAGCTGGCCTATGCCCATCCAGAAGCCATCGTGATGCACCCCGGGCCGATTAATCGCGGTGTCGAGATAGAGTCTGCGGTGGCGGATGGCCCGCGTTCAGTGATTTTGCAGCAGGTCAGCTATGGTCTGGCTACCCGTATGGCGGTGATGAGTATGGCGATGAGTGGTCAGATGCAAGAAAGAGCACAACTCCAAGAAGAAGGGCTCACGACAGTGAATAGCGATAAGGGAGAGCCAGCATGAAGTTGACCATTCAAGGCGCACGAGTCATTGATCCAGCGGCTGGTTTGGATCAGGTGCAGGATGTGCATCTGCATCATGGCCAGCTGATGGCCATCGGTGCCGCGCCCAGTGATTTTCATGCGGATGAAACGCTGGTTGCTGATGGCTGGCTTGCCACACCAGGCTGGATCGATCTGAGCTGTCATTTGCGTGATCCCGGTCCTAGTTATAAGGGGAATCTAAAGAGCGAAACCCTAGCGGCCTTGGCCGGTGGTTTTACGCAGGTGTGTGCTCGGCCAGATACTCAGCCACCCTTGGATTCTCCAGCCTTGGTGCAAGCTCTGCGTGAAAAGGCGCAGCAGGCCGCACAAGCTCGCGTTTGGCCAGTCGGCGCGCTGACTCAGGGTTTAGGTGGGCAGCTGTTGAGCAATATGGCCGCGCTTCAAGCCGCTGGTTGTGTGGCGGTGACTAATATGCGTCAACCAGTACAGGATTTTCTGGTGATGCGTCGTTGCCTTGAGTATGCCGCAACCTTTGATTTGCCCGTCATCATCTACCCTGAGGAGCCGAGCTTGGTGGCTGGTGGTTGTGCACATGAAGGCGCGATGGCCTCTCAGTTGGGCTTGCAGGGTATTCCTGAGACAGCCGAAACCCTCGCCGTGGCTCAGTGGTTGCTGCTGATTGAGCAATCCGGTGTCAGAGCGCATTTCAGCCATCTCTCTACAGCCCGCAGTGTTGAGCAGTTGGCCGCAGCCCAAGCCAAAGGGCTACCTGTTTCTGCTGATGTTGCCCTCACCCACCTATTGGATACCGACAGCGCACTAGAAGATTTTGATAGCCACTTCCACCTCCAGCCTCCACTGCGTCGTGAAGAAGACCGCCGCGCTTTGATCCAAGGTGTGCAGGCTGGAGTGATCAGCGCGATCAGCTCGGGGCATCTACCCCATGAGCGTGCGGCCAAGATGGCCCCTTTTGCAGCCTCGGAGCCAGGACAAAGCACGCTTGAGGTGTGCCTGCCGCTACTTCTGGAGCGGGTTGCGGCGCAAGAACTGAGCCTGCCAACGCTGATCGAGCGGATGACGCTTGGTCCTGCTTTGGCGCTGGGCTTGCCGATGCCACAACTTCAAGCTCACCAAGATTTAATTTTGATCGATCCTCAAGAAGTCTGGACACCTGCCAAGAGCGTCTGGCATTCCGCAGGGCGGAATACACCCGTGTGGCAGCAGCCTTTAATGGGTCGAGTCAAGCAGGTCTGGGTGCAAGGGCACCGGCATATTTTTAACTAAGCGGTGTGCAAGCCAGCCCTGCCAGCCAAATCACCAAGGCATAGCGCAGGGCCTTGCCACAACCGACCAGCAGTAAAAAAGGCAGCCAGTGAACACGCAGCACCCCCGCAACCAGCGTCAAGGGATCGCCGACAATAGGTAGCCAAGCAAAAAGCAGGCTGCCCTGCCCCCAGCGTTGAAACCATGCCTCCGCTTTTAACCTTTGTGCTGGTGAGACAGGGAACCAGCGGCGTTGCTCAAATCTGAGCAGATAGCGCCCCATCGCCCAGTTGATCCAAGAGCCAAGGGTATTGCCGAGGGTGGCGGCTAGCCAAAGCCAGAATAAAGGGGCGCCAAGGCAGACTTGCGCCACGACCAGCGCTTCAGAACCGCCAGGTAATAAGGTGGCTGATAAGAGGCTGATCACAAAAACACTGCCGAGGCTGATCA
>SKOQ01000076.1 GCA_007119985.1 Marinospirillum sp.
GATCAGCAGCTGGCGCATCTGGGCATGGAAAAAAGTCAGTTTAAACTTGCCTTTCAACGCGCCGCCCATTATCAGGCTAGCGGCCTTGATGAAGTGGAGTTTCTGATCGCACCTAACCCCGGCCAGCCCGCCAAGCCGCTCATCAGAATCGCCTCTGGCGGTGAACTGTCGCGCATTAGTCTGGCGATTCAAGTGGTCACCGCGCAAACCAGCAGTATTCCCACGCTGGTCTTTGATGAGGTGGATGTGGGTATTTCTGGCGCGACTGCCGAAATTGTAGGGCGCTTACTCCACCAACTGGCGCAACGCGGGCAAATTCTCTGCGTGACTCACCTGCCACAAGTGGCGGCGCAGGGCGATCAGCATTTGCATATCCACAAAGAAAGCGATGAACACTCAACACTCACGCGGATGCAGCTGCTGGATCAGGCTGGGCGTATTGCCGAGCTAGCACGGATGCTAGGCGGTATTCACCTGTCTGCCCAAACCCTAGCTCATGCTCAAGAAATGCTCCAAAGTCGCCACCATTAGCCGCACTCAGCATCAAAAAGGCTCCCTAAGGAGCCTTTTTTAATCGCTATTCCCGCTTGGGCTTACTCTGCGTCTTTTTTACGGCGCACATATAAAACCAAAGAGTGATCCACCAACTCAAGGCCATGCGCCTTCGCCAGTGCATGTTGGCGCTTCTCGATCTCTTCATCGAAAAACTCGATCACTTCACCGGTATCCACATCCACCATATGATCGTGGTGCTTCTCGCCCGCCAGCTCAAAAACAGCATGGCCACCATCGAAATTATGCTTATCCACCAAGCCTGCCGCCTCAAACTGAGTCAGCACACGGTAGACAGTTGCCAAACCGACGTCTTCACCATGCTCAATCAGAATACGGTAGACATCCTCCGCGCTGAGGTGATCTTCTGCGTGTTTCTCAAGCACTTGCAGTATCTTGATCCGTGGCAAGGTCACTTTCAGGCCGGCTTTTCTTAACTCATGATTTTTGTCTGCCATCAGAATTCTCTTTTATAAAGTGATCAGAATGCTTAGCCCAACGGCTCGCTTGTGAGTAGAATGCTTTAGCAGGTATTATCGACTGAACTGACTCAGAGTTAAAGCGCTTCACCATGAAAAATCCGACTAAATTACTCACCTTTGTTTTTTTCGCCCTGTTTTTAAGCGGTTGCGGCCTTTTTTCTCCTTTCCAACAGGAAATTCAACAGGGCAATCTGCTCGATCAAGACGATGTGGCCCAACTGCGTGAAGGCATGACCGCCGAACAGGTCACCTTCTTGCTCGGCTCTCCCTTGCTTCGTGACCCTGAGCGCCCGCTTGAATGGCACTATATTGAGCAAAAGCGTGTAGGGCGCGCCCTGGTGCACCGCCATGAAGTACGACTGGTTTTTACTCAACAGCAAGGACAACTGCGCGTGGCATCAATTGAAACCACTCGCTTGACCAACCAGTAAAGCTCAGCCTAAGATCAGATACAAACCCACATCCAAGGAAGGGACTAGCCATGCAACCAGTAGGAACAAACAACCTATTCAACTCGATGGCATTTCAGTCTTTTACTGAAAAAAGCAATCAACAGCTTGTTGATCCTCAACGTTATGCTGATTTCACGGTAGAAGTTGGTGAAGAAACCAGCTCCAGAGGGATTTTAGGCGGTGTACTGAGTCAGGAAGACTATGACAAGTTCATGGAAATCATCAAAGACTTTAATGTACTTGATGCCAGCACCAATGAAATGAAGCAGCTAAGAAGTCAACTGATTCAAGCAGGATTAATGGATTACGAAGTCGGCAGCACGTTCAGTGGACCTGCCACCTTTGCACTCGATAAAAACCCAGCAAATTATGATAAGAAATACAATCAGCTCGGTTATCAGTTTGGAAAACTGCCACGTTACGCAGGCAAAGAATACGATCAAGTACGCGATAAAGTCATAGATGCTTTTAAAATTGTCGCTGCTGTTGCCAACAGCTCACCTGCTACGGGCCAAACTATCTCACCTGATGTCGGTTACACACCAGAAACTCCAGCTGGCGTTCAGGTTGATATCTCAGAGTTTGCTCAACGTCTCGCTGCTGGTGAGGATATCGAAGAAGACAAAGAGCCAGATCTGATGGAGATCATCAAGGCGCTTCAGCTTGCAGCACAAATGCGCCGTGAAGCTGAACAGCATAATGAAGAAAAGGAATAAAGCAGGTCATATCCGAAGATCAACCCTGCTCTTTTTTCTCCGCTCTTTTTGCTCTAGATTGTTTGGGATCGGCAATCAGCGGGCGATAGATTTCAACACGATCCCCTTCCCTGACTTGTTCCTGCTCAGGCTTGGCAACCAGCTTGCCAAAAATGCCTAAGCGCGCGTTGGTCAGATCCAGTCCTTCAAAGTCTCGATCCAGTCCTGAACGCAGCGCGGCCTCACGCACACTGGTGCCTTCTTCTACCTCAAGGACAGCGATTTTCTGACGTTCTGGCAGGGCATAAGCCACTTCGATACGCATCATTTTTTGCCATAGACCTCATCAGCTCGTTTAACAAAAGCTTCAACCTGACTTGATGCCATCTGCGCAAACAACGGGGTTAAGGCTTTGGACACCAATCGTCCTGCAATTTCAAAATCGATCTCAAAATGCACCTTGCAAGCCTGCTCGTTGAGTGGCTTGAAGAGCCAGAGGCCGTCTAGCTTCTTGAAAGGACCATCGACCAGCGTCAGCTCAATGCGTTCAGGGGCAAAAAGCTGATTGCGTGTTGTAAAGCGGTACTTCATCCCCGCCTTGCTCAGCTCCAATTCACCGATCAAAAAATCTTCTTGGCGCTCAATCAAGCGTGCATCACTGCAACCTGGCAAGAATTTAGGGTAAGATTCGCAGTCATTAACCAGTTCAAACATCTCTTGCGCTGAATGCATGACCAAAGCCGAGCGGCTAATAAGACTCATAGAGTGACTCCCGAGTGGGCCTGATAAACGACAAGATTCTAACACGAGCCTGGGCTGTGCGGCGCACTCATCCCTCTCTCACCCTGATACACTCATCTGGTCACTCTCATCCATCTGACCTGCTCGCCATTTTTTATTGAAAGAGTTTTTATTATGGCCAAAAAGAAAAAAGTCGATAGCAATACCATCGCCGTCAATCGCAAGGCGCGTCACGAGTACCATATTGAAGAAACCATCGAAGCGGGTGTGGTGCTGGCCGGTTGGGAGGTCAAAAGCCTACGCGCGGGTAAGTGCCAGCTGACCGATACCTATATTTTGATCAAGGATGAAGAAGCCTGGCTCCTAGGTTCACACATTACCCCGTTGAATACAGCTTCGACCCATGTGGTTGCTGATCCAACGCGCACGCGCAAGCTCTTAATGCATCGCAAAGAAATTGCCAAGCTGCTGGGGCAGATCAATCAGAAAGGCTTTACCTGCGTGCCTCTTTCACTCTATTGGAAGGGGAATAAGGTGAAGTGCCAGCTGGCAGTCGTGAAGGGCAAGCAACTGCATGATAAGCGCGCGACAGATAAGGACCGCGACTGGAACCGCCAGAAAGGCCGCATTATGCGCGAGAACACCAAGCAGGGCTAACACTCCTGCCAAAGCGCTTAAACGGAACTTTTCGAGAGAGCTAGGGTTTAACGAAAGAGCGTGGTAGAATAGCGCTACATTTTGGGGACGTCCTGGCTTCGACGCCGGTAGCAAAACCTGAGGTGCATGCCGAGAGGGAAGTGACTCTCGTAAATCAATTGCTTCAATTGTTATAGTCGCAAACGACGACTCTTACGCTCTAGCCGCTTAAGGCTACTCATGAAGCCATGTTGCCTATCGCCGGTGGATTGAGATTATGAGCGCAGCCAGATAGGATCGCAGCAAAGATCGCCTTCGTCGGCGCTGCTAAAACTTAATCGAAGGATCGCTGAAGGGTATCCTGTTCGTCGGAGACCTGCCAGTTAAAGCAAATGACGAAACTAAGCATGTAGATCCAAGGGCAGAGTGCCGACGGACGCGGGTTCAACTCCCGCCGTCTCCACCACTTTCGCTTTAAAAACAACCACCTACGGGTGGTTTTTTTATGCCTGCTGATCTAGAGATTGCGCTTCAGCAGCAACCATCCACCTGGGTCGATGATCACAAGCGGCGCTCTACTTTATAACGCTCTTGAACAAACCCATTGCCCGATGCGACCGCCTCAATCAGTGTGAGCTGCTGCGTTGGTGAAACGCCTCCAAATAAGGGGAGGCCAGCCCCAAGCAGAACAGGGATACGGGTGATGGTGAATTCATCGATCAATCCCTCCTTCAAAAACCCTTGTATCGTCACGCCACCATCTATGTAGAGATGCTGCATGCCCATGCTGGCCAGTCGCGCCACTAGGTCACTGGGCCGCCCTGATTCATGTCGCACAGCATCAGCAAGTTGCTCAGGAATAAAGAGATCCGTGCTGGACAGCACCACCACTTGGATACCTTGATAGGGCCAAGCGTCAAAAGAGAGCACCTTCTCAAAGGTCTTTCGACCCATAACAATGGCATCGACACTGGCAATGAAGGCTTCATAGGTCAGGCCGGATAACGGCGCTGCATTGTACTCTGGCTTTGCAAGCCACTCGATGCCACCGTCCAGTGTCGCGATATATCCATCAACACTGGCTGCAATAAAAACAGAACACTGGATCGTCATTGGCCCTCCATTAAGATTTTGATTCATCAGGGGCAGGCCGCCATCAGACCGCTTGGCCTAGCTCTAGGATGATGCAGCACCAGCGCGAGCTTGCTGCTCACTCCACCAGTCTCAAACCCTCATAGGCCATCAGTTCCTCAAGGCTGTGCATTTGCCTCAGCGCTCGCAGGCAGCGGGCCAGTCCTTGATGCTCCACCTGGCGTGTCAGAATCGATAAACCACGACGCAGGGTCTGGTGCTCAGATAGGCTGAATGCACGCCATTGATAAAGCACGGGTAACCAGCCCAACAACGGGAAATCAATCAGCAGCTTGAGTCCAGCCAGATCAAGACGCGGGCCTTGCTCAAGCCGTGCCGCCAGACCAGATTGATCCAAAAAAGTCATCCAGCCTGCGCTTTCTGCCTGCGGAAAAGCCTGAGCTGGCAATCTGGCAAGAAAATGCACCAATGCCGTCGATTGAGGCCAACCAAGCTGAGCCAGACGCTGGCATGGTGGCTGCTCTAGTGCGGCAGCATAGTCGGCATCTTCGGCCCAGCGACGCGCCAGATCAAGGCAGGTGGCTTGCAGCAGGAAGGGACAAGCTTC
Organism: Marinospirillum sp.; assembly: GCA_007119985.1. Lineage (GTDB taxonomy): Bacteria > Pseudomonadota > Gammaproteobacteria > Pseudomonadales > Halomonadaceae > Marinospirillum. Next base: position 5,258 of record SKOQ01000076.1, read on the forward strand.
TATCTCTTGCGCAGCGCCAGCATGCAGGCAGGCCAAACGCAGCAAGGTGAGCGCACAGGGCGAATCTTCTACTGCAGCTAACCAATCAACAGGAAAGCTATCGCGCCAAGGCTGCGCGGCGGGATGCGTGAAGAGCTCGGGTAGAGGCGGCAGTTCGGCCAAAGCAAGAGCGCTACGCCGCCCATCTCCTTCAAGGCGAAAGCAAGCCACATCACGCGCATAACTCCCGATCACCAAACCCTGTAAACCCAGTGGTCGCCAGAAGGCACCACGCAGATGCAACTCTCCTTGGCGGGCGTTCCAAGTGATCAACAGAGCGTCTTCGGGCGTGGACAGTAATTGAGACTGTGGCAGAGCGCTGGGCATGGCTTTCCTCCATCGAGACAACAGATCCGTGACCACCCAGGATGGGCGGCAGTGAACTCGCTGCTATCTTAACCACAAAGCTGTATCTATATCCAGTAAAAAAGAAACATGGATCAAGGATGCTGCCTTGAATAAAAAACGGCATAATTCAAGCTGATCGATTTTTGAGGAGCCTTTATGCGTTTTCTAGTGCCATGTCTTTTCTTGCTGGTCTTTTCCGTTTGCGCTCAGGCTGAGTCTACTCACCAAGGCCCTATTCTGCTGACGATCAGCGGTGCCATTCAGCCCA
>SKOQ01000130.1 GCA_007119985.1 Marinospirillum sp.
AACTGGGCAAGGGTGGGTTTAACTGGCTGCTAAGGTTAGCCAGTTTAAGGGCCTATGTCACCTTGCGAGCAGAATTCCTATCAGGAGAAGGCATGTTGAAAGACCCCTTACGCTTCTGGGCGATCCTGTCCCAGGCCGTTGGATTTACGCTGATTATTGCATTGGAAACCTGGTTAGGGCGCGCGCAGGCAGGCTACTGGCAAATCCGCGTGCTCCTGATCATGCTACTGATCGCACTGGTACTGGCCGTTTTAAGGCGTTACCAAAGCAGACGCCTACTCAAAGAGCAGGAACAGCGCCGCCAACGCCTGCTGGAAGATGAAGAAGAGGCCTAGTCCAGCACCTCAAGCGCTAGGCTGGTGTTGATTCGCATCCGCCAGTCATGGTGGCGGCTGTTGTGGTCTCTGACCAGCCAGCCTCTTGCTCTGACTCTTTTGCCCTGCAAGGCTCGTACTTGCGCTTCACTCAGATCAAAACCATTCAGTGCTCGCTTAGGCACCTGCAAAGCGACGCCCCCTTCTAAGTTAATCCAGAAGTTGTCACGGCTGGAACCTATTCTCACCACCTGCCCTTGGACGATGGCAGCACCCTGGGTGGATGCAGGAATTCGCGTTGAAGCCAGACCTGGCTGGTATTCAGATTGCGACCAGATGCCCTTAGCCTGACGTCTGGCTTGGGTTTCGAAAGGCTTCAGACACTCGGCATAGTGGGTATTGGGTGCAATAAAAATCTGCATCACATAACCCTGCTCCAACAGCAGGCGATTGACATTGCGCCCATCAGGCAAGAACACATAGGCCAGCAAGCGACCATGGCGGTCATAGCGTTCTTCGCCATAATGCAGCAGCACTTGATGACCCGCATCAGCAATTAAACGCCGTAGATAGTCTCGCCCTTCTAGGGCATAGGGTTCGTGGGGTGCGCCCTCGCGTCCAAGTTCGGGTGCATCGATTCCAATCAAGCGCACTCGAGTTCGATCCGCCAAAGTCAGGGTATCAGCATCATAAACATGCGCTACGGCTGCACGCCGATCCTGGCGTTCAATCGGACAGGTTTCAGTGGCTCCTACCCAGCCCGCAAAAAGCAATAAAACACCAGCCAGACCTGCACGAATAAATTGAGGGCGCATGGTTCACTCCTTTGCACTGAGCAGAGGCGGTAGTTCCCGCGCCAACTGCATTTTGCGTTTAACCGCCTGCCCCGCCAACGCAAAACCGAGTAACTGACCAGAAGCATCCACAAAGCGACCCTCAGCACTCTCTGGGCTCACTTCCAGCTGCCATTCCCCTGCTGCATCGGGCGGGGGTGGTGCAGCCACTACGGGACAAGCCGGTGTCTTGACCAAAATCGGTAAGGGCGGCAATTCAAGGCGAGCTTCGTGCTCTCCGGTCAGGCGCGCAGCCAAGACACGAGCACTCGCCATCAGCGGCTGGACATACATGAGGTTCAAGCCTTCAATTTCAGCGCAGTCGCCCAGGGCATAGATATCGGGGTCTGAGGTTTGCAGACCGGCATCCACGCAGATGCCTCGATTCACTTTTAGACCTGCCTCTTCAGCCAGTTGGGTTGATGGCTTCAAGCCCAGCGCACTGATCACCACTTCAGCTTCAAGCAGCAGGCCGGATTCCATTTCTAAAGTCCAAGCCCCCGGTTCACCATCGATCAGCTTGAAGCTCTCTTCGGTCAGTAAATTCAGACCGCGCTTGACCAGCGCCTGCTCCAAGACTTCAGCCACCCCCCCAGGCAGCAAATTCGGCAGCAGGTGGCGACTGCGCGACACCAGGGTTACTTGATACCCGGATGCCAGCAGGTCCTGCGCCATTTCTACACCCACCAGACCAGCGCCTAGCACTACCACCTGTTTTTTGCCTTTTAGGTCTTTACGAAAGGCAAAATAGTCGTCCAGGTCATTGATGCTGTGCAGCGCACCCGGCGGGGCTGGCAATTGCGTGGTTTCAGCACCCAGCGCCAGCACTAGCTTTGAATAGCAGACAGGACCTTCTGGTAAGAAAACTTGATGCTTGGCGGGGTCGATGCCTTCAACCTGGGTCCAGGTCATGATTTGGATGCCCAGCTTTTCTGCTTGATCTTCAGGGCGAGCGGCCACCAGCTGCTCCGGGGTCTGGTTTTTAGCCAGCGCAGAAGATAACAGGGGCTTGGAATAGAAGTGGCCGGAGTCGCGGGTGATCAGTAAGATGGGCAAGTCCATCTGGCGTTTACGAACTTCCAAGGCTAATTGGTAACCCGCCATCCCAGAGCCGATAATAATCAGTGGCCCAGTGTTGCTGGCTGTAGACATCTCTATACCCCGTCTATGTTAGAATCCGCCGCATTATAGATGATCGCCCTCGGGAGGGCACACGCTCACCATGCCTCTGAACGCCAGCCAACTGCAAGCCCTGCACCTTGCTTCTGCGCCCAGGTGGCAACCCGCAGTGCATCTGACGGGTGCCCCTGCCGGTGCTTGGCGTTCCTGGCTGCAAGAAAGCGGCTCTTTAACTCGGCGGCTGCAAGGTCAGGCACAAGTGAGCTTCCAGGTGGAAGTGCTGGATCAGGGCGTGCGCCCCATTCATCAGGTGGAACGCCAATGGCTGCAAGTCACCCACAACCACATCTGGGTGCGCCAGGTATTGCTTAAAGTGGATGACCAGCCTTGGGTATTTGCCCGTTCTCTGCTACCGCTGGATACGCGCGGCAATCTGTTGCGGCGCTTAACCGGCGTGGGTCAGCAGGCACTGGGACAACTGCTATTCAGTCAGCCGGATATTCAACGCGGTGAACTGCGTTTCTGTGCCCCAGACCAGCTGCCATTTTCCAGTCTTTGGGGGCGCGCTTCCTGTTTTTATAGTGGTCCACTGCGCTTACTGGTGGCAGAGCACTATCTGCCCCCCATGGCGGAAGCCTTGCAGTTGCCCACCCATCGTATTTTTGGAGACTGAGCTATGTCGTCCACTGTCCTGCCTCCTTGGCATCAGCGCCTTCCTGCTTTTTTCCGGCTGATGCGCCTGGATCGCCCTATCGGTACCTGGTTGCTGATGTGGCCCACGCTCTGGGCCCTCTGGTTTGCGGCGAGTGGTGTGCCAGATCTGCGCGTGCTGGTGATTTTTGTGCTGGGGGTTATTCTGATGCGGGCTGCTGGTTGTGTCATCAATGATTACGCCGACCGTGACTTTGATGGTCATGTCGAGCGCACCACTCAGCGCCCCCTCGCCACTGGGGAAGTGACCGCCCGCGAAGCTCTGGTGCTTTTTGCCCTGCTCTGCATCGCGGCCTTTATTCTGGTGCTCTTCACCAATCCGCTGACCCTGCTGCTGACCCCGGCCGGTCTGGCACTGGCTGCCTGCTACCCGTTCATGAAGCGCTACACGCATTTCCCCCAGGTGGTGCTGGGTGCCGCCTTCTCCTGGGCGATCCCCATGGCTTTCGCTGCTCAGACCAACAGCCTGCCTCCGGCGCTCTGGCTGGTCTTCGCTGCCAACCTAGTGTGGACAGTCGCCTATGACACCGCCTATGCCATGGAAGACCGCCCCGATGATCTGAAAATCGGCATCAAATCTACAGCCGTTTTTTTCGGTCACTGGGATCGCTTAGCGATAGGCGTGCTGCAACTCGCCACGCTGGTGCTGCTGATTCTGGCAGGCTGGGCTTTTGAGCGAGGTGCGTTTTTCTATCTGAGCTTGGCGGCTATGGCAGGGCTGTTCATCTGGCAGCAATGGCTGATTCGCAAGCGTGAACGCGGCCCCTGCCTTCGAGCGTTTTTGAATAACCACTATGCCGGCATGCTGGTGTTTATCGGATTAGCCATGGATTATCTATTCATCTAAGCGCTGTCATCTTCCTGTCATTTTTACAAGGTGTAATACTGCTGCAATAGCCCCGTGTATGACAGGATGCCTTTATGAGCAACAAAACCGTACTCATCGTTGACGACGAAGCCCCAATTCGCGAAATGATTGCCGTCGCGCTGGAAATGGCTGACTACAATTGGCTGGAAGCCGCAGATGCGACCCAGGCCCACGCGCAGGTAGTCGACCACCAACCCGACCTGATTCTATTGGACTGGATGCTACCCGGCACCAGTGGTATAGAGCTGGCGCGTCGCCTCAAGCGAGACCCAGTCACCGCTGAAATCCCCATTATCATGCTCACCGCACGCAGTGAAGAAGATAACAAGATCCAAGGCCTGGAAGCGGGGGCTGATGATTACATCACCAAACCCTTTTCACCACGGGAGCTGGTCGCCCGCTTAAAAGCAGTGTTAAGGCGCACCACACCACCGGGTATTGAAGAGCCGGTTGAAATCGAAGGCCTATGCCTTGACCCTATCAGCCACCGTGTCACCTCGACAGGTTCACCGCTGGAAGTGGGCCCGACCGAGTTCCGCCTGCTTCAGTTTTTTATGACCCACCCAGAAAGAGCCTATACTCGCAGCCAGTTGCTGGATCAGGTCTGGGGCGGTAATGTCTATGTTGAAGAACGCACCGTTGACGTTCATATTCGCCGCCTACGTAAAGCCTTGGGTCAAAAGCATGAGCACCTGGTACAAACAGTGCGGGGAACCGGCTATCGCTTCTCCACTCAAGTTTAATACCCTGAGACTGCCTGCATGAAGGGATTGGCTGTCCAGGAAATCAAGCGCCTTTTATTCTGGCTGCTACTAGCGGGTGGCTTAGGCTGGCTACTCGGAGCCTGGCTAGTCGGTTTACTAGTGGGCGCTCTGTTGCTTTTGGCCAACTATGTCTGGCAACTCAGCCATCTGCTCAAGTGGCTGAATAACACCAGACGCGAACCGCCCGAAGCCTCGGGGCTTTGGGGTCAGCTATTCGACCTCCTCTATGCCGAACAGCGCAAGCAGCGAGAACAGCAAAAACGCCTCAAACAGGTCCTGGATCGAGTGCGCGAATCCAGTCAAGCCTTAAAAGATGGCGTGATTATGATCGACTCGGCTGGCGAGCTGGAATGGTGGAATCGAGCGGCTGAGCAGCTACTGGGTCTACGAAGCCCGGATGACCGGGGCCGCCCCCTGACCCACCTGCTGCGCGAACCCCGCTTTGTCGAATATTTTGACAGTCGCAATTACCAAGATGCCCTCATCCTACCCTCACCCATCGCAGAAGGCCGCACTCTGGAGTACCAAATCACACTTTTTGGTGAGAATGACCGGCTATTACTGGTACGGGACTTCACTAAGATGCAGCGCTTAGAGCGTATGCGTCAGGACTTTATCGCCAATGTCTCCCATGAGCTACGTACCCCTTTAACGGTACTCGCAGGCTATCTGGAAACCTTCAGCGACCATGCCGACAACCTGCCAACCAAATGGCAACGCGGTCTTACGCTAATGCGCCAACAGTCGGCTCGCATGGAGCACTTGGTTGAGTATCTGCTCACCCTTTCAAGACTGGAAACCAGCGATCTGGAAACCTCGCCTGACCCAGTCAATATAGAGGGACTTCTGCAAATGATCCGCAGTGATGCGCGAGCCCTATCCGGTGAGCAGCACCCGATTACACTCGACCTCGATCCCTGCTTGCAGGTCTATGCCTCGGAAAAAGAGCTGCGCAGCGCCTTTTCCAATCTGATCTTTAATGCGGTGAAGTACACCCCGCCAGGTTCAGAGATTCTGGTGCGTTGGTATCAGGATCGTGAAGGGGCTCATTTAGAAGTGGCCGACAAGGGGCCTGGCATCGATCCTGAACATCTGCCTCGTTTGACCGAGCGTTTTTATCGTGTCGATCAGGGACGGGCGTCAAGCACTGGGGGCACTGGCTTGGGACTGGCCATCGTTAAGCATGTGATGCTGCGCCACCAAGGGCGCTTGAGCATCACCAGCGAGCTAGGAAAGGGCAGCTGCTTTAGTTGCCATCTACCTTCAACACGAAT
>SKOQ01000122.1 GCA_007119985.1 Marinospirillum sp.
CAATCTTTGCGCGAGCTGATTAAAGAACAGCTGCGTGAGCAGGATGCGCTGCGTAATCCGACTGAGGCCTTGGTGCGTAATCGCTTGCTGAATGCCGGGTTTAATGAAGCCTATATAAAAAAGCTCCTTAAGTTGATGGGGTTGAGTGCCGATTTAGATGCTCGCGCGGCTTGGAGCCAAGTGCTTGATCGGCTCAAGATGGAATTGCAAACTCTCGATGAAGAGCTGATCGATAAGGGCGGAATCGTTGCCTTAGTGGGGCCGACAGGCGTCGGTAAAACGACCACGCTGGGTAAGCTGGCTGCACGTTTTGTGATGAAATATGGTGCCGATGAGCTCGCGCTGGTGACCACAGATTGTTATCGCATTGCGGCTTATGAGCAGCTCAGAACTTTTGGGCGTATTCTTGAAGTGACTGTACGGGTAGTTGATGAAAACAACCCGCTTGATTTAACCTTGAAGTCCTTAAGGAATAAGCGCCTAGTGATGATTGATACTGCGGGCTTGAACGTGCGTGATCCTAATCTGCAAAAACAGATGGCTTTACTGAACACCAGTCAGGCCAGAATCCGCCGCTTTATTGTCCTGCCTGCGACCAGCCAAGCGCGGGTACTCAACGATACCTATGAAGCTTATCGTGAGGCCGGTCTCAACGGTTGTGTGCTGACCAAAATGGATGAAGCAGTCAATATTGGTGAGGTGCTGGGGTTGGTCTTGGAAAAGCGCCTTCCTGTGGGCTATATCACTAATGGTCAAAAAATACCTGAAGATGTCCGTTTAGCCAGTGCGACTTCCTTGCTGGGTCGATTTGCACGTGATGTAGAAAAAAGCGAAGAATGAAACTTTTCGGTGGACTGAATACATGACGGCAGCCAAGGGTCTTCACCTTTATTCTCGAAATCAGCAGTTGGCCGATGCGCGGCTGCTGGAGACCTATGCTGGTCTGGTGCGCAAGATTGCCTACCACCTTTTAGGTCGTTTGCCCGCGAGCGTCCAGCTCGATGATTTGTTGCAGGCCGGTTCGATGGGTTTGATTGAAGCCTCGCGCAACTTTGATGCAGATAAGGGTGCGAGCTTCGAGACCTTTGCTTCGATTCGTATTCGTGGGTCCATGCTGGATGAAGTGCGTAAGCATGATTGGACGCCGCGCTCAGTACACCGCAACAGCCGGCGTGTGGCCGAAGCGGTGAAGGCCATCGAAGACCGTACAGGACGAGATGCGCAGGATGAAGAAGTCGCAGCCGAGCTGGGTGTGAGCTTAGAGGATTATCATCAGTATCTTATGGATACAGCTGGATCGAAGCTGTTTAGTTTTGATGAGCTGAACAATCAGGAAGACTCGGCTTTTGAGATCCCTGATACCCGGGGTTCGGAGCCGCATGCTGATGTTGAGGGTTCGCGTTTTCAGGATGCTTTAGCAAAAGCAATTTCAGCTTTGCCTGAACGTGAACAAATGGTACTTTCACTGTACTATAATGAAGAGCTGAATCTCAAAGAGATAGGGGCTGTTCTTTCGGTGAGTGAGTCTCGTGTCAGTCAAATTCTGAGTCAAGCCGCTGCACGCTTGCGAGGACGCTTGTCTGACTGGAAAAATGTATAGAATGCCTTCCTTTAGGAAAGGTTGTACTATAATTACTATTGCAGCTAGCAAGGTTTAACGGAGGTTGCCTTGAATAAAGATATGAAGATTCTCATCGTGGATGATTTCGCGACTATGAGAAGGATCATCAAAAATCTACTCCGCGACTTGGGCTTCAACAATACTCATGAAGCGGATGATGGTCAGACAGCCATTCCTATGCTCAACACAGGTAATTTTGACTTTGTGGTGACAGATTGGAATATGCCTGGTATGACAGGTTTTGATCTGCTCAAGCACATCCGCGCCGATCCAGATCTTAAAGACCTTCCTGTGCTGATGGTCACAGCTGAGTCGAAAAAAGAGCAGATCATTGCTGCTGCTCAAGCTGGTGTGAATGGGTATATTGTCAAGCCTTTTACTGCTGCAGTATTAAAGGAAAAAATAGAAAAAATATTCGATCGCTTACAAAAATAGTCGTGGTTCGGCTCTCTTGAGGAGTGTGCATGTCCGATCAAAACGCTCAGACTGAAAATTTTGAGCAACTACTACGCACAACGACAGGTGAGTTAGTTGATAAAATCGAGCAAGGTCATCTCGCTGATGCCGTTAATCTTTTACAAAAAATTAACGATGCTCGCAATTACAACCTCTACCTAGAAGTTGGGCGTCTGACTCGGGCATTGCATGATGCTATTCGAGACTTTCATCTGGATACATCGAACCACTTCCAATCGGCGCCTTTGTCGGAAGTTGCAGCTCAGGATACTGCTGAGACAGATATTTCAGAGATGGCCGATGCAAGGGATCGCCTCAACTATGTTTTGAATCTCACGCAACAAGCTGCTGATCGCACCATGGACAAGGTAGAGGAGTCTCTGCCGCTTGTCACTAGCTGGCAAACTGAGGTCAAGTCCTTACGCGTTGAGTGGGAGCGCTTGATACGCAGGGAGATGAAGCCTGAAGAGTTTCGTCAGCTTTATCACCGTATGGATGGTTTTCTTCGTACGAGTGAGGAAGAGGCAGGCCAGCTGGTAGACAATCTTTCGCAAATTACTTTAGCGCAGGATTATCAAGATTTAACTGGTCAAGTGGTGAAGAAAGTGATTACCCTTGTCCATGAAGTCGAATCCAGCCTGGTCGGTCTTGTGCGTATGGCAAGCCAAGTGGATCAAATAACAGGCATACAGCATCCTCACGATGATGATGCAAGCAGACATAAAGCGGTCAATGACACTAGACATCTACCTGAAGGCCCGATAGTCAATGCTGAAAAGCGTGGTATTGAAGTGGTTTCAGGTCAAGACGAAGTCGATGACCTTCTCTCCAGTCTTGGGTTTTAAAGGAGCCGTTGGATGAGTCTAGATGCAGATCAGGATATTCTGCAGGATTTCCTTGTTGAAGCAGGTGAAATCCTGGAGCAACTCTCAGAACAATTGGTTGATCTGGAACAATCTCCAGATGATCCCGAGTTGCTCAATGCTATATTCCGCGGTTTCCATACCGTCAAGGGTGGCGCGGGCTTCCTTCAAATTGGACCTCTCGTAGACTGCTGCCATAACGCAGAAAACGTCTTTGACACGCTCAGGAAAAATCAGCGTCAAGTAACGCCTGAGCTGATGGATACAGTGCTCAGTGCACTTGATGCCGTCAATGAGATGTTTGAAACGGTGCGCGGCCAAGAAATGCCAGAGCCAGCAGATGCAACGCTGCTTGAAGCCTTGGCTTATTATGCGCTGCCTGAAGGTGCGGCAGGAGCTGCTCCGGCACCCGCACCCGCGGCACCCGTCCAAGCTGCTGAGCCAGTGGATCACTCAGGCGACATCACCGATGCAGAGTTTGAAAGTCTGCTCGATGCTTTGAGCCCAGAGGATCGTGCCGCGATAGAGGCAGAAAAGAAGCAAGCTCCAGCGGTGAGCTCTGGTAATGAAGACATCACCGAAGAAGAGTTTGACGCTCTGCTTGATCAGCTGCACGGTCAAGGTAAAGGGCCGGGTGCAGCGCCGGCAGCTTCTGCGCCAGTAGTGAGTTCACCAGCCTCCGGTAATGATGATATTACCGAAGAAGAATTCGAAGCTTTACTCGATCAGTTGCATGGAGAAGGCAAGGGGCCTGGTGCCTTGCCTCAGGGCGCTCAAGAGCCAGCTCCAAAGAAAGTAGAGCAGCCTGCACAACCCCCAGCGGTGAGAGCCGCACCTCCTGCCGTGGCAGCCAAAGCGCCGGCGGTGAAAAAAGATGTTGCTGCTGCCGACAATACAGTGCGTGTTGATACCTCGCGGCTAGATGAAATTATGAACATGGTGGGCGAGCTGGTTTTAGTGCGTAATCGCTTGGTTCGCCTAGGATCAGATAGTACCGACAGTGAGCTGGCGAAAGCGGTCGCGAACCTAGATGTGGTGACAGCCGACTTGCAAACCTCGGTGATGAAAACGCGGATGCAGCCAATTAAGAAGGTATTTGGTCGCTTCCCACGAGTCATTCGTGACCTATCACGCAAGATGAATAAAGAAATCAATCTTGAGATGATTGGTGAAGACACCGACTTGGATAAAAACCTTGTTGAAGCCTTGGCTGATCCTTTAGTCCACCTTGTTCGTAACTCGGCAGACCACGGCATCGAGATGCCAGATGTGCGCGAGCAACGCGGCAAGCCACGTGCAGGTAAGGTGGTCTTGGCTGCTGAGCAAGAAGGCGATCATATTCTGCTCACTATCTCAGACGATGGCGCGGGCATGGATCCAGAGGTGCTGAAGCGCAAGGCTGTTGAAAAGGGTCAGCTAGACCAAGACGCCGCCGATCGCTTATCAGACTCCGAAGCCTTTAACCTGATTTTTGCTGCTGGCCTGTCGACCAAAGATGAGATTTCAGATGTTTCTGGTCGTGGTGTGGGCATGGATGTTGTGAAGACAAAAATCTCACAGCTGAATGGTACGATTAATGTTTGGTCTGAATTAGGCAAAGGCAGCAAAATTATTATCAAGGTCCCGTTGACCTTGGCAATTATGCCTACGCTGATGATCAAGCTTCAGGATCAGACCTTTGCCTTGCCCTTGGTGAACGTGAACGAAATCTTCCAGTTGGATATTTCACGCGCGAACAAGATCGACGGTCAGGAAGTTATCATTATTCGAGAAAAAACCCTGCCCTTGTTTTATCTACGCCGCTGGCTGGTGCGAGATATGAGCAAGCGCCAAATTTCTATCGAAGAACTGAAAGAAGCGCATGTAGTGGTCGTATCAATTGGTAATCAGCAGGTCGGTTTTGTTGTCGATGATTTGATCGGTCAAGAAGAAGTGGTTATCAAGCCTTTAGGGCAGATGCTACACGGTACACCTGGATTGGCCGGGGCCACCATTACCGGTGATGGCCGTATTGCTTTGATTCTTGATATTCCTGGCCTGCTCAAGCGTTATACAGGCCGTCGTTAGTTGCGTTGATCAGTTCCTTGATCCCTTGTGCAAGGGAGAGGTCATAAGAGGAGAGTGGCATGCCAATCACCGTGTTGGTGGTTGATGACTCAGGTTTTTTTCGTCGCCGTGTTTGTGAGCTGATTAAGACTGATCCACGCCTACAGGCTGTTGGAACAGCATCCAATGGCAAGGAAGCCATAGAAAAAACACTTGAGCTGAAGCCAGATGTCATTACCATGGATTACGAGATGCCCGTCATGGACGGCATTTCTGCTGTACGCGCGATTATGGCGCAGCAGCCAACACCAGTACTGATGTTCTCATCCCTCACCCATGAAGGCGCACGCGTCACGCTTGATGCCCTTGAAGCGGGTGCAGTCGATTATTTACCTAAGAATTTTGAGGATATTTCTCGTCATGTCGATAAGATGGCGAAAATCCTCTGCGAGCGCATTATTACGGTTGCGCGCAGTCGCTCGCGTGCTCCCCATGCTGTTCGTCTTCCTCGCCCTTCGACCCCTATTGCGCGACCTAGCCAAGAAGCTAAGTCCACCTTGCGTGAGCGCATTGCGGCAAGACGCGAAGAGCAGCGCGAGACCCACAATAAAGAGCAGAGCCTGAAAACGAGCACCAAGGCTCATCTTGCTCCAGCTCCGAAGCCACGCAGCCAGCCTCGTCATTTTGATCTGGTCGCCATTGGCACTTCAACAGGTGGGCCTATGGCGCTACAGACAGTCTTGACTGAGTTGCCAGCTCATTTTCCTGCTCCGATCGTTTTAATCCAGCACATGCCGGGCACTTTTACTGGCGCCTTTGCTGAGCGTTTGAATGGTTTGTGTCAAATTCAGGTAAAGGAAGCGGAAGACGGTGATCCCTTGCGCCCTGGTGTTGCTTTGTTGGCGCCAGGAGGCAAGCAGATGCTGATTGATAAGCGTGGTGGTGGGTGTGTGCGTATTCTGCCGGGCGATGAGCGTTTGAATTACAAGCCGAGCGTTGATGTCACTTTTGGTTCTGCAGCCCAAGCTTTTCCAGGTAAGGTGCTGGGTGTCGTGCTCACCGGTATGGGGGCAGATGGACGTGAAGGCGCGCGGATGCTGAAAGAAACAGGCGCAGTGATCTGGGCGCAGGATGAAGCCAGCTCAGTGATCTATGGCATGCCCATGGCCATAGCCAAGGCCAATTTAGCGGATCAGATTATTAACTTGTCTGATGTCGGCCAACAACTAATTAGCGATGTCACCTGAGCCGCAGGTGGTCTACAGGAGTTAAGACAGCATGCATGTCTGGGCAGTTGCCAATCAAAAAGGTGGCGTAGGAAAAACAACAACAGCCATTACGCTCGGAGGCATCCTTGCGGATAAAGGTCATCAGGTTCTCTTGCTGGACTTGGATCCTCACGGATCTTTGACCAGTTATTTCAAATATGATCCTGATAGTGTCGATAAGAGTGTTTACGACCTTTTTCAACATCGCCAAGTCCCTGAGTCGCTCCCAGCTAGTTTGCTACTCGATACAGGCCATGATCGAATTAAGATTATGGCCGCTTCGACAGCGCTGGCGACCTTAGAGCGGCAGGTGAGCGGTAAGGGTGGAATGGGGCTGGTGATTGCTAAATCTTTAGCCCAGCTGTGGAACCGATTTGATTATGTGCTGATTGATAGCCCACCGGTTTTGGGTTTGCTGATGATCAATGCGCTGGCTGCCTGTGAGCAGTTGATTATTCCAGTGCAAACTGAGTTCTTGGCAATTAAAGGTCTGGAACGCATGATGCGTACGCTGAAAATGATCAATAAAGCACGCAAGCAGGGCCTGCCTTACACTGTAGTGCCAACCCTCTATGACCGTCGTACTCAGGCCTCGATTCAAAGCTTAAGGCTGTTACGCAATACCTATGGTGATGTGATTTGGCATTCAATGGTACCGGTTGATACTAAGTTTCGCGATGCCAGCGTTGCTGGTATGCCAGCATCCATGCTCGATCCAAATAGTCGTGGGGTTCACGCTTATAGTGTGTTACTGAAATTTTTGCAGGAAAAAGAAACTGAGCTCAGACGTCAGTCACCTGCTTCGCTTCAGGAGGGGACTGGACAATGAGCACGCATGATACACCTCAACAGGCTATTGAGGATTATCTGGAGGCCTTGCTCTGTGATGACGGTTCGCAGGATGTGCCGGCTTCTGCCTTGTGGCGGGATGCCAGTGAGGCGGCTTCTGTGCAGTCAGCTCGCCCATCTTTTGAGCCGGATCAGTCGATGCAGGCGCAGAGCTTGGTTGCCTCGATGGCTGAATTCAAGAAAAACACTGCGCGTCCTCTCGCTGAAGCTGCCGCCGACGATTTGCCGCAAGTCATTCTGCCTGAGCTGAATCTGACTGCAGAGGCTCACCAAGAAGAGCCAGAACCAGCTTTCGTTGAGCCTGAGTCCCCTGCTGTTGCTAAAGCCGTGGAAGAGGTGGCTTTTGAAGCGCCAGAGCCCGTCTTGGAAGCGCCAGTGGAGAAGGTTGAGGAGATTCAGCCCGAACCAGAACCAGTTCAGTTCAAGCGCTCCGAAGATCAGCTGGATGAGCAGCCGCCTGTTTCACCGCCAGGTTGGAAAAATGGTCGACCTGTCTGGGCCCAGGAGCGTTTTGAATGCTTGCTCTTCAAGGTGAAGGGGCTCACTTTGGCCGTCCCCTTGGTCGAGCTGGGTGGAATTATCAAGATCGAGAAGCAGCCGACGCCGATTTTTGGTCAGCCGAGCTGGTTCTTGGGTATGTTGCGATCGAATAAATCGAATGTCTGCATGGTGGATACAGCCCAGTGGGTTTTGCCGCCAGCATTAATCAATCAACACCCCGAGCCTTACCAGCTGGTGATTCGTATCCATAATAGCCAATGGGGTCTATCCTGTAATCAGGTGGATCGTTCAATTAGCCTACAGCCAGATCAAGTGCGTTGGAGAACCTCTCTAGGTAAGCGCCCTTGGTTGGCAGGGACGGTGATTGAGCATATGTGTGCACTGATTGATGCCGCCGCTTTCGATCGATTGCTGAAAGAAGGGCATGGCGAGCTAGAACCTGCGAATCTCAAGTCTATTGCCAACTTTGAAGATTAACCGCAGGATGGGTATAGGCTTTTTTTCTGATCCCGTAGTAAAGCCCTGTTTTTATCAAGGCAGGTGTATTAGCATTAGTCTGATGTCTGACTTCGATGAAGGATACTAATTATGTCGAGCCCGCAAAAAATTCAAGCTGAAACGGCTTCTGATCCAGTCCTGCAGTATGTGACTTTTCGTCTTGCAGAAGAAACCTACGGCATCAATGTGATGATGGTGCAGGAAGTACTGCGTTATACGGAAATTGCCCCTGTTCCAGGAGCGCCTGACTATGTGCTCGGAATCATTAACCTGCGTGGTAATGTGGTCACCGTCATCGATACGCGCCAGCGCTTTGGTTTGCTGCCAAGCGAAGTGAGTGATGCAACGCGGATCATGATTATTGAAGCTGATCAGCAGGTCGTGGGTATTATGGTCGACTCTGTCGCTGAAGTGGTCTACTTGAAGCAATCTGAAATTGAAACGGCCCCGAACGTCGGCAATGAAGAGAGCGCGAAGTTTATTCAGGGCGTCTGCAATAAAAACAATGAATTGCTGATCTTGGTTGAGCTGAATAAGCTGATGTCTGAAGAAGAATGGTCTGAGTTAGCGGCCATCTAACTTGGACGACCCTGATGCTGGTCAGTCGTGCTTGGGTTTAATCCATTGCGAGTATGAATAAAGAGGTTGTCACGAATGGGACTCCCAGGCTTATATGAGCTGTTGGCGATTTTAGTTGGGCTTGTTGCTTGCGCTTCAATGCTATTGGTGCGCAGACACATCCGTCATCTGAATCAGCGCTTGGATGAATCCAAAAAAGAAATGCATTTGCTGGTGAAGGCCTTGCGCAATGAAACTCATGCGATGGGCAGCGGAGCGATTGGTGTTGGGCAGCGATTGGTGGAGGTCGAAAAGCGTTTGAATTCGACTGTAGAGCGCCAAATGGAAATTGAGCAAAAAGATCCAGGTAGCCTACCCTATGCCTATGCTGTGCGCCTGGTCGAAATGGGAGCCACTGCCGAGGATCTGATCCAAAACTGTGGTTTAGCACGTGTGGAGGCAGAGCTGATTGCCTTAGTGCATACGGAGCTTAAAACCCAGCGCCAAAAGCCAATGAAAGAAGAGTTTTATTCAATTAATTAAACGGCCTACTCGACATGAAGATCACCCCTGATTCTTGCCTTGGCAGATCAGGGGTTATTTTTTGGTTTCTTGAGCGGCCATCTTGCTCTGTAAGCTTTCCATATCGTAGACAAAAGCCAGTACTTCGGCGATAGCGCGATAGAGGATCTCGGGAACGGGGTCGCCGAGTTCGAGTTGGGAGAGTGCGGCCGCAAGGTGCGGGTCTTCATAGAGAGGTACTTCAGCCTCTTGCGCAATGGCAATGATTTTCTCGGCGATCTCGCCGGCCCCCTTAGCTGTTAAGCGTGGTGCACCCACACCATCATACTCAAGGGCAAGTGCGCGCTTGATCGGTTTGCGAGGGGATCGAAGATGCATGCTAAATTCTCGTGTCGATGATCGATTGGCGCGTGGGGAGAGGCTCGTCTATCGGAGGCTGTCCAAGATGGTATTCGACCGGCTTAATCTTTGCCCCTGTGCGCTCAAGTCGCTGAACCAGCTCAGCCACGTGTTCGCGGAGGTTCTGAAAGCTGGATTCCTCGTTGATCCAAATGGCCGCAGTGAGTTCTTCCTCTTTGAGTTTCAGGCGTGCGGTCAATTTGCCCATGGCCTTAAGATCAAAATGCAGGTTGATCTGCCACAAGCGCGTTGTGCGGCGTTTTTCTTCCCGCTTGGCTTCCGCTTCTTCCTCTTCAATCCAGCGGCGAATATCGAGTTGAACCTGCAGCCATTCGCCGCGTACCGAGAAAGGCAAATCCAGCTGTAAAAGCTGCATGGGTTGTCCGCGCTCAAAGCTGGTTTGGGTGGCTTGTAGTGAGGTTTGTTGCAGTACCTGAATTCTTGCTTCAGCCGCTTGAAGTTGTTGCTGTAGCTGCTGGAGAACAGCTTGGCGTCCAGCAGGTTGACTCGGTTGCTCGTGGCGAAGGAGTGCGCTGGCTTGCTGGAGTAAAAATTTAAGATCACCCTGCTGTGCTGGATGGATGCCTCGGAGCAGATTGGCTTCAAGTAGGCCGCCATGATAGGGCACGAACTGGCTGATCTGTTGTGCTTGTGGTGGAAGATCGCCTTGGATAGGACGACTCATCACCTGAGTTAGCAGCTGACTGAGCAGAGGGCTCAGTGGCTGAGTGGGACGAGCGAGGCTGGGCTGTGTTGTTGCTGGCTGAGCGGTTGCTTGAGTTGGACCGGAAGTGGAGAAGGGCCCAGCGAGCTGAGCGGGAGAACGCCCTGTTGCAGATAAAGGAAGCTGAGGCAGGAGTTGGCTCAGCTGCTGAAAAACCTGGCCGAGTGGGGCTTGGCGAGGGAGCGCGTGGCGTAGTTGCGCTCCTGCGCTGGCTAAGAGGCTTTGCAAGCTGGCTTGCTCTCTGGCCTGTTGGGTTGGTGCTGGCGTTGACCATGTCAGCTGTGCTTGGCCTGCGCTATTGATCTGGAGCGTCAGCCCTTGTTGAGCCTGCGCCCATTGATCTGGGCTCAGGGCTTGAGGTGCATTCAGGCTGACTTGTACTCCTGAGGATAATTGCAAAGTGAGCTGGACGCCTTGACCTGCTGGGAGGCTCTGTTGCTGTAACAACTGGACTGACAATTGAGCCGGTGCTGGGAGCTGCCCGAGTGATCCGCCTTGAACAGGCAGGTTGACTGATGGAAGTCCAGGTGGTGTAGACAAAGGCAGCGAAGGCAGTAATCTGATATCGAGCTGCCCATCTTGACGGCCAGTCAGTAGCAATGGCTGCCCAGCTGGGAGAGGCTTCTCTAGGGTCAGTGTCATTGTTTGGCCTTGGCTCAGTTGAACCTGGACTTGATACTGTCCTGATCCCTTAGCTTCACTACTCAGTACCTGGGCTGTCACGGCTTGGCCTGGCGCCAAACTGGGCTGACCTGATGCAACTAACCCCGCCGAGTTGAGCGACACAGTCGGATTGGGAGAGTTGCTTGTGTGAATCGCAGCTTGCATAACGGCATCTCATAAAACAAAGGAAGCGCTGATCTTCAAAAAGTTGCTGAGCTTGAAAAAGGTATCGGCATCTACAGTGGCTTCTTCAGCATCGACTCAGTCAATCTAGCATGATCGAGGGCAAAGCGCGCTCTGATCTTCCATGGATACAGGGCGGATTTCTGGCGGTTTATGACAGATCATAGTAAAGTGAGCCGCTTATGAAAACCGAATTTTGGTTAAGGCATTGATTAACATGCACACGCCCACCTTATTGAGCCCAGACCCTCGCTTGGGGCCTGTCCATCAATCTGCCTGGTTAGAAGCGGCCTCTTTATCCTGTGCACGAGAAGGCCGCTGGCTGTTTCGTGAGCTGAGTTTTAGCTTGGGTGCTGGAGAAGTCTGGCAATTGGTCGGCCCCAATGGTGTTGGTAAGACCTCATTGATGCGTACCCTAGCTGGCTTATTGCCACTGCAGCAGGGACGGCTACATTGGCAAGGTCAGCCACTGGACCATGTTCTAGATGACTACCTCCACCATCTTCTTTTTATGGGGCACCTCCCTGGTATTAAGGCCGAGTTGACGCCCTTAGAGAACCTGAGCTGGTATGCGGCTCTCGAAGCCAGTTGGGAAGAGGTTGAGCTAGAAGAGGCGCTGATGCGAGTCGGTTTGTTGCGCTTGATCGATACTCCTTGCCATCAGCTCTCCGCTGGACAAAAGCGCCGTGTTGCGCTGGCACGTCTACTGATTACCAAAAAGAAATTCTGGTTACTCGATGAGCCCTTTACGGCCTTAGATAAAGAGGCTGTGCAGGCAATGGAAAGATTGATTCGCAGCCATGCAGAGCAGGGCGGATGTGTTTTGCTGACCAGTCACCATGCGCTAGAAGACTTTTCTGGATTGCAGCGCCTAGAGTTAGCGCCGCTGCCTGCCCATGCGGCCTATGTTGATGGAAGCTAAAATGCCTTCTTCTGATCCATTTCGTTTGTCTGATGCTATGCGCCTTAATACCATTGAAGCTCAGTCTAGAGCTGAATCAGGTGTGGCGTTTTGCCGCCTTGAGCAAAAAAAATCGAACCCACCCAGCCTGTATGCTGTCTTTAAAGCAGCTTTTCGCCGTGAATGGCGTCTGAGTGTGCAAAACAAAGGGGATTTGCTGAATCCTTTGGTGTTTTTTAGCTTGGTAACGATTCTCTTTCCATTGGGGATTGCGCCAAGCGCAGAGATTCTCGCTCCTGTCGCACCAGGTATTCTCTGGGTGGCGGCTTTATTAGCTGTTTTGCTCTCTTTGGATGCCTTGTTTAGGCCAGACCTGCTGGATGGCTCTTTAGAGCAGCTGCTCCTGAATGGCTACTCGCCGACACTACAGGTGATGGCCCGCCTTTTGGTGCATTGGCTGCTTACAGGCTTGCCGCTGGTCTTATTGGCTCCACTGCTTGGTGTGATGCTTTACCTCCCAGGCAGTGCTTTTTGGGCTTTGATGAGCTCTTTGTTGTTAGGCACGCTGGCGTTAAGCCTGATTGGTGCGATCGGTGCGGCGATCACCACCGGCCTCAATAAATCTGGGGTGTTGATGACCTTGTTGGTTTTGCCCTTGTATATCCCTGTGCTGATTTTTGGTACAGGGGCGATTGGCGGCGCTATTTTAGGCGACCCGATAGGAGGTCACTTGGCGCTTTTGGCCGCTGTGGCTCTGCTGGCCCTGACTTTCGCGCCCTTGGCCTGTACGGCTGGGCTGAAAATCGCGGTTGCAGCGGACTAAACAGAAGCAAGACAACAAAAGAGAAGAAGCCTGGTGCTTCTCAGTTCAGTAATTTGATGATGGCGAGAGGTGAGAAGATCGTGTGGACAAGCATTAAAACCCTCTATCACCGCTTGGGATCGCCCAAGTGGTTTTATATCCTGACCGGTCGCTGGCTGCCGTGGATTCTGGTGGTGAGTCTTGCGCTGCTGGTCACCGGTAGCATCTGGGGTTTGGCGATTGCACCGCAAGATTTTCAGCAGGGGCATAGTTTTCGGATCATTTATATCCATGTCCCAGCTGCCTTTTTGGCGCAATCCATCTATGTGATGATGGCTATCTCCGGTGTGGTGCTCTTGGTTTGGAAAATCAAGATGACCGATATCATTGCCACGGCATTGGTGCCGATTGGGGCGACCATGACCTTTATTTCATTGGTGACCGGTGCGATCTGGGGTGTGCCGACTTGGGGCACCTGGTGGATGTGGGATGCGCGCCTGACCTCCATGCTGATTCTTTTCTTCCTTTATTTGGGCATGATCGCCTTGCGTTTGGCGGTCAAACCTCAGGAAACGGCAGCCAAAGCCTGTGCTTTAATGGCGATCGTCGGTGTGGTCAATATTCCGATTATTAAATACTCAGTTGATTGGTGGTACACCTTGCATCAGCCAGCGACCTTCAGAATCGTTGGAGGCGCTTCATCATCTATGCCGGCCTCGATGGCGCTGCCTTTACTGGTCATGGTCTTAGGCTTTTATTGCTTCTTAGCCTGGGTGGTGATCGTGCATGCTCGTGCGCTGATTTTACAACGTGAAGGGCAAACGGGTTGGGTCAAAGAGCTGATGAAGGAGAAAAGCTGATGGATTTCTGGTTTCAGGGTGCCGCTGAGTTTTTCCATATGGGTGGGCACGCGCTCTATGTGTGGAGTGCCTATCTGATTACCTTCGTGTTGATGCTCTTGAATATTGGTGTGCCTTGGATGCTCTACAAGGCGCAAAAAAAACGTCTGGCGCGTCAGATTCGGCGCGAGCAGGCATTTGGCTCAACCGAAGCCGCTTCTGCCCGACCCACTTCGGCTGAGGCGCTACGCTAGCCCAGCGCCATGGATTCAAAATGATGTGATCTTGCTTGATTGATTGAGTTTGAGGAGAACCCATGACCCCAAAGCGCAAACAAAAGCTACTGCTGATCGGATTGATGTTTTTGGCTGTTTCGACCGCAGTTGGCCTTTCTCTTTATGCATTGAGTTCGAATATCAATGCTTTTTATGCGCCGATGCAAATCGTGCGAGGTGAAGCGCCGATGGATCGGAATATTCGTGCAGGAGGCATGGTCGTCGAAGGGAGTGTGCAACGTGATCCGCAAAGCCTCAATGTGCGCTTTGCTGTGACAGATCATGTTGAGCAGGTCTGGATCCAATATAACAAGATTTTGCCAGATCTATTCCGTGAAGGGCAGGGTGTGGTTGTCGTCGGGCGGCTAAGCGAAGAGGGCGATATTATCGCCAGTGAAGTCTTGGCGCGCCACGATGAAAACTATATGCCGCCTGAAGTGGCTGCCGCTTTAGAGGCGGCCGGGCAGATGCCGAGTCACTCCCCTTTCCGCCAAAACCAATCCTCTAGCTCAGAAACTGCCTATTAAGGGGTGATGAATGGATGTTCTTTTCTTGCCAGAAATCGGCCAGTTTGCGCTGATTCTTGCTTTAGCTCTCGCTGTTGCTCAAGCGACCCTGCCGATTATTGGTAGTGTGACACGCCAGCCTCTGTGGATGGCCTATGCTCAACCCGCGGCCTGGGGGCAGTTCTTCCTGCTTAGCGTCAGTTTGGCGATGTTAACGGCTAGCTTTTTGCTTGATGATTTTAGTGTGGCCTATGTCGCCAATAACTCGAATTCGGCGCTGCCTTGGTACTATAAATTTAGTGCGGTGTGGGGTGCGCATGAAGGTTCGCTATTGCTGTGGCTGTGGATTTTGGCCGGCTGGACCTTTGCTGTCAGTCTCTCGCGCGGCTTGCCCCTGGAAATGCTTGCGCGCGTGCTGGCTGTGCTGGGCTGGGTCAGCGTAGGCATGATGCTGTTTGTGGTGCTGACCTCTAACCCCTTTATGCGCTTTTTGCCCAATATTCCGGCTGATGGCGCTGATTTGAATCCCCTCTTGCAAGATCCTGGGTTAATCTTCCATCCACCGCTACTGTATATGGGCTATGTGGGTTTTGCGGTCACCTTCTCCTTTGCGATTGCGGCCTTATGGACGGGGCGTTTAGATGCCGCTTGGGCACGTTGGAGTCGGCCTTGGACGACCTTGGCTTGGGCCTTTTTAACTGTCGGGATCGCGATCGGTTCTTGGTGGGCCTACTATGAGTTGGGCTGGGGTGGCTGGTGGTTCTGGGATCCCGTTGAAAATGCCTCACTGATGCCCTGGTTGCTCGGAACCGCTTTGATGCACTCTCTGGCGGTTACGGAAAAACGCGGTGTATTTAAAAGCTGGACCGTGTTGCTGGCGATCTTTACCTTCTCACTGAGCCTGCTGGGTTTCTTCTTGGTGCGCTCGGGCGTGTTGAACTCGGTGCATGCCTTTGCGAATGATCCTGAGCGGGGCTTTTTCCTGCTGCTGCTGCTCGCCTTTACGGTCGGTGCTTCATTGCTGATCTATGCGATACGCGTGCCGACCATGCGTGCGCGCGTCAACTATAAGCTGATCTCGAAGGATGTCTTTCTGCTGTCGAATAATATCATCTTGGCTGTGGCCTGTATTACCGTGCTGCTGGGAACGATTTATCCCCTGATACTGGATGCTTTGGATGGTAGTAAGATCTCGGTCGGACCTCCCTATTTTAATGCGCTATTTGTGCCGCAAATGCTGTTGCTGGGCGTCTTTATGGGTCTAGGCCCACTCACTGACTGGAAGCAGATGCAGTGGCAAAAACTGAAGCGCAAAATTTGGCTTTCGGTTGTGTTGACCTTTGTACTCGGCATACTGGTTCTGCCTTGGCTCTATAATGGCACCTGGTCCTTACTGGTCGCTGCCGGTCTGTCACTCTTTGTCTGGATTGTGCTGACCAGTGCGCGTGATGTCTGGGAGCATGCACGCGGCAAAAAAGGCTGGAAGGGTGTGACACTGAGCCGTTGGGGTATGTTCTTTGGCCATGTGGGGGCGGCGCTGATTGTACTGGGCGCGACAATGGTGTCCAACTTTGGTGAAGAGCGGGATGTGCGCATGGCTGTTGGTGATACGGTAGAAGTCCAAGGTTATTTCTTTACCATGACCGAGCTGACGCATCGTGAAGGTCCCAACTTTATTGCCGATCGTGCCTTGGTCGAAGTACGCAATGCGAATGGACGTTTGCTGCGTACGCTGACACCAGAGAAGCGCCTCTATCCTGTACGCGGTATGCCAATGACGCAGGTGGCGATCGATTGGGGTCCGCTGCGTGATATTTATGTGGCGATGGGTGAAGAACTCAGTGAAGATGCTTGGGCGATGCGGGTGCACTATAAGCCTTATGTACGCTGGCTCTGGTGGGGTTCGTTTATCGCTGCCTTCGGTGGATTGCTGGCGATTCTCGATCGTCGTTACCGTATCAAGGTAGCTGAAACGCCGCGCAGTGATCGCAAGGCGACAGCCTAGGAGACATGATGAAACGCTTAGTTCTGTATATCCCGCTGGTGATTTTTCTGCTGCTTGGCCTCTTTTTATACAAGGGGCTGAGCATGGACCCAGCAGCGCGTGATTCGGCCTTGCTGAATCGCCCGCTGCCGGAGTTCAGCCTGCCACGTCTTGATCAGCCTGATCTGGTGATGACCCGTGAAGATCTGCTTGGCCAGGTTTTTCTGCTCAATGTGTGGGGGAGCTGGTGCCCAAGCTGTTATGACGAGCATGATGAGATCATCCGCATGGCCAATCTGGGCGTGCCGGTCGTGGGGTTGAATTATAAAGACCAGCGTCCGGCAGCCCAGCGCTATCTGACGCAGCTGGGTAACCCTTATACGCTCAACCTGTTTGAGCCAGATGGCGTGCGTGAGCTGGCTTTTAATCTTGGCGTCTATGGCGCGCCAGAGACTTTTCTGATTGATGCACAGGGTTATGTGCGTTATCACCTAGCTGGGGTGATTACACCACGCCTTGTTGATGAAGTGATTCTTCCGGAGGTGCGTCGATGGCAGCAAGCAACGCAGTAAAGACAATCTGGGGAGTGCCTTCTTATTGGTCGCACTGGTTACTCACCCTATTGCTGATGGGCAGTGCGCTCTCGGCTCAGGCCGCGATTGAACTCTATGATTTCAGTAGCGACGAACTGAGGCAGCGCTACCAGCAGGTTGGTGGGCAGTTGCGCTGCCCAATGTGTGAAAATCAGGCGATTATCGATTCTGATTCACCCAGTGCTTTTGATATGCGCCAAGAGCTCTATCGCCTGCTTGAAGAAGGCTACACCAATCAAGAAATCATGGAGTTTATGCGCGCGCGCTTTGGTGATTTCATCCTCTATCGTCCGCCCGTGCGCAGTGATACCTGGCTCTTGTGGTTTTTGCCGCCCGTACTGGTGCTGCTAGGTCTCTTGTTGATCGGCTTTCTTGTACGCCAGAATCAGCGCGATGCAGAAACACCAGATGAGAGCACGACGCTTTCGCGCTCAGAGCGGCAGCAGCGCTTGAATCGAATTCTTGAACTGGAATCCACCTTGCCCGCTTCTCAAGCGACGCCAAAAGACCCCCAATCTAAGGAATCCTCATGACAAGTTTGTGGTTAGGCATGGCCTTGGTTGGCCTGTGCTGTGCATTATTTCTACTCTGGCCCTTGTGGCTGCGTCCACGTTTAACCGAACGCTTAGAGGCGCAGCAATACGCACGTCAGCTGGCCAATATTCAAGTCTATAAGCAAAAGCTGGCACAGCTCGATCTGGAATTAGAAGAAGGACGTCTGGATCAGCAGGGCTATGAGCAGGGCCGCACTGAGCTGGAAGACCTGCTGCTGGATGATGCTTCTGATGAAGTGCATGTCCGTCCTTGGGCGATCCCGAGTCGGGGCTTGCAAGCTGTCAGCACCCTGCTGATTTTGGGCTGTGTTTTTTGGGGAAGCTGGGCGCTCTATCAAAAACTCGGTGCTGCACAGGGGCTAGAAAGCTACTTTGCACAACAGGCGTTGATTGAAGAAGGCCAGCGAGATTTTGGCAGTCTGCTCCGTCGCCTTGAAGACGCCGTACGCAATAATCCTGATGATGCCGAGGGCTGGTCGCTCCTGACTCGAATCTATATGGATCTTGGCCTTTATGAGCAGGGTGCTGAAGCCATGGGTGAGCTGTTGCGCATTCAAGGCCCGCATCCGCGCCTGATTGCTCAGCAGGCCCAGGCGCTCTACTTTGCTGATCAAGGCCAAATTACGGATCGCGTGCAAGCCCTGATAGATCAAGCTTTAGCCCTGGATGCTTCTGAGCCAGCAACACTGAGCCTGTTGGGGATGGCGGCTTATCAAAATCAACAATGGGATCAAGCCCGTCGTCACTGGGAGGCGGCTTTAGGCCGAGTACAAAGTGTGCAAGCTTCAGAATCGCTGCGTGAGGGCATTAACGATGTGCGTGCGCGCTTAGGTATGGAGGCTCTGGCAGAAATCGGACCGAACTTTATCCTGAACCTGGCCTTAAGTGATGCAGCGCAGCTGCTCACCAGCCCTCGTGCCACGGTCTTCGTATATGCCGTTTCAGATCGAGGTGG
>SKOQ01000136.1 GCA_007119985.1 Marinospirillum sp.
CCAACCTTGGCAAGGTTGTGCTCTACCACTGAGCTATTCCCGCTTGGCGTCCCATAGGGGGTTCGAACCCCTGTTACCGCCGTGAAAGGGCGGTGTCCTAGACCACTAGACGAATGGGACATAACTTGCTCTGTTCAAGATGGCGCGTATCTTAAAGATGCTTTCTCTTTGTGTCAACTCTGTTTTGCATTTTTTTTACGAAGCCCGCAAAACACGCCTGATCGACTAAAATATGAAGCACATGATTGTCATCCAGCTAAGCTTTGTAAGATACTTAGGCGCTGGAGTTTTAGATCTGATCTAGCAAAGATAAGCTTGCGGGAGCACAGGATGGTCATCATTTTAGTCCTCGGTGGGGTGTTTGCTTTCGCCCTACTGTTGGTATTGGTTGTATTTGCTCGACAGCAAAACGAGAAGAAAAGAATTGAAGAGTTACGTCGTATTCGCGTTCTTGGTGATCGTGCTCGGCAAATCCAACTGCTCTTAGAAGAGTTGCCACCAACCTATATCACCCAGGATTTCAGAATCTTTCTGGCGACCCAGTGGATTGAGCTGCTGCATGAGATACAAAACTCAAGCGGCCAGGATGCCAAGCTGAGCGCAGAACTCGAGACAGCGCAGAATAAGCTGAATAGCATGCGCAGCAGTAATCAGCCTCAGCATAAGCCAGTGACCGATATTCAGCTGGCCAATGCCGTTCGTCGCAATCTCAAGCTGCTCAACAAGCTAATTGTAGCGATGTACCAAGACCGAAAAATCTCACACCGTATTGCACAAATTTATCTCAATGAGATCAAACAGGCCTTTACACAAACGATGGTAGAAGTTTTTCAATCTGGAGCGCGCAAGGCCGAACTCGAAGGCAATCTGCGTCTCGCTGTTGTTCACCATAAACGCATTATGAGCGAACTGAACCGCAACAACCCAAATGGCATTAACAACCAAATGCTGCTTGAATCTCGCCAAATGATCCAAAAACTCGAAGAACAGATCGCACTTTCAGCCGAAGCGGGTAACAACCAGCTTGCTGATAGCGTTTCTGAAATGATTGATGAAGCTGATAGCTGGAAGAAAAAGCAGGTTTATGACGACTGACAGCTTAATGGCTTTGTCACCATGCTCCTTCTCCACTCCAGCATCAAGCCGACATCCAGCACACGCTGATGTTATTTTGCATGCCCCTCTCGCCTCAAGCACAAGCAGATTTTTATGACTATTAATTGGTATCCGGGCCATATGCACAAGGCCCGTAAAGAAATCAAAAAAGCCCTACCCGAGATTGATCTGGTCATTGAACTGGTCGATGCACGCCTCCCCTTTTCAAGCGCCAACCCAGTGTTAGGGCAGCTGATCGAACACAAACCTCGACTTAAGCTTCTTTCTAAGAGCGATTTGGCTGACCCGCAGTTGACCCAAGCTTGGGTCGAACATTTTGAACAGGACAGCCAGATGCGCGCCCTGCCTATTGTCACCACCGACAAGAAAACCCTCCAACCCATCGCGCGCCTCTGCGCACAGCTCACTAGTCATATCCGTGAAAGTCGCTCTGTCAAAGCGCTGGTGATGGGCATTCCCAATGTGGGCAAATCCACGCTGATCAATTCTTTAGCCGGGAAAAAAATCGCCAAAACAGGGAACGAGCCTGCCGTCACACGGCGCCAACAAAAGATTCAGGTGGGTGATCGTTTACAGATTATTGATACACCCGGCGTTTTATGGCCAAGAATCGAATGGCCAGATTCTGCATATCGTCTAGCCACCTCCGGAGCGATTCGTGATACAGCAATGGATTACGAAGAAGTCGGCTTCTGGGCTGCACAGGATTTATTGCAGCGCTACCCAGAGCGCATCATCCAGCGCTATAAGCTAAAAGAGCAGCCAGAAACGCCGGCCGCTTTACTGAAATTAATTGCCGAAAAACGGGGTGGACTCAGGGCTGGCGGCGAAATCGATTACCACCGCGCCTGTGAAGTCCTGCTGCATGATCTACGTGGTGGTCAACTGGGACTCATCACCTTAGAAGCACCTGAAGATATCCCTACAGAAGAAATGTTGCTGGCCTTGCGTGAAGCCACTGACTTAGGGCAAGATGCGCCTGAATTTAAAGAGGAATCCTAGCCATCATGCCCCACACTGAGCGTCGGCGCTTTTCTTTAGGCCTCAAACTGCGTAACCCCTGGCATCCACGCTGGCTGCCAGCTTCTTTACGCGATACGCTCAGTAATCGTCATCATTCCCATGATTTTAATTGTGCGCGCAGTGAATACCTGCGCAGCCGCCTCGTCTTTGTGGCCAGTGCCTTTTTTTTGCTGGTGCCTCTGTGGTTTTTGGTCGATCTTTTACTGCTCCCTCGAGGCTACACACTAGAGCTGCTGATCGGGCGTAGCCTACTCATGCTCAGCCTTGCCTTGGTGCTCTACCGCCTAATCAAGAGCCGCCAGAATCTCAATCGTGTGCGCAATCTGCTTGCAGCAACGCTTTTACTGCCACTGATTTTTTATGCCGCGCTCGCTTGGGCCATCGGGCCAAGTCTTGGTTCCTTGGCCGGCTATAACTTTATCCCACTGCTGCTGGTGGCTTTTATCAGCGTCTTTCCGCTAACTTTAATCGAAGGCTTTGGAATTGGCTTTGCAGTCTGCCTGTTAGAAGCTTTTGTGCTCTATCACCTTGGTCAGCTTGGCTCGATTGCCGGCTTGCAGGAGATCTGGCTTCTGGGCACCGTGCTGTGCATTTCCTTATGGGCCAATCACTCCCAAGTTAGCGCGCTGATGCGCCTTTATCGTCAAGCGAGCATGGATAGCCTGACAGGGCTTCTTAATCGCGGTGTTCTTTTAGAGCAGCTGGATCACTTGCAAGCGCAGCGCCAAGAGGCACTTGAAGAAGGGCGCACGGCAACCCCTGTCTGCTTGCTAATGTTTGA
The DNA here is from genome assembly GCA_007119985.1 of Marinospirillum sp. Lineage (GTDB taxonomy): Bacteria > Pseudomonadota > Gammaproteobacteria > Pseudomonadales > Halomonadaceae > Marinospirillum. The sequence goes on from SKOQ01000136.1 coordinate 2,921, forward strand.
TCTGGATCGCTTTAAAAAAATCAACGACACCTACGGCCATTCCATTGGTGATCATGTTCTGCAAGAGTTTGCCGCGATCCTGCGCAGTGAAGTGCGCAAATCGGATTTAGTCGCCCGCTATGGCGGCGAAGAGTTTATGGCCGTCCTGCCTGGCGCGAACAAAGAGGCCGCCACTCAGATTGCCGAACGGATTTTAAAAGGCTGCAGTCATGCCGATATTCACGCCCATGACGGCCAGACGGTGCACTTTACGACCAGTATTGGCATCACCCAGTTGCGTGATCAAGAATCCCTCGATTCAGCCCTGCAAAGAGTGGATCAGCGCCTGTATGCTGCCAAGCATCAGGGCCGTAATTGCTTTATAGATGCCGATTAGCCTTCTTTTAGGATCTTGTTATGAATCCCTTGCGTAAATCCAATAAGTTAAACCATGTTTGTTATGATATTCGCGGCCCGGTATTACAAGAAGCCAAGCGCCTCGAAGAAGAAGGCCATCGTGTTCTGAAGCTGAATATCGGTAACCCCGCGCCTTTTGGTTTTGAAGCACCAGATGAAATTCTTCAAGACGTCATGCGCAACCTCCATCAAGCACAGGGTTATAGCGACTCCAAGGGGCTATTTTCTGCGCGCAAGGCGGTGATGCAAGAGTGTCAGCGTAAGGGCATTGCCAATGTGGCGATTGAAGACATCTACCTTGGCAACGGTGTCAGCGAGCTGATCGTCATGGCGCTGCAGGCCCTGTTGAATGATCAAGATGAAATTCTGATTCCCGCACCAGACTATCCTCTGTGGACAGCCGCCGCCCGCTTGGCTGGTGGCAATGCTGTCCATTATATCTGCGATGAGCAAAGCGACTGGTTTCCTGATATCGAAGATATCAAGAAGAAGATCACCAAGCGCACGCGCGGTATCGTGATCATCAACCCCAATAATCCCACTGGGGCGGTCTACTCCACCGAACTGCTACAACAGATTATTGATCTGGCGCGTGAACATCAGCTGGTCGTTTTCGCTGATGAAATCTACGACAAGATTCTCTATGACGAAGCCCAGCACACCTCGATTGCCAGCCTCGCGGATGACCTGGTCTTTTGCACCTTTAACGGTCTGTCAAAAAGCTACCGTGTCGCTGGCTTTCGCTCTGGCTGGCTGATTGTCTCTGGTGCCAAGCATCTGGCCAAGGACTATCACGAAGGGTTGAATATGCTGGCCTCGATGCGCCTGTGTGCCAATGTCCCAGCACAATATGCGATTCAGACGGCGCTCGGCGGCTATCAAAGTATTCAGGACTATATCCTACCCGGCGGCCGCTTACTGGCCCAGCGCGATAAAGCCTATGAGCTGATTACACAGATTCCTGGCGTGACCTGCACCAAACCCCAGGGCGCGCTGTATATGTTCCCGCGTCTTGATCCGAAGGTCTTTAATATCCAGAACGATGAGCTGTTTGCATTGGATCTGCTGCGCCAGGAAAAACTTCTGCTCGTTCAAGGTACTGCCTTTAACTGGGTGCAGCCGGATCACTTCCGCCTCGTAACCTTGCCGCGCGTTGATGATTTGGAAGATGCGATTGGCCGTTTGGAGCGTTTTTTATCACGCTATCGTCAATAACATTCATGAGAGCGATGCACAGTATTTGGGGCAGCTTGGCCTGCCTCAGATCCACCGAGCCCTTCTCTGCTCTTTTAGCACATCAAAGACCTTGAAACCTTTTAACTTTGCCCTAATCTAAGCCCCAGAATCACTAAAAAATGAGGAGTAACACACCTATGATGCGTATTGGGCTCTTTTTGCTCACCAACTTGGCGATTATTGTGATCGCCAGTATTACCCTGAACCTATTGGGCGTGGGCAGCTATCTTGATGCCAGCGGTGGGTTAAATCTTACCAGCCTGCTGATCTTCTGCTTTGTGTTTGGTATGGTCGGCTCGGGCGTGTCCTTGCTCTTGTCAAAATGGATGGCCAAAAGAAGCACAGGCACACAGGTCATTACTCAGCCACGTAATCAGCAAGAGCAGTGGCTGATGCAAACTGTTGCCGAGCTGTCGCAAAAGGCGGGTATTAAAATGCCCGAAGTCGGTATTTTTCCTTCACACCAATCCAATGCCTTTGCGACCGGCTGGAACCGCAATGACGCACTGGTTGCTGTGTCCACGGGCCTGATGGAGCGTATGCGCCCTGAAGAAGTCCGCGCTGTCTTGGCTCATGAGATCGGCCACGTTGCCAATGGCGATATGGTCACCTTGGCGCTGGTGCAAGGGGTGGTCAATACCTTCGTCATGTTCTTTGCACGCATTATCGGTCATACAGTGGATCGCGTTGTCTTCAAAAATGAGCAAGGCCATGGTATCGCCTTCTTTGTGACCACGATTATTGCTGAGATCATTCTCGGTATTCTGGCCTCGGCGATTGTCATGTGGTTCAGCCGCTTCCGTGAATATCGTGCCGATGCCGCTGGCGCGCATCTGGCCGGTGCTGGCGCGATGATCAATGCCCTGGAGCGTTTAAAAGCCGAACAGAACCTGCCTAATGAAATGCCTGACAGCCTGACTGCCTTTGGCATCAATAAAGGCCAGGCACAGAGCATGATCCAAAAGCTCTTTTCAAGCCATCCACCACTGGATGATCGCATTGCCGCTCTGCGTCAGCGCGCTTATCAGTAACAGCTGAGCAATAAAAGCAGCAATGACTATTGAGTTTCAAACATGGCCACCTTCGAGTGGCCTTTTTACTACCTTCTGTTCAGCCTCCCTCTAAGCCTAAAGGCTAAATCTAAAACCTGACTGCGACTGTTAAGATGCTCTGACTTGATACATCTTGATAGGTCACGCTGACCCATCCCGTGTTCACTCAAACACCTAGGGTTTCCTATGCTTAAAATAAAAACAATTGGCGGCCGTCTGCTGGTCATCCCTCTGCTGGCGCTGCTCGGTTTTGCCATTATGGCCGGTGTTGCCCTGACAACGCTCAATCAGATCCTGCATGAAGACCGTGAAACACGCATTGTCGCCATTGTCGATCTAGCGGAAGGTCTGCTGCGCCATTATCAGCAGCAGGCCCGCAGTGGGCAGATGACCCAGGAAGAAGCTCAGCTCGCCGCCCAGCAAGCGCTTCAGGGGTTGCGCTATCAAGAAGTGGAATACATCTGGATCAATGATCTGACTCGCCCGATTCCGCGTATGATTATGCACCCGACCGTACCGCGCTTGAATGGCCAGATTTTGGATAACCCTAATTATCACTATGCGACCCGTATTCGTAGCGTGGATGGCCGTGTGGATCAACGCTTAGATAACGAGAATATCTTTGTCGCCTTCACCCAAACGGTGACCCAGCTGAATGGGCGTGGCTTTGTCGAGTATCAATGGCCCAAACCACTCGCTGGCGGCGGTGTCACCGAAGACCGCTACCTTAAGCTCTCCTATGTTGTCCATGACCCTGAGTGGGATTGGGTCATCGGCACGGGGATCTATGTCGATGATATCAGTAGTATTTTTACCAGCCTGGCTTGGCGGATCGGTTTATTGGCGCTGGTTTTAGTGCTGATTACCGTCGGCTTTTCAATCCTCACCCGTAACTGGGTCCTCAAGCAGCTGGGAGGTGAAGTCGCCGCCACACGCGAGCTGGTTGAAAAGGTGGCCGAAGGTGATTTCACCTGCATTCAAGGCTTATCTCGTGCTCATCCAAAGAGCATTATGGGCGCCGTGATGAAAATGACTGAGCAGCTCTCAGGTATGCTGAAGGAGATGCGCCAGATTTCGACTCAGGTGACTGAGGCCTCAGACCAGCTGATGCAGGTTGCTGAGCAGGGCTACACTACGCAAGATCAACAGACACGTGAGACGGATCAAGTGGCCACGGCGATCAACGAGATGAGCCATACCATTCTCGAAGTCTCCGCCAGTGCTCGCACAGCTTCTTCGGCGGCTAATTCAGCAGATCAAGCGGTTTCAAGTGGCTATGACAGTGTACATCAAGCCTCAAAAGCCATTCATCAGCTGGTCACGCAGGTCCAGGAGTCCACTCAGGTGATTCATCGTTTAAGTGACGATACACAACAGATTGGCACTGTACTGGATGTGATTCGTGCGGTGGCAGAGCAAACCAATCTGCTGGCGCTGAATGCTGCGATTGAAGCCGCCAGAGCAGGTGAAGCTGGCCGTGGCTTTGCCGTGGTCGCGGATGAGGTGCGCGCACTGGCCAGCCGCACGCAAGAAAGCACAGAAGAGATCAGCCGTATTACTCAGCTTTTGCAAGAGGGTGCGCAGCTGGCAGTGAAAACCATGGATCATAGCCTCAGCGAAACTGATGCCACGGTTCAAGCCGCACAGGATGCAGAGACCTCCTTGCGTAGTATTGCCGAAGCCGCTGAGCATATTCGCGATATGAACCATCAGATTGCCGCTGCCGCCGAGCAGCAGTCTCAGGTGGCAGAAGAGATTAACGGCAATATCGTCAATCTTGTTCATCTGTGCGAAGAAAGCTCTGCCGCCACCAGCCAGACTCGCAGTGCCAGCCAGAATCTGGCCAGCCTTGCTGAGCAGCTCGATCATCGTATTGCGCGCTTTAAGGTTTAACCCAAGCGAAAGCCCAGCGCGCTGAGCCAAGCCCGCTGGGCTGGATTGTCACTGACGACTTCCAGGCTCGAAAACTCGCGCCGCTCAGGATACTGCTTGCGCAGCTGATGATAGATCGCCGCCGTTGGCTGTGCCTGTTTTAAGGCTTGCTGCAAGCGCCAGTGATCCAGCGCGGGTTGATACACCAGACTCGCCGCTTGCAAGGCCGCCTGTTGCGGCGTGAGGTGTGGACTAAGCACCAGCTGACGCCAAGGTACTTCAGGCAGAAAATCAGCCAATTGATGCTGCGGCAGCTGCCCCTGCCACTGACACCAAGCCTGATAGAGCTGCTCTGTTCCGCGCCCCTTGCCCTCCAGACTATAACCAGCAATATGTGGCGTGGCCAGCTTGAGCTGCGCGATCAGCTCGCGATCCAGATTCGGCTCACCTTCAAAGACATCCAACAGCACTTCGGCTGGCGTAGGTTGCGCAAGATAAGCTGCTAATGCCACTGGATCGATGACCGCCCCGCGCCCAGCATTGATCAACACCCGTGCGCGCATCTTTTCTAATTGCGCGGCCCCGATCAGGTGCCAACTCGGATGCAGGCCATCACGCACCAGCGGGGTATGTAAGCACAAGAGATCGGCTTCTTCGAGGAGCGTCTCTAAACTGGCCCAGTTGCCTTGTGGTTCAGCAGCAGCACGCGGAGGGTCATTGAGCAGTAAGCGACACCCCAGCTGGCCCAAACGCCGCGCCAAGCGCCCACCGACCTGTCCAACCCCCACGATCCCGATGCGTTGCTGATCAAGCTGCCAGCCCTGTTCTTCTGCCAATTGCAACAAGCAGGCGAGCACATAATCCACCACCGAATCAGCATTACAGCCTGGCGCATGGGCAAAACGAATACCGCGCGCGGCCAAAGCGGCTTGATCGACATGATCAACACCGATGGTGGCACTGCCCACAAACTGTACTCGGCTCTGCGCCAAGAGTGCTGCATCCACCTGCGTCACCGAACGCACTAAAAGTGCATCGGCTTCTTGCAGAGTCGAGGCTTGAATCGCGGCACCTGGCAGACGAATCAGCTCACTCACGCTGGAGGCAAAAAAAGCCTCGGCAAAGGGGATATTTTCATCGACCACTAAGCGCATGGTGTCATCCTTATTGAAAGAGAAAAGAGAAGGTGGTTTCTGTGCTTCTGCTGAGCCTCAGCAATAAAATATTTCTCGCTCACGCTAAAAAGAGTTTACAATCCAAAAGGTTAAGCTGAACACCTTTCAGTTGATCAGCAAGCCAACACAGCCGCTTACTGGCATCTTGTATCATGGGAGTCATCACGTGCTAATACGCTGGGAAAAAGAACAGGACTATTATCTAGTCTATGTGCATCAGGATATGCTCGGTGATCTGCTGGTCACGCGTGTCTGGGGGCAAACCGGTACCCAGTATGGCGGCATCAAGCATACCTTAGTCCAATCTGAGGATGAGGCGGCGATCCTGGTGGATGATGTACGCCATATTCAAGAAAGCCGTGGCTACCATAAAGTGCTTGAAACCCACAGCCTCAATCACATTCCAGCCGATTTACAGGCCACCATGCAAGAAGAACTGGCCTTTCAAAACTAGGTCGATCACAGCGCGATCACCAAGGCCTCACTCTCGATATCAGCCTTAAGCTTGCGCGAGTAACCACTGCTGCAACTGAAGGGCATCAAAAGGCCAGCCTAATTCCGCTCCTTGCGCAGTTGCCAGCACAGGAATGCGAACCCCATAGCTTTTAACCAGCTGCTCGTCTTCGATAATATCCACCAGCTCCACCTGCACGCCCTGCGCAAGCCAAGGCTGCAGTAAGGCCTGCGCCTGCTCGCATAAATGACAGCCTAAGGTGGTATAGAGCTTCACATCTAATCGCATCTTTAATTTGACTCCTCAAAATCACCCCAATCCGATGACTGGGGCGATACAACCTCTTTATTCAGCAACAGGATGGCGTATTTCAAAACACTGATGAATCTTCGGACGGCGCTCAAAATCAGGATCGAGCGTAGCACGGCTGATATCCTGTACTTCATAAGCCTCTAAAAGCGCTGGGCTGATCTTAAAACCGCGTAAATTATTGGAGAAGATCAACACCCCATCGCTGGTGAGTAATGACATCGCATGGTGGACCAGCTCCTCCTGATCCCGCTGAATATCCAAGGTGCCCTGCATACGTTTTGAATTCGAGAAGGTGGGTGGGTCCATAAAAATCAGATCATAGCTTAAGCGTCGCTCCTGCGCCTGCTGCGCCAACCAAGCCCGACAATCCGCCTGCACCAAAAAGTGTTTTTTGCTCTCCTGTTTATTCAACGCGAGATTGCGTTCTAACCAGCTCAAATAGGTGCGGGATAAATCCACACTGGTGGTGTGCAAAGCACCACCGAGCGCAGCCTGCACGGTTGCCACACCGGTATAGCAAAAGAGATTCAAAAAGCGTAGCCCTTGCGTTTCTTGATACAAGCGCCGACGGATAGGACGGTGATCCAAGAATAAGCCAGTATCTAAATAATCGCTCAGATTCACCTCCAGCAGCGCAGCGCCCTCACGCACTGTAAAAAAAGCACCAGCCTCTCCTTGCTTTTGATATTGGCGCTTGCCTGCCTGACGTTGACGCTGCTTTAAATGCAGAGCCTGCGCAGGCACCTGAAGGACTTCAGGCAAGACAATCAAGGCCTCCATCAAACGCTGGCGCGCTTTGTTCTCAGGGATGCTTGCCGGTGGCGCATACTCTTGTACATGCACCTGCTGCTGGCCCGTTTTGGCATCGGTATACAGATCAATCGCTAATGCATATTCTGGCAAATCAGCATCATAGAGGCGGTAGCAGCTCACCTGCTCTCGCTTCAACCAACGCGCATATTTTTTCAGGTTTTTACGCAAACGATTGGCCAGCATCTGCGCGCCTTCGCTCCACGCAGGTGCCGCCACAACAGGCTGAGATTCAGCGGACTGGTCGGCCAGTGCCTCCGTCTGCGCCTTCTCTTCACTCCTGCCCTCGACTGGCTCTTGGGCCGCGCGCGCTGGAACCACACGCTGAGTGTCACCGCTGAGCTCAAATAAATATAGGCGGCAGTCTAGCGCCGCATTTTTCAACGGGTAGCTTTTATAGGGTTTGGCTGGAATCCGGTAGGCCAGATCCTTCTCATTAGTAAAGAGCGCCAGACGCCAGCCTGCATAGTGCTGCTGCACACGCTGTCCAAAAGCAGCATACACACTGGCTAATCCGGCCAACTCATCCAAACGCTCCCCATAGGGTGGATTGGTGATCACCAGCCCTCGTGTTGCGCTGGGTGCAGGTAAATCTTGCGCACGACCCTGCTCCACTTCAATCAAGCCCGCCAAACCTGCTCGCTTGAGATTGGCCTGTGCGGTGGCAATGGCACTTGGATCTTGATCTCGACCACGGAGATCAAAACGCCGCCAAGCAGCCTCAGCACGACGTACTTCGGCTTCCTCCATCAAGTCTTGCCACACACTGGCGTGATGGCCTAACCAGGTTTCTACCCCGATCCAAGGGCGCAATAAGCCAGGGGCAATATCCCAGGCCATCAAACCGGCTTCGGCAAGCAGAGTGCCAGAACCGCAAAAAGGATCGATGAAAGCCGCGCCCTCACGCGCCAACTCCGGCCAACCAGCCCGAATCAGCAAGCCTGCGGCCAGATTCTCACGCAGGGGGGCAGCACCAGCTTGTAAACGATAGCCGCGCTGATGCAGGCTGATCCCACCTAGATCAAGGCTGATTGTGGCCCGCTCATTTTTATCCAAGCGCAGATGCACACGCAGATCAGGGCGCTCCTTGATCACATTCGGACGCTGACCACACAGATCGCGAAAATAATCGACCACCGCATCCTTCACCCGCAGCGCTGTATCATGCGTATGGCGCAGCGCAGGCGTCGTACCATGCACATCTACGGCAAAGCTACCCTCGGCAAGCAGATGGTCCTGCCAATCGATGGCCTTGAGCCAAATCGCCAAATCTTCCGCACTAGTCACTGTGGCTTGATCCAACTCCAGCAACAAACGGCTGGCTAAGCGTGACCAGATCAAAACCCGATAGGCCGCTTCTAAAGTGCCTTGTCCTGTAACTCGACCAACACGCGGATTGGCTTCGACAAATCCCAGAGATTTGGCCTCATCAGCAAGAAGCGCTTCTAAACCCTGCGAGCAACTCAGATGAAAAGTGTAAAGATGATCAAGCATAGTCGTGCAGCCTTTTATGTAGCGCCACCGTGAAAGACGGCGAAAATCGGATCCAAAATCAACACGCCTTGTGTTGAAGCTGGCGAAAAAAAACGGTTAGGTTTCATGGGCCTAGCGTGATAAACGAAAGGTTCCATTAGCTTGCCCAATCATTCAACCCTAAATGATAAATAAAATAAGCTGTCATTTAGCTGTCATATCCCCTATCAATAGAGGTGAGGCACTCGAGTGACCTGCCGGAGAAGGATGCTATCTTACAATAAACAAGAGAGGCCGTACTCTATGAAGCGTCAAAAACGAGATCGTACTCAGAGTGTTTTTACCCGTGGCTACCAAGCTGGCATGGCAGGTCAATCCAAAGACAAATGTCCACTCACCCAAGAAGAGCTGCGTCATAACTGGCTAAATGGCTGGCGTGAAGGCAGAGAAGATCGCTGGTCTGGTATGCGCGGCGTCTCCGCCATTCACAAAAATCCCGCGGTACAATCTGGTCTCCTATAATCTTTATTTGATTCCATGCCACTGACTCATCTCGACTATCCCCGCTGACTGCGGGGATCTTGCTTTTTAGGCCACCACTTCGCTCTCACTCAGCTGGACTCTGGCGTCTCCCCTTGTGATCAGAGATAATAGCCGACTCATTGAGCAGAAGGGTTTTTTCATGTGGTTTAAAGCGTTACGCATCTATCAACTGACTCGCCCCCAAACCTGGCAGAGTCAAAGCTTTGAAGAAGGGCTAGCCAAGCAAGCCTTCCAGCCCTGCATGGCGCAACAAGAGCAAAGCCTAGGCTGGATCTCGCCCACAGGTCAGGCACAACTGATCCACCAGCAGGGCGATCAATGGCTGATTGCACTCAAGATTGAAGAAAAAATCCTGCCGAAATCCGTCATCAACGAACAGGTCCAGCTGTTAGCCGAACAAAGAGCTGCTAGCGAACAACGCACCATAGGCCGCAAAGAAAAACAGCAGCTGGCAGAGGAAGTGAAAATCACGCTACTACCTCAAGCTTTTACCCGTTCGCGCCAGCTCCATTTATGGATAGATTTACAACAACAACGCTTGATCTTTAATCACAGCTCAGAAAAACTCTGCGAACTGGCGTTGAATCTTTTACGCGAGAGCCTAGGTAGCCTGCCAGTCATCCCACTCAATACACAGCTCACCAGCACACAAGTGATGACACAATGGCTGATCGATCAACCTGCACAGGATTTTACCCTGCTCGATCAATGCGAGCTACGTGATCCAGAAGACAGCCAAGCCGTGGTACGCTGCAAGGGCCAAGATCTACAGAGTGAAGAAATTCGCCAACTTGTGGCCCATGGTCAGCAGGTCACACAGCTTCGCCTTGACTGGCAGGATCAGGTGCAATTCACCTTAACAGATCAACTTGGCTTCAAGACGCTTCAATATGCAGATCAATTGATCGAGGAGGCGGCCGATGTTAATCCAGACCAAGATCCCTTGATTGCCTTAGATGCCGAATTTATCCTGATGACCAATTGTCTGAGCGGTCTGATTGATCGCCTCATCCAGCTTCATGAAGGCTTGCATAGCGCTCTGCATACTCCGCCAGAACTGTAAATTGAGACACTGTATTTATGACCACCCCTCACGATGAATTCGCCAATATTCGCCCTTATCATGATGATGAGGTGCACCCAGTGCTCAACCGACTGGCCGAAGATCCTGAATTGGCACAGGCCATACTGCGCTTTAAGTTTCCGCGCTGGGCTTCAACGCCACTGATCGCGCCTTTTCTCAGCTGGCTGGTACGCAAAAATCTGCGCCGTCTCCTTGGTCGCGCGCACAGCATCAGAGACGTCCAACTTTATGTCGAAGCCTATATGGCGCGGATGCTCGCCAAATCGACGGATGGCATGACTGTTGATGGCATCGAAAAGCTCGATCCTCAGCAAACCTATCTGTTTGTCAGCAATCATCGTGATATTGCAATGGACCCCGCACTGGTGAACTATGCCCTGCATACACGCGGGATGAACACCGTGCGGATCGCGATAGGCGATAATCTACTCAAAAAACCCTATGTCAGCGATTTGATGCGACTCAACAAGAGTTTTATCGTTCAGCGATCTGCAAAAGGGGTGCGCCAAGTGATGGCGGCCTTTCAACAGCTCTCGCGCTATATCGATTTCAGCCTGCATCAAGAACACCACTCCATCTGGATTGCCCAGCGAGAAGGTCGGGCAAAAAACGGGATTGATCGCACCGATCCAGCCATTATCAAAATGTTCTGCATGGCGAAAAAGAAAGAACTCCCCTTTAGCGAGATCATCCAACAGCTCAACATCGTGCCCGTTGCGATCAGCTATGAATATGACCCACTGGGCATAGAGAAAGCACGCGAGCTGGTCATGAAGCAGCAAGAAGGCAGCTATGCCAAGGGAGAGTTTGAGGATATGATCAGCATCGCCCAAGGCATCGCGGGCTATAAAGGCCGTGTTCATGTGGCCTTTGGTGAACCCCTTCAAGCTGATCTGACCGATGCAGATGCCGTTGCTCAGGCCATCGATGCGCAGATTGCACGCCTTTATCGCTTGTTCCCAAGTCACTATCTGGCCCTCGAAGCCTTAGGTGAATTGCAAGATATTGCACTGCCCGATTTTGATCTGCGTTATCGCGCCGCTTTTAATCAGCAGCTGGCTGCCTGTCCAGAAGCCTACCAACATCAATGGCTGGACATGTATGCCAATCCAGTCAAGAACTACTTTAATCGCTTGGATGACCCAACACACTAGAGTCTGCCATGACACCCAACTCACACAGATCCATTGACAAGCAAGCAGAAAAAAAAGCCGCCCAGAAGGTGACATGGATTGGCTTATGGGTAAATGCGGCAAATGCGCTGGTCAAGATCCTAGTGGGTTTCTGGGCGCAGTCTCAGGCCCTAGTTGCCGATGGGCTCCACTCCTTATCCGATCTACTCAGCGATGCACTGGTTCTGGTCGCCACGCATTTTGGCCGCCAAGCGCCAGATCAAGATCACCCCTATGGGCACGACCGCTACGAAACGCTCGCGACCCTGCTGCTGGGTGCCTTGCTGATCGGTGTAGCGGGTGCCTTGGCTTGGGATAGCCTCAGCCGTTTATGGAGCAGCAGCAGTTTTGCGCTGCCCCATTGGATCGCACTGGTCGTGGCCTTGGCTTCGATCGCCAGCAAGGAATGGATTTTTCGCTATACACTGCGCATTGCCACCGCCCTACGCTCCAAGCTTCTCACCGCCAATGCTTGGCATCATCGTAGCGATGCACTGTCCTCCGTCGTCGTGTTAGTGGCTCTATTGGGCAGTTTTGCAGGCTTCTCATGGCTAGATCAACTGGCCGCCATCATCCTCAGCGCGATGATTGCTCGGATGGGGATTCAACTAATTTGGAGCAGCTTGCAGGAGCTGGTTGACACAGCTTTACCTGAAGCGACCACCCGCGCGATCAAAGAGGCGGCACAATCGATTCCAGGTGTTCGGGGCGTGCATCACCTCAGAACACGCAGCATGGGCAATCGCACACTGCTGGATATTCACTTGCAAGTGCCGCCACATATCAGCGTTTCAGAAGGCCATGAAATCGGCGTCTGGGTGGCACGCCATCTGCGCGATACCTTTGTGGATATTGATGATATTACCTATCACATCGACCCAGAAGATGATGCCGCCGTGTTGGCTCCTCACCCAGAAGCCTTACTGCCTTTGCGCCCAGAGGTCATGCAGCTGCTGCAAGCCCGCTGGCAAGGCTTAGCCGCTTATCAGCCACCCCAAAAAATTACCCTGCATTATCTCAACCATCAGATCGAGATTGATCTTTATTACACGCAAGATCAACTCACACAACACCAGGATGATCTGCTTGTCCACGCGCAGGCACTTCAGCAGGCTTTGGTGAGCGCCGTAGAGGATCTACCTTGGATTCGGCGCGTTAAGCTCTGGGTGCAGCCTCGATCAGATTAAGCAAGCCCCCACCAACCAAACAGCCAGTGTGCTTCTGGCCAGCAAGCTCAGCCTCGACATCTGACTCAATCGACACCTGACTCCATTGATAGGTGCGGATAGACAGAGGGGCTGAATAAACGAATAAGCATAGGAACGGAAGGGATACACGAGGCTGACAACAAAATCACAGACGCAAAAAACCCGCTCGAAAGCGGGTTCTTGTGTCTTCTTCGAGAAGTGTGTTAAAACACCTTCTCTAGGAGGACGGCGACTTAGATCACTTGGATCTTAGCAGCTTGCTTGCCTTTAGGACCAGTGGTCACTTCAAAGGAAACTTTCTGATTTTCAGCCAGGCTTTTGAAGCCTGAAGATTGAATTTCAGAGAAGTGAGCAAACAAATCTTCACCACCGTCGTCTGGAGTGATGAAACCGAAACCTTTAGTATCGTTGAACCACTTAACTGTGCCGTTAGCCATAATATTTACACCTTTCAATATTTTTAATAATCAGAACTTTCAGAAATGATTTCCCAAGCTCATTCAATGTGGAAATCAAGATAGGCATCATGAAGTACTGATGTTACCGAAAGGTTATACGCCAACTTCGATCACACTAGGGTTACAACACTGAAACCACCTTGCACCAACGAAGCTAAGGTTGCGCTTCTTCTGCACCTAAGTCAAACAAAATAAAAAATATTTTTCATTTATTTTCTCAGCGGCTCATCCAAAACCGCTGCATCAGCCCGCCGCCGCAGGCTTAGGCACAGCCCAAGCGGGTGGGCGATGATAGCGCTTCACCACTGAACTCAGTGCAATAAAGGCCAGCACAGACCAGATCACCTGCGCGGGTTCCAATAAAAAGAGCGCCAGCAGTAGCACGCCAAGATCACCAATTAAGAGCGTCGTGCTGGCGTGCCAGTTAAAGCGCCGCTCAAGATAGACAGCGAGGATGTTCATCCCACCCAAAGAAGCCTGATGACGAAAGAGCAAGATCAAACCGAAGCCGACGAGCAGCCCACCCAAGACCGAAGCCAAAATAGGGTGGATCGCGAGATCAACATAGCGCGCCATTAATTCTGAGAGTAACGACAAAAGTGAAATGCTAAAAAAGGTACGCAAGGTAAAGGCACGCCCCAGCGTACGCCAAGCTAAAATATAAAAAGGCAGGTTCAGTAAAAAGAACAGCTGACCAAAAGATAGATTTGTGACCTGAATCAGTACCAGACCGAGGCCCGCTGTACCGCTGATCAGAAGCTGTGAAACTTGAAGCAGATGGACGCCAAGAGCGACCAGAAGACAGCCTTCGATAATCGAAAGCCAGCGATGGGTGGTTTGCATAGCATCTATCCTGAGAATGTTGACTTATGGAGAACAACAAGGAGTTTTTCCTGCGCTCTCTTGTGAAGAGCGCTGAATCTTCTGCAATGCAACAAGTATACCAGTTTATTTTCTTGGCTCCAGCCACCAGAATAGCTTTATTTTCGCCCAATTTCGGTGCAAATCATGCTTTTAAGCCATATTTTGGTGCGTTATTGGCTGTCAGCATTCACAGGATGCTGGCGTCGATAACGTGTCAAAATGCGATCCAGTTGATTGGAGAACTCACGCCGGTCGGCCTGACTCAAAGCCGCAGGGCCGCCAGTATGCACACCACTAGAGCGCATCGTGTCCATAAAATCGCGCATATTCAGACGTGCCTTGATCGAATCAGCGGTATACAACTCGCCGCGCGTATTCAGCGCCAAAGCCCCTTGGGTGATCACCTCATCTGCCAGCGGGATATCACTGGTAATCACCAGATCACCTGCACTCACACGCCGGACGATCTCGTTATCAGCCACATCAAAGCCCGCTGGCACCTGCACGGCGCTGATCCACTCCGAACTGGGCACAGGCACCCGCTGATTGGCCACAAAAATCAGCGGCAACTTGACCCGCTCCGCCGCTTTACACAGAATTTCCCGCATCACGGTCGGACAGGCGTCCGCATCGACCCAAATTTTCATGCACTTCTCCATTGATCTTTTAAGGATTGCCGATGCAACCCATTCACAGCTTTGCGCCCATCGAGCCAGCTTCAGCCCGCGTGTTGATTCTAGGTTCCATGCCAGGGCAGGCCTCGCTGAACGCTCAGGCCTATTATGCCCATCCACGCAATGCCTTCTGGCCGATTATGGCCGGCCTTCTGGGCTTCTCTCCCAGCCTGCCCTATAACGAGCGTGTGCAGCAGATCCAGCGTGCAGGGATCGGCGTCTGGGATGTGATGGCCGCCTGCATTAGGCCGTCAAGCCTTGATAGCGCTATCCTGCCTCAAAGCATTCAACCTCATGATTTTTCGGCTTGGTTTGCGCGCCATCCTGCCACCCAAGTGGTTTTTTGCAATGGCGGCACGGCATGGAAAACCTATCAGCGCGCTGTCCTTCCTCAGCTCAGCACGCCCTGGTGTGATCGCCCTGTCATTCAACTACCGTCCACCAGCCCAGCCCATGCGCGCTTAAGCCTGAGCGATAAAACCACTATTTGGATCGAGGCCATCCGTCCTTGGCTGATCCAGTCTTAGAATTGAGCGCCAATGCGCAGCCAGAACTCACTGCCACCCAGCTCTTCTTCTGTGCCATAGGCATAACCGATAGAAATCGGTAGATCCATGGAATAGAGAAGATGCGTCTCCAAGGTCATTTCGAGACCAACGCCGGGATAGCCTTCACCGCCCTTCAAGTGCGCATAATCAGCAAATAAGGTGGCATATAAACCTTGAGCA
>SKOQ01000239.1 GCA_007119985.1 Marinospirillum sp.
ATGTAGATAAGCCTGTGGATAATAGGCCACTAACTTGTGAGTAAACGCAGAAGATTTTTCCAATCTTCACGGATATCCGCGCTCTCTTCCTGTAAAGAGACAATCTTACGGCAGGCATGCAGCACGGTAGTGTGATCTCGCCCACCAAAGGCATCGCCAATTTCAGGTAAGGAGTGATTGGTTAACTCTTTAGCCAAAGCCATCGCCATTTGGCGCGGCCGTGCTATAGAGCGATTACGTCGCTTGGAATGCAGATCCGCCATTTTGATCTTGTAATACTCTGCCACGGTGCGCTGTATGTTATCCACACCCACCTGTTTATCCTGCACAGCAAACAGATCCTTCAGAGATTCCCGTACCAGCTCCACACTGATGGGTTGCCCTTTGAAATGCGCATCTGCGATCACACGATTCAGCGCCCCTTCTAGATCACGAACATGAGAGCGAATCTTCTGCGCAATGAAAAAAGCCACATCCTGGGGGAGATCAACCTTCGCCATCTCCGCTTTTTTCATCAAAATGGCAACACGCAGTTCTAGCTCAGGGGGCTCAATCGCGACCGTCAGACCCCAACCAAAACGGCTCTTTAACCTTTCTTCAACGCCAATTTCTTTTGGATAGCGGTCTGAAGTCAAGATAATCTGCTGGCCGCCTTCAAGTAAGGCATTGAAAGTATGGAAGAATTCTTCTTGAGAGCGCTCTTTACCAATAAAAAACTGAATATCATCGATCAATAAAGCATCGAGGCTGCGGTAGTAGCGCTTAAATTCATTAATCGCGTTCAACTGCAAAGCCTTGACCATATCCTGCACAAAGCGCTCAGAGTTGAGGTACACCACCTTGGCATTGGGGTTTTGCTTGAGAATCTGGTTACCCACGGCATGCATTAAGTGGGTTTTACCTAAGCCCACACCACCATAGATAAAGAGCGGGTTATAGGCGCCACCTGGATTCTCTGCCACTTGAAAAGAAGCCGCACGAGCCAACTGGTTCGATTTACCTTCTACGAGCGTATCAAAGGTATGCATGGGATTCAGTGTGGAGGGGTGCTTGATGCCACCTTCAACCTGAACCTGCGCGCGGGGTTTTTTATCCGCTTTGATGACTTCGGTTGGCGCCTCTTCGGCGGATGTCTCAATGCCGGTACCTATTTCTCCTGCCAGATCCGTCAACGTATGACCATAATCTGCCAAGGCTGATTTTTGACGAGCGGGTGTGGGTAAGCTTGGCGCAGGTGTCGTCACTTTTGCCGCGGCCACTTGGCGACTGCCGACACCCAGCTGCACCTGTTGGATAGAAGCCCCCGAAAGCTCACGCATCACTTCTTGGATACGACTCAGATATTTTTCAGCCACCCAGCGTTTCACAAACTGGTTGGGCGCAAGCAGGGTTAAGACACGGCCTTCAATGACCGGCTGTAGCGGGCGAATCCAGGTTGCAACCAGATTCTCGGCCAGCTCGTTTTCGAGCACCTTTTGGCATTGGCTCCAAAGTTCTTCAACTGACACAGATTAGCTCCTCAATAGACCCAGCTATTCTAGCTTTTTAGCGCTAAGTTATCCACAGAGAGAAACATCATCTCACCGCTCAAATGACGATTTTGAGTCGCACTTGCCTGATAGATGAGGAAAAAAACTATCACTGATGATCAAAAAGAAAGATCAGCGCCATGTGCATAAAACAGCGTAGATCTGACGCACAAGTTCTGCATAATCTGGGGTTGGTTATGGCCTGTGCATAAAACAGCTTTTTATCCACATACTACTCTGCCCTTTTCCCTCGCTTATCTTGCGCTTTTATCCAGCCTTTCCTTCTAGGTAAGACTTTGAAAAAATTAGGATTTTAGGAGAAGTACATTTTTTCTTGGGGGCTAATAATAACAACAGTAATCATCTTTTTAATCTTCTTATTTTTATCTTTTATTGCGCTGCTCTTCTCTGATGGAGTTCTTTAAGACCTTCCCAAGGCTTTTCTGCTTGTGACTTGATCTGTCAAGACGAGAAATCATTGCTTTGGTCAAAGAAATTCACTAGAATCGCCGATTCCAAATCCATTACCTCAGTCTGTGGACAGCAATCATGAAACGTACATTTCAACCCAGCGTTCTCAAGCGCAAGCGTAACCACGGCTTCCGTGCTCGTATGGCTACTAAAAATGGTCGCCAAGTTTTGGCTCGCCGTCGTGCCAAAGGCCGCAAGAAGCTCTGCGCTTAAGCTTGATTTTTCATTATGAAAAACTGCGGTTTTCCCCGGTCCAAGAGACTCCTCACTCCCGGGGATTTCCGTCACGTTTTTGATCATACCCAGTTTAAAGCCTTTTGTTGTGGCTACCTGCTTCTCGCAACGCCGGCAAGAACCCCTGAGTCACGAATCGGATTTGTCTTTGCCAAGAAAAATCTGCGTCTGGCCGTACAGCGCAACCGTGTAAAACGGATTTTTCGTGAATCCTTTCGCACCCATCAGCAAGCTATCCCTCTCCTCGACTTAGTTGTCCTCGCAACCAAAAGCGTTAATCGGCAACAGCCTGATGCACAGCTCGCACAAGAATTGATCAAAGCATGGCAACAGCTTACTCAGCGTGCTGGGTATGCCAAATCACCTCATTCACGAACAACTAAGCGGCAGTGATCCCATGGACGTAAAACGCATAGTGCTCTTTTCCTCCCTGGCGCTAGTCGCCTATCTACTGATTATTCAGTGGAATCAAGACTATCACCAGACCGAAGTTCAGGTGCGTGCGCCTGATATCCAGCACATCACCCCTGATCAACCTCAAGGTGATGCCGCAGCAGATGACAGTATTTTAGCCTTCAGCGCACCACAAACTCAGGAAGTGCTCACCGCTCCACAGCAGCAACAGCGTCTGGTGCGTGTCGCGACAGATACTCTTGATGTGCGTATTAATACGCGCGGTGGCGATATCGTTTTTGCTGCGTTGTTGCAACATCGTGCGCGTCTGAATTCAGATGATCCGTTTGTTCTGCTGCAAGATGATGATCTACGGCACTATATCGTCCAAAGTGATGTCAGTGGTTTGGGCAATCAGCAGCGTGTCCAGCTGGTCCCTGATCAATATGAATACATCTTGAATGACGGCGACGATCAACTCGAAGTCGTGATGCGTGGTGAAGTGAATGGCGTTGAAGTGGCCAAAATCTTTACCTTTTCACGCCAGAGCCACTTGATCGATGTGCGTTATGAGCTGAACAACACCACTGAACAGACCTTCCAGCCGAGCTTTGTTGGTTTGATTAAGCGTGATTCCAGCCCAGATCCAAGTCAAGGTGAGTTCCTCGGAATGAGTGCTTACCTCGGTGGTGCCTTCTCCACGCAGGAAACTCGCTATCAGAAGGTCAGCTTTAGTGATATCCAACGTGAAAGCTTCCGTGAGTCTTCTCAGGGCGGTTGGGCCGCGATGCTGCAGCATTATTTTATCAGTGCTTGGATTCCTCAGCCGGATGAAACCAGCCTGTTCAGCTCACGTGCTGATCGCCAAGGCAACAATATCATTGGCTTTCGTGGACAAGAGCAGCTCTTAGCCCCTGGTCAAAATCTGACCCTTGCTGCACAGACCTTTATCGGCCCCAAGGTACAGAGCGAAATGAAGCAGGTCGCTCAGCATCTTGATTTAACGGTGGATTATGGTTGGTTGTGGTTTATCGCGCAGCCACTTTTCTGGCTCTTGAATTGGTTCTATGGCTTTGTGGCCAACTGGGGTGTGGCGATTATCCTGGTTACTTTAGTCATTAAGCTGGCCTTCTTTAAACTGTCGGCAACGGCTTATCGCTCGATGGCGAACATGCGTCGTGTGGCACCTAAGCTACAGCGGATCAAAGAAGAAGCTGGAGATGATCGCCAGAAGTTGTCTCAGGCGATGATGGAGTTATACCGTAAAGAGAAGATCAACCCCATGGGTGGCTGTCTGCCGATTTTGGTGCAGATGCCGGTCTTTATCGCGCTTTATTGGATGCTGTTGGAGTCCGTTGAACTGCGTCATGCGCCCTTTATGTTGTGGATCGCTGACCTATCGATGAAAGACCCCTACTTTGTGCTGCCGATTCTGATGGGCGTCTCGATGTACTTGCAGCAGCTGTTGAACCCAACACCGCCGGATCCCATGCAGGCGAAGATCATGAAGATGCTACCGATCATCTTCACCTTCTTCTTCCTGTTCTTCCCAGCGGGTCTGGTACTCTACTGGTTGGTGAATAACCTGCTCTCTATTTTGCAGCAGTGGTATATCACCCATAAGATAGAGAAAGAAGAAGCCTTAAAAACAGCCAAAAGTTAACACTTCACTCAGGTTGTGGATAAAGTAAACAGGACCCCCTCTCGATGAGGGGGTTTTGTTATCCACACCCCGGAGGTTTTATGACCACTCAAGATACGATTGCCGCAATAGCAACGGCACCAGGGCGCGGTGGTGTGGGCATCGTCCGTGTCTCAGGCCCACTGTGCTCCTTATTGGCACAGCAGTTCTTAGGGCGTCTTCCACCCGCTCGCTATGCTCACTACGGCCCTTTTAAGAGCCCAGAAGGGCTGCTGCTGGATGAGGGGATCGCACTTTACTTTCCTGGCCCGCATTCCTTCACTGGCGAGGATGTACTGGAGTTTCAGGGCCACGGTGGCCCCGTCTTACTCGATCGCTTGCTGATGGCCTTGATTGCACAAGGAGTGCGCTTGGCTGAGCCAGGTGAATTTAGCCAGAGAGCTTTTCTCAACGATAAGCTGGATTTAGCTCAGGCCGAAGCGATTGCTGATCTGATTGATGCCACTTCTCAGCAGGCGGCAGAAAATGCGCTTAAATCTTTGCAAGGCGTGTTCTCGCAAAAGATCCATCAGCTGGTGGATGGATTGATTCAGCTACGCATGTATGTGGAAGCCGCCATCGACTTCCCTGAAGAGGAAATCGACTTTATCAGCGATGGCCATGTGCAGGGGCAACTACAGGGTCTGCTCACCCAGCTTGAAGCCATTCAGGCTGAAGCTCAGCAAGGCTGTCTGATGAGAGAGGGGATGAATGTTGTACTCGCAGGGCGACCCAATGCGGGTAAATCCAGCTTGATGAATGCCTTGGCCGGTCAGGAGCGTGCGCTGGTGACTGATATTGCCGGCACCACCCGCGATGTCTTGCGTGAGCAGATTCATCTGGATGGGATGCCGCTGCATATTATTGATACAGCTGGACTGCGTGAAACAGTCGATCAGGTTGAGCAGCTGGGCGTAGAGCGGGCTTGGCAGGAAATCGAAAAAGCGGATCGCATCTTGTTACTGGTGGATGCACAAACTACATCGAGCCTCAATCCAGAAGAAATTTGGCCTGAGTTTGTTCAGCGTCTGCCCCATCCAGAGCGTTTGACTCTAGTGCGTAACAAGATAGATCTCAGCGGGGAAGCGGCTCAATCTGATTTATCCACAAGCCCACCGGTGATCCGTATCGCGGCCAAACACCAACAGGGTGTGGATGATTTAAAACAGCATCTCAAGCAGGTCATGGGGTATCAAGGCACCACTGAAGGTGGATTCTCTGCGCGGCGGCGTCATCTGGTGGCACTCCAGCAAGCGCATCGATGCTTGATTCAAGGCCAAATGCAATTACAGGGCTCAGGAGCAGGAGAGTTGTTGGCTGAAGACCTGCGTGCAGCACAAGAGGCACTGAATAGCGTCACTGGCGCCTTTAGTGCTGATGACCTGCTCGGCAAAATCTTTGGTGAGTTCTGTATTGGTAAATAAAGAGCGGCTGATCACGCCATTCTCTTCGTCTATATCCATTTCTAGAGCGACCTTCTTCTGAGGGCCGCTTTTTTTTGGTTCTCCTGTTCTTCGATGCCTCTTTTCTGTGTGTATACTTTGCCGTGAAACCTAGGTAAAAGTAGGTTGTTTTTACGTGGGTAGAATAGCCTTGTGGGTAAGATGGCTGTTTATCCACAGCCTTAGATCATCTCAAACACACTTTCTTAGTCACTTACCCTAAGAGTTATTCAATTCTCTAAGCCTTATATTTACTAGGCTGATGTCACTTATCCACATATTTTGTCCACACTAATAATAACAATAATAAAAGTCTTTTAACTACTCTTGTTATGGTTATTATAGATGGGGATAAAGCTATTTTTGTGTCGCTCCTCCCCCTTGTGCAGTTATACTTAGTCGTTTGCTTGGTCTTTTTGCTTGAGGTGTGCTTGTGGATTATCCAACCCGTTTTGATGTTCTTGTCATCGGTGGTGGTCATGCTGGAACGGAGGCTGCTTTGGCTGCTGCTCGTATGGGCTGTCAAACCCTGCTCTTAACGCATAATGTTGAGACCCTGGGCCAGATGTCCTGTAACCCCGCGATTGGCGGCATAGGGAAAAGCCATCTCGTTCGTGAAGTCGATGCACTCGGTGGCGCGATGGCGATGGCAACCGATCAAGCGGGTATCCAGTTTCGCGTGCTGAATTCACGCAAAGGCCCTGCTGTGCGCGCCACACGGGCACAGGCTGATCGGATTCTTTACAAGGCCGCGATCCGCCATATTCTTGAAAACCAGCCTAACCTGTCGATCTTTCAACAGGCTGTGGATGATTTAATCATTGAAGGTGATCAAGTCGCTGGTGCGGTCACGCAAGCTGGTATTCGTTTTTATGCCACCAGCGTGGTGCTGACTGCAGGAACTTTTCTTGGTGGATTGATTCATGTCGGCATGAATCATTATTCAGGTGGGCGTGCTGGAGATCCCCCCGCACAAGCCTTATCACACCGATTACGTGAACGACCCTTTCGTATTGGCCGCCTTAAAACCGGGACGCCACCGCGTATCGATGCGCGCAGTGTCGATTTTTCTGTGATGGAAGCTCAACCGGGAGATCAGCCTCTGCCGGTCATGTCTTTTATGGGCTCAATCGAGCAACATCCTCAGCAGATCAGTTGTTACATCACCCATACCAATGAGCGCACTCATGAGATCATTCGCCAGAATCTAGATCGCTCACCGATGTACTCAGGTGTCATCGAAGGCATTGGCCCGCGCTACTGCCCTTCGATCGAAGATAAGATTCATCGCTTTGCCGATAAATCCAGCCATCAGGTGTTTATTGAACCTGAAGGGCTGACCACGCATGAGCTTTACCCGAATGGCATTTCCACCTCTCTGCCCTTTGATGTTCAGCTGGATCTGGTGCGTAGTATTCGTGGTTTAGAGCAGGCGCATATTACGCGTCCTGGTTATGCCATCGAGTATGACTACTTTAATCCGCAGGATTTAAAAGCCAGTCTCGAAACCAAGTTGATTCATAACCTCTTCTTTGCGGGGCAGATTAACGGCACCACAGGGTATGAAGAGGCCGCCGCACAAGGGCTACTTGCGGGCACCAATGCTGCTTTGCGCGCGCAGGATAAAGAGGCCTGGAGTCTACGTCGCGATGAGGCCTATCTTGGCGTTCTTGTGGATGATTTGATCACGCTAGGCACCAGCGAGCCTTATCGCATGTTCACCTCACGCGCTGAATATCGTTTACTGCTGCGTGAAGACAATGCGGATTTGCGCCTGACAGAACAAGGTCGTGCCTTGGGCTTGGTGGATGACCAGCGTTGGGCCGCTTTCGAGAAAAAGCGTGAAGCGATCGAGGCTGAAAAAGCGCGTTTCAAAGCCACTTGGATTCAACCTAAAAGCGAGGCCGCTCAAGCTTTAGCCGCGCGACTCAGCCAGCCTTTAACGCGTGAACATAGCTTGGAAGATCTACTGCGCCGCCCTGAGCTGGAGTATGCTGATCTGGCTCCTTGGGCTGTAGGCGATGCGGTTGAAGATCCTGCGGTACAAGATCAAGTCCAAACTCAGATCAAATATGCTGGCTATATCGAGCGCCAAGCGCTAGAAATTGACAAGCTACGCAAAGAAGAGCAAACGCGTCTGCCTGCAGATTTGAATTATGCACAGGTAGATGGTTTATCAAACGAGATCAAGAATAAACTCATC
This sequence comes from Marinospirillum sp., assembly GCA_007119985.1. Lineage (GTDB taxonomy): Bacteria > Pseudomonadota > Gammaproteobacteria > Pseudomonadales > Halomonadaceae > Marinospirillum. The sequence goes on from SKOQ01000239.1 coordinate 7,954, forward strand.
CAGCATCAGCCAGAAACCCTCGGCCAAGCACGGCGGATTCCTGGTGTAACCCCAGCCGCTCTTTCGATGCTGTTGATTCATCTGAAAAAGCGTAGTCTTGCAGCCAACCATTCAGCTGAGTCTGCGCTATGAAGGCTTTCAATCAAGACCTACTGCGGCAGCAGCTGGCACAAGGCATGATTGATCTTCAGCAAGAAGTCAGTGATCAGCAGCTCGATCAGCTGATCAGTTATCTTGCCCTCTTGTCGAAATGGAACCAAGCCTATAACCTCACGGCAGTGCGTGATCCACAGGAAATGGTGGTACGGCATCTGCTGGATAGTTTAAGTTTGCTGCCGTATATCCAGCCCAAAGAATTGCTGGATGTCGGCTCAGGCGCCGGCTTACCCTCGATTCCGATTGCGATTATGCGCCCAGACTTACAAGTCAGGTCGGTGGATTCAAACGGCAAAAAAGTGCGCTTTCAAGTGCAAGTCAAAGCCGCCTTAAAGCTTGATCACTTTGATGTGACACAAGTGCGAGTCGAGCAGCATCAACCGCAGGCTAAAAGCCCTCAGATTGTGAGTCGTGCTTTTGCTAGCTTGCAAGATTTTATTCAGTGGACAGAAGCGCTGGCGACTGAGAATGCACGCTGGTTAGCCATGAAAGGCCAGTGGCCAGAAGATGAATTGGCTGCCTTACCGGCCGGCTTTCAACTTGCAGAGTCACATCTCCTGCAGGTACCGGGTGAAAGCGCGCAAAGGCATCTGTTGATTATTCAGAGGCAAACAACTTAAAGGATCAAGCTGTGACGCAGATTTTTGCCGTAACCAACCAGAAGGGGGGTGTGGGTAAAACAACCACCTGTATCAACCTAGCCGCTTCACTTGTGGCGACCAAGCGCAAGGTCTTGCTGGTGGATATGGATCCACAAGGTCATGCAACACTCGGCAGTGGTGTGGATAAAAAATCGCTCCAGCATTCCCTTTACGATGTGCTTTTGGGAGAGGTTGAAGCCAGTGCGGCAAGGTTGACGACAGACCCAGCAGGCTATGATCTGTTACCGGCGAATGTCGATCTTGCCGGTGCAGAAATCGCATTGATTGATCAGCCCCAGCGCGAACGGCGTCTTAGCCAAGCCTTGGCAAGCATCGAAGCCCAGTATGATTTTATTTTGATCGACTGCCCCCCCTCTTTGAACCTACTCACCTTAAATGCACTGACCGCGGCCCGAGGTGTTTTGGTGCCTGTGCAATGTGAATTCTATGCGCTTGAAGGCCTCGCCTCTCTGATGGAAACCTTGGAACGTGTGGCGCAATCAGTAAATCCTGGTTTACAAATCGCCGGCATCCTGCGCACCATGTATGATCCACGCAATAGCCTCACAAAAGATGTCTCTGCACAGTTAATTGAGCACTTTGAGCAGCGTGTGTTAGGTACGGTGATTCCGCGTAATATTCGCCTTGCCGAAGCACCGAGCTATGGTCTTCCTGTGTTGAGCTATGATCCCAAATCCAAAGGGAGCCTCGCCTATTTAGCTTTGGCGGGTGAGCTGCTGCGAAAATCAGCCAAAGCCAGCTGAAAAAGCGGCTGATCGTTTAACTTCTTCATAAAAAGGTCACTTTGATAGATGAATATGGCAAAGAAACGTGGGCTGGGTCGTGGCTTGGATGCCTTACTGGGTGCGGCCAAGTCGCCCGAAGTGCCTTTAGCCACCATGCCACAAGAGCAGCTGGTTCAGCTCCCCATTGAATTTTTACAGCCGGGACAATATCAGCCACGGCGGGATATGCATAGCGAAGCCCTAGAAGAACTGGCCGCTTCGATCCGCCAACAAGGCATTATGCAGCCCATTCTTGTGCGCCGCCTGGGTGTCGATCGTTACGAGATTATTGCTGGAGAGAGACGCTGGCGTGCAGCTCAGCTCGCGGAGTTGGAAAAAGTCCCTTGTCTTATCCGCGAAGCCGATGATCGTGATGTCGTGGCTCTGGCCCTGATTGAGAATTTACAAAGAGAAGATTTAAATCCGATTGAAGAAGCCATTGCACTGCAGAGGCTGCAAAAAGAATTCAGTTTGACGCAGCAACAAGTCGCCGAAGCGGTGGGAAAATCTCGCAGCGCGATCAGTAATCTACTGCGCTTGCTGCAGCTGCATCCAGAAGTTCGGCTCTTGCTAGAGCATGGTGATTTAGAAATGGGGCATGCCCGTGCGCTGCTCAGCCTTGAACCTCAAGATCAGTGCCAAGCGGCACGTCAGGTGGTCGCACAGGGACTTTCTGTGCGCCAGACAGAAAGCCTAGTGAAAAAATGGGCGCAACCTCAGATTGCCATGCCGCAGAAAAAAGATCCGGATATTCAGCGGCTAGAGCAAAAACTGCAGGATTTGATTGGCGCCCCCGTCAAGATTCGCCATTCTGCGAAGGGAAAAGGGCGTTTAGAGATTGGCTACTCCAGCTTGGATGAGCTGGATGGGATACTCAATCGGTGGAGAAGTTAAGCTCGGCCAAGTAGCAAAATGACAAGATCTTGTACCTTGGTCTTATTTGACTCAACAGACAGCGCTTGTTGTTGAACAGAGATAGCGAAATCTCTATAATCCAAGCCCTGTTAAGCGTGGCTGTCTACAATTTCAGTGTCCTAGAAGGTAAGAAAAATATGGCTGCTGTTCCCTTGCCGCCTTTTAGAAAGCTGATTGCAGGACAAGTTCTTGTTGCAAGCCTCGTCGTGATTGGGGCTGAGTGGTTTTGGCCTGGGACTGGCCTCTCCGCATTCTGGGGTGGCGTCATCGCCATAGTGCCCCAGATTTTTTTTGCCCTGCTGGTGTTCAGACATCGAGGAGCAAGGAAAGTGCAGCAAGCGGTGCAGTTGCTTTTGCTCGGTGCCGCCGTGAAGTTTGGTTTGACGTTTGCATTATTCGTCGTGGTTTTTGCGCTAGTGCAACCTTCAAACCCTATTTCCCTATTATGTGCTTACATCGCAGTGATCTCGGTCCATTGGTTAGCACCAACGCTAATGCGATCCTGATCCTGCACTAACAGATCGAGGCTGATCATGGCAGATACACCTGTAGAATACATACAGCACCACTTGTCAAACCTGACATTTGGAAAACACCCTGAGCATGGTTGGATGCTGGCAGAAAAAAGCAGTCAAGCTGCTGAGATGGGTTTTTGGGCCATTCATGTCGATACCATGCTTTGGTCTATCCTGATGGGTGTTCTTTTTTTGGCAGTGTTCAAAAAAGCAGCTAATGTTGCCACATCAGGTGTGCCGGGTGGCTTGCAAAATTTTGTTGAGATGTGTTTTGAATTTGTCGAAAACATGGTCAAACAAACCTTCCACGGCCGTAATCCCATCATTGCTCCGCTGGCACTGACGATTTTTGTATGGATTTTCTTGATGAACAGTCTCAAGTGGTTGCCTGTGGACTGGATTCCTGAGTTGGCGATGGCCACCGGCCTAGTGAACTACTTCAAAATTGTGCCAACAGCGGATCCTAATGCGACCTTTGGTTTGTCTTTGGGTGTGTTCTTCTTAATTATTTTCTACAGTATCAAGGTCAAGGGTGGATTAGGCTTTGTGAAAGAACTGTCTTTCACGCCGTTTAATCACTGGCTGTTTATCCCCTTCAATCTGTTCCTTGAAGTGCTTGGTTTGCTGACTAAACCTGTTACGCTTGCCTTGCGTTTGTTTGGTAATATGTACGCAGGTGAGGTGGTCTTTATCCTGATTGCGCTGACTTTTGGTGCAGGTTGGGTTATGGCTATTCTCGGCGTCGGCATGCAGTGGGTATGGGCTGTATTCCACCTGCTGGTTATTCCTTTGCAAGCCTTCATCTTCATGGTGCTGACGATTGTTTATCTCAGCGCAGCCCACGAAGATCATTGATTTTGTCGCCTTTCATCCTATGAGTGGATGAAAGGCCAGTTTTTAGCAGTAAATTTCAACCTCAACCAACCTTAAAGTTAGGAGTAACACATGGAACTCGTCATTCTTGCAGCTGCAATCATTATCAGTACTGCCGCCCTGGCAACTGGTTTCGGTTTTGCCATCTTAGGAGGCAAGTTGTTAGAGTCAACAGCGCGTCAGCCTGAGCTGGGCGCACAGCTGCAAACTAAAACCTTCATCATGGCTGGTCTGTTAGACGCCGTACCCATGATCGGTGTTGGTATTGCAATGTACCTGATCTTCGTAGTGGCCGGTTAAGGTTGATTCAGTTTAAGGTCGATCGTCTGATCGGCCTTAGCCGTATTCAACACCGCAACGAAAAGGCAAAAGGTACAGCGCTATGAATATGAATATGACCATTTTCGGTCAGTCTATAGCTTTTGCAGTCTTTGTCTGGTTTTGTATGCAATATGTATGGCCACCGATTTCTGCGGCCATGCGTGAACGCCAGAAGAAAATTGCTGAAGGTCTGGATTCAGCGAGCCGCGCTCAGCGCGACTTAGAATTGGCGCAAGAAAAAGCCACTGAGAGTCTGCGTGAAGCCAAAGATCAGGCTGCTCAGATTCTTGAACAGGCGAACAAACGCGCTAGTTTGATGATCGAAGAAGCCAAAGAGCAAGCTCGTGCTGAAGGCGAACGTCTCATTGAAGCCGCTAAAGCAGAAATTAGCCAAGAGATTAATCGTGCTAAGGATGAGCTGCGTGATCAGATTTCTCACCTGATTGTTCAGGGCGCAGAGCAGATTCTTGAAAGCTCTGTAGATGAGAAGGCGCACGGCGAGCTAGTCAACAAACTCGCTCAACAACTCTAAGCGAGGTGTTTGATGGCTGACAAGAATACACTTGCCAGGCCCTATGCAAAGGCCGCTTTTGAGTATGCACTTAGTGAAGGCAAGCTAGCAGACTGGTCCGCGATGCTGAATTTTGTTGCCCAAGCGGCAACAGATTCTCAAGTCGTTGAACTGCTCAAAGCACCTGCATTAAGCAGTAAAGATAAAGCAGAACTGATCCTCGAAATTTGCCAAGCCAAGCTGGATGATCAGGGCAAAAACTTTATCGCTTTACTGAGTGAACAAGGTCGTTTACCACTGATTCCTGTGATTGCTGAGATCTATGAAGAATTCAAAGCAGAGCAGGAGAAGTCTGTTGAAGCGGAAGTCCGCACAGCATTTGAGTTAAGCCAAGAACAGCAACAAGTTCTGATTGCCGCACTCAAAAAACGACTCAATCGTGAGGTGAGCCTCAAGGTTGTTCTCGATAAGCGTCTCATAGGCGGTGTGATTATTCGCACCGGTGACCTGGTGATCGATGGCTCGCTTCGCGGAAAGCTCGCGAAACTGGCCGAGTCATTGAAATCCTGATTTTGAGGGACAAGGCATGCAGCAACTGAATCCATCTGAGATCAGTGACATTATCAAGAAGCGCATCGGTAACTTGGATGTCACTTCGAAAGCCCAAAACGAGGGCACCATCGTCAGCGTAGCTGATGGTATCGTGAAAATTCACGGCCTCGGCGATGTCATGTACGGTGAAATGATTGAGTTTGAACAGGGCGCCTTTGGTATGGCCCTGAACCTAGAGCGCGACTCTGTTGGTGTGGTGGTATTGGGTGATTACCTCGGCTTAGCTGAAGGTCAAACAGCCCGTTGTACTGGCCGCATCTTAGAAGTCCCCGTCGGTGATGAACTGCTGGGACGTGTTGTTGATGCTCTGGGTAACCCGATTGACGGCAAAGGCCCGATAGAAGCGAAGCAGACCGACGCAGTTGAAAAGGTTGCACCTGGTGTTATCTGGCGTAAGAGCGTTGATCAGCCTCTGCAAACCGGCTACAAGGCCGTTGATGCTATGGTTCCCGTCGGTCGTGGTCAGCGTGAGTTGATCATCGGTGACCGTCAGATAGGTAAAACAGCGATCGCAGTTGATGCGATCATCAACCAGAAAAACTCTGGCGTGAAGTGTATCTATGTTGCAGTTGGTCAGAAGCAATCGACCATTGCTAACGTTGTGCGCAAGCTCGAAGAGCACGGTGCTCTGGCTCACACTATCGTTGTTGTGGCCTCCGCTTCTGAAGCGGCTGCACTGCAGTTCATTGCGCCTTACTCTGGTTGCACCATGGGTGAGTACTTCCGTGATCGTGGTCAAGATGCACTGATTGTTTATGATGATTTGACCAAGCAAGCTTGGGCTTACCGTCAGATCTCTCTGCTGCTGAAGCGCCCACCTGGTCGTGAAGCCTATCCTGGTGACGTTTTCTATTTGCACTCACGCCTACTTGAGCGTGCATCACGCGTCAGCGAAGAGTATGTAGAGAAGTTCACTAACGGTGAAGTGAAAGGCAAGACAGGTTCTTTAACCGCACTGCCGATCATCGAAACCCAAGGTGGTGACGTTTCTGCTTTCGTACCCACCAACGTGATCTCGATCACTGACGGTCAGATCTTCGTTGAAACCAACCTGTTCAACTCAGGCATCCGTCCTGCAATGAACGCAGGTATCTCGGTTTCGCGTGTTGGTGGTGCGGCTCAGACTAAAATCATCAAGAAGCTCGGCGGTGGTATTCGTCTGGCTCTGGCTCAGTACCGTGAATTGGCGGCCTTCTCTCAGTTTGCTTCTGATTTGGATGAAGCGACGCGTAAGCAGCTGGAGCATGGTCAGCGCGTTACCGAACTGATGAAGCAAAACCAGTATGCGCCCATGAGCATTGCTGAAATGGGTGTATCGCTGTTTGCTGCAGAAAACCATTTCCTGGATGACATTGAAGTCAGCAAGATTCTGCCCTTCGAGAAAGCCCTGCACGCTTATATGAATAGCGAGCAAAGCGAACTGATGAAGCAGATCAATGCAACAGGTGATTTCTCCAAAGAAATCGAAGCGGCCCTCAAATCTGCTGTTGAGCAGTTTAAGGCAACCCAGTCCTGGTAAGTGCGAAGGAATCGGTGTGATGCCGGTTCCTGCACTTGTTGGCTAAGAAGGCGAAAGCGTATGGCAGTCGGAAAAGAGATCCGCTCCCAAATTGGGAGTATCAAAAATACGCAGAAAATCACCAGCGCCATGCAAATGGTTGCTGCGTCGAAGATGCGTAAAGCTCAGGATCGCATGGCCGCCAGCCACCCTTATGCTAGCCAGATTAGAAAAGTAGTGAGCCATATTGCCAAGTCGACTCCAGAGTATAAGCACGCCTATATGCAAGAGCGTGATATCAAAAGAGTCGGTTTCATTATTGTCTCTTCCGACCGTGGTTTGTGTGGTGGTTTGAACATTAACCTGTTCAAAGCGGCACTGAAGCAGATTACAGATTGGCAGGGCAAGGGCGCAGAAATTGATATTTGTGCCATTGGTAGTAAGGCAAGCTCTTTCTTCCGTCGTTTTGGCGGTAGTCTGGTAGCAGCCAAGAGCGGGCTGGGAGATACCCCTAAGGCCAGTGAGCTGGTTGGGAGTGTCAAGGTCATGCTGGATGCCTATGATGAAGGTAAAATCGATCGGCTTTTCGTGGTGTATAACGAATTTATCAACACCATGAGTCAAAAGCCGCTCGTCCAGCAGCTGTTACCCTTAGAAGCTGAAGCAGAAGAGCAAGAAGATCAAGGGCATGCAAAAGGTTGGGACTATGTCTATGAACCTGAGCCCCAAGCACTTCTGGAAAGCTTATTGATTCGTTATATCGAATCGCAGGTTTACCAGGCTGTGGTTGAAAACATTGCTTGTGAACAGTCTGCGCGTATGGTTGCAATGAAAAGTGCAACCGATAATGCCGGTAACTTTATTGATGAGCTACAGCTCATTTATAACAAGGCACGCCAGGCTGCAATCACGCAAGAAATCGCCGAAATTTGCGGCGGTGCAGCAGCCATCTGATCAGTCCTTGTGCCACGGCTCGAACAAGAGCGTGTGCACAAGCCTAGGGTAGCAGGTTTCATTTGCAGGTTTGAGAGGAACCAAGATGAGTAGCGGACGTATCGTACAGATCATCGGTGCCGTTATCGACGTAGAATTTGATCGGGCAAACGTACCTAACGTTTATGACGCCCTGACCGTCGACGGCAGCGAAATGATTCTTGAAGTGCAGCAACAGCTCGGTGATGGCATCGTGCGTTGTATTGCAATGGGCTCCACCGAAGGCTTGAAGCGTGGCTTGGTGGCCAATAATACTCATGCACCTATTTCTGTACCAGTGGGCGTTAAAACCCTCGGTCGGATTATGGACGTTTTGGGTCGCCCGATTGATGAGGCTGGCCCGATTGGTGAAGAAGAGCGTTGGGCAATCCACCGCAAAGCACCCACCTATGACGAGCAGTCCAGCTCGATTGAACTGCTCGAGACAGGCATCAAGGTTATTGACTTGGTTTGCCCGTTTGCGAAAGGTGGTAAAGTCGGTCTGTTCGGTGGTGCGGGTGTTGGTAAAACCGTCAACATGATGGAGCTGATCCGTAACATCGCGATCGAGCACAGCGGTTTCTCCGTTTTTGCTGGTGTCGGTGAGCGGACGCGTGAAGGTAACGACTTCTATCACGAGATGAAAGACTCCAACGTACTGGACAAGGTTTCGCTGGTTTATGGCCAGATGAACGAGCCACCCGGTAACCGTTTGCGTGTTGCTCTGACTGGCTTGACCATGGCAGAGAAGTTCCGTGATGAAGGCCGTGACGTTCTGTTCTTCGTTGATAACATCTATCGTTATACGTTGGCCGGTACTGAAGTATCAGCACTGCTGGGTCGTATGCCTTCTGCGGTAGGTTACCAGCCTACGTTGGCAGAAGAGATGGGTGTTCTTCAGGAGCGTATTACCTCCACGAAGACAGGTTCGATCACTTCGGTGCAGGCTGTTTACGTTCCTGCGGATGACTTGACTGACCCATCCCCAGCGACCACCTTCTCTCACTTGGATGCGACGGTTGTACTGTCTCGTGATATCGCCTCTTTGGGTATCTACCCAGCGGTTGATCCACTGGATTCGACTTCACGTCAGCTTGATCCTCTGGTTGTGGGTGTTGAGCACTATGAAGCAGCGCGTGGCGTCCAAACAGTTCTGCAGCGTTATAAAGAGCTGAAAGACATCATTGCCATCTTGGGTATGGATGAGCTGTCAGAAGACGATAAGCTGGCTGTATCTCGTGCACGTAAGATCCAGCGCTTCTTGTCGCAGCCCTTCTTCGTGGCCGAGGTCTTTACTGGTTCGCCCGGTAAGTATGTTTCTTTGAAAGACACCATTCGTGGCTTCCAAGGCATTCTGAACGGTGACTATGATCACCTGCCCGAGCAGGCTTTCTACATGGTTGGCTCCATCGACGAAGCCGTCGAAAAAGCCAAGGGCATGAAGTAAGTCAACCGGGATAACCCAAGGGGATACCCATGGCGATGACAATGCATTGTAATATTGTCAGTGCTGAAAAAAAGCTGTTTGATGGCCGTGCTGAAATGGTCGTAGCCAAAGGCGTACAAGGTGAGCTGGGTATTTTACCCGGCCACACCCCACTGCTGACTGAGCTGCAGCCTGGTACAGTGAAGGTGATCAAGCAGAATGGGGAGGAAGAGCTGATTTACGTTTCTAGTGGTTTCTTAGAAGTGCAGCCAGATGTTGTGACCGTTCTTGCCGATAGCGCAGAACGAGCCTCTAACATTGATGAAGCTGCAGCAAAAGAAGCGATGGAAGCCGCTCAGCGTGCGATGCAAGATAAGACAGGTGAGATGGAGTTTGCACAAGCCGCCTCTCAGCTGGCTCAAGCAGCTGCACAGCTTCGTACCCTTCAGCAACTGCGTAAAAAGCTGGGCAAGTAATTGTCTCAGTAAGATGTTGAAAGGCGGCTTCGGCCGCCTTTTGCGTTTCTCGATCTTGGCTCGTCTAGATTAAGGATAGTTATGGATTGGTTGCAAATCGTTGTCTTGGCCTTAGTGCAGGGTCTGACAGAGTTTTTACCGATTTCGAGTTCAGCACATTTAATCCTTGTGCCTGTGTTCACCGATTGGGACGATCAGGGGCTGGCCTTTGATGTGGCGCTGCATATTGGTAGTTTGGCGGCTGTTGTTTTTTATTTTCGCCAAGATCTATTGAATATGACGCGTAGCTGGTTCACTTCTCTTCAGACGCGCCGGCTTGATGAAGATGCTAAGCTGGCTTGGGCTGTTTTGCTTGGCACACTCCCCGTCGGTCTGTTCGGGCTACTGCTGAAAGACTGGATCGAGACTGACCTGCGTGGCCCCTATGTGATGGCAGGTACACTGATCGGTTTTGGTTTGCTGCTCGGCTTTGCGGATTGGTGGAATAAAGGCCAGCGGACAACAAGCCAGATGAACTGGAAAGATGTGGCTGTCATCGCCTTTGCCCAGGTTTTAGCCTTAATTCCAGGGACATCACGCTCAGGCATTACGATTACAGCGGCTTTATTGATGGGCTTGAGCCGTGAAGCTGCGGCGCGTTTTTCATTTTTACTCTCGATTCCTGTCATTGCACTTGCTGGCTTGCTTGAGGTCTATGGTCTGGTGCGCTCAGCTGAGGCAG
>SKOQ01000006.1 GCA_007119985.1 Marinospirillum sp.
CGATTAAACCCCAACAGGTGATCAGAGACTTGATCCAGCAGATTATTATAAAAAAGGTAGGAGGCCATCTCAGCTTCACGATGACTATGCTCCACCAAACGCTCTAGATACTGACTCTGCTGATTCAGCTGGCGACCAAGACACACCCGCTCAGCCAAGGAACGGGCTTTTAAAAGCAGATGAGAAGGCAGCACTGGCTTATGCAGTACATCATCGATCCCTAAAAAAGTGCAACGCAAATAAAGGGCTTCATCCGGCTGAGCTTGCGTGAGCAGTAAGGTAGGAATGCGGCCAAAAGCGGGATGATGCGGCAAGGAGGTGAGCAGATCACCTAACTGCGCATCTTCTAGCACCTGATCAATAATCAGTAGATCGGCTGTTTCCTGCTTGAGCAGCATCCCAACCTGCGACCAGTCTCCTGTGCGCAAAGCAAAGTGAGGGGTCAGCGCGCGCAGATAGTCAGGATTCGGCTGCTGTGTGATCACAAGAACCGAGTAAACGAGATCCGAATCAGTCATGAATTTCAATAAACTGGTCAATATTGGCGACCTTGAGAATATCCTTGGCCGTACCATGAGCATGCTGAATGACGACCTTACGCTGGACGGCCTTGGCTTTTTTCTGCAGATAAATCACCATGCCTAAGGCCGCACTATCCAGATAATGCACAGTTGAAAAATCCAAAGCGATGACGGTCACCTCAGGATCTTTTAAAAGCTGGTCTGTTTGGGCGTTAAAATGCTTATGACAGGAGAAATCAAACTTCTCGGGTACACGCAATACTTTTTGTGTCATGAGGTTCTCTCGCAGAATTTAAAAAAGGTCAATATCGCCGCTGCTCATTGAGCTACTGGATACAGGGTTAGACTTACGCTCTTCTCGCGCACGGCTAAAACTCTCAACACTCTGGCGCAATGCCTCATGGAAGCGATGTGGATCATCTGCACCCTGTCTTAAAGCCTCAACCAACAACAAAAGATGCTGCTGCTCAGCGACAGTATGCTGTATCGTTTGGGAACTCATATCCTCAAATTGCATCGCTCGCATGGCATCATACAAGGCACTTTCTAAGCCTTGTGAAAGCTGCTCTAACTCTTGTGTGACCAGCTGATCACTTTGTGATTTCGCCATCAACAGCTGTATAGCGCCTTCGACTTCCTTCTTGGCATGCAGAATAAAGCTCATATCCTGCGAGGCAATTTTGCCGACATCCTTCACCAAGGTTTCAATGCGCCGATTCATGGCATTGAGATTATCTTGTATGGTGCGACTAAACTCTGAAGAACGCCCCGAGAGCGTACGTACCTCATCAGCCACTACAGCAAATCCACGCCCATGTTCCCCCGCACGCGCGGCTTCGATCGCTGCATTCAAAGCCAGAAGATTGGTTTGCTCGGCAATATTATCGATATCATCTAAAGCACGCATCAGTTCAGGCATGCCTTCGGATAACTCAGAGACACGATCGAGCATCTCCATCAAATCAGCACTGGTCTGCACCGAGCTTTCAACAAAGTTATTCAGTGTTTTCATAGTGTCTTCAGCAAAGTTACTCATTTGCTTGTGCGCTGAGTTCATCGCTGCGTCATCATGCTGCTGCGTGCTACCGCTTCCATACAGAAGGCTTTGGACAAGGTTTTGCTGCTGGTCTAGATCCGATTTTAAAGCCTGAAAAGCCTGGCTCAGCGTCGTCAGCGCATCCGTTTGCATCGATTGCAAAGCGTCCATATCATGCAAAGATTCTTTAACGACTTCTGAGATAGTCTGACCGACTTGATGGTAATCCTCTTGCAAATCAACCTCTGAAATGCCGATCACCTGTTTTTCAGCTATCTTGTGCGTTTTCTGTTCTTCTTGGGCGCAAGAGAGGGCTTGCCCAAAGACACCACCAGCCAGCAAGCCCAAAAGAGCCATCAACCAGCCAGACGTCTGCTGCCAGCCCAGCCACACCAGCAAGATCAATAGTCCAGTAGCGAGCCCGAGTAAGAGTTTATTGACTTTCATATCCGTTCCTTCTATTTACACTCGGTTGATTCTTTGTCCAACCCGCTCGATGACTGCTGTAGCTAGCTGGTTTAAAGGCAAAATGCGTTCTACACCACCGATTGCGATGGCCTCTTTAGGCATGCCAAAAACAATACAAGTGTTTTCATCCTGAGCTAGAGTATAGGCACCCGCTCGATGCATTTGCAAAAGTCCTTGTGCGCCATCGCGGCCCATGCCTGTCATAATGACGCCAATGGCATTTTGACCCACCACCTGGGCCGCTGAATCAAACAGCACATCTACTGAAGGTCGGTGCCGATTCACCAAAGGGGCGTCACTCAAGCAGGCCATATAGTTCGCGCCGCTACGCTGAATCGACAGATGCTGGTTCCCTGGAGCGATATAGACATGCCCTGGCAGCACCCGCTCACGATGTTCCGCTTCTTTCACTCGCAAAGAACACAAGCCATCCAGGCGTTCTGCAAAGGTGCGGGTAAAGTTTTCAGGCATATGCTGAGTAATCAAAATGCCTGGCATATCCGCTGGCAAATCGATCAAAAATTCTTTGATTGCTTCTGTTCCCCCAGTTGAAGCGCCCACAAAAATCAACTGCTCCGTTGAGCGGTAACCTAACTGGGGTCGTGGCCGAGCGATCGGCGCTTTCTGATGCTTCGAGGCCACCTTGGCTTGGGCACAGATACGAATTTTCTCGGCGATCTGCTCTGCATAGGCGGTCAGACCTGAGGCAATATCTATTTTTGGCTTGGCAATATAATCGACCGCTCCGAGTTCTAAGGCTCTGAGTGTCACTTCTGAACCCTGTTCGGTGAGAGATGACACCATCAACACAGGCATCGGCCGCAAACGCATCAGCCGTTCTAAGAAATCCAATCCATCCATGCGTGGCATTTCGACATCCAAGGTCAATACATCTGGGTTGTGGCGTTTAATTAACTCACGAGCCACCAGAGGATCTGGCGCGGTATCCACGACACACAGATCAGGCTGATCGTTAATAATTTTAGTGAGTAGCTGGCGAATCAAGGCCGAATCATCCACGACGAGGACGCGCGTTTTATTTTGGGTTTTCATTCGCTAAACAACTCTATATTCCCTGAAATATGGACCTGGAGCAATTGCTCGCAATAGGCGGCTTCTCGCTCAAAAATTGTATTATTATTCAATCTCTTCAGTTTTTTCACCAGCACTCGCCCGGTCAGGGGGAAAAAATAGACCTTTTGCGGGTAAGGCCCCAACAGACTTTGACTGACCAGTGGGATCTGCTCCGCCTCTAAATAACTGCGCATAAAGTCAACATTCCGCTGCCCGATCATCTGGCTATCTGGGGCTGCCAGCACATCACCACCGCCAAAAGCCTTGGCCTCCAAGCGCTCACGTACAGCCCCCCGCTTGATCAGCTGGTTCACAAGGATCTCCAAGGCATAACCACCATAGACCAAACCTTGATCGATCAACTTAGGTGCCCCGAAATCCAGTGGGCACATAAAATGAGTCATACCACCAACTTGGAGCACAGGATCACGTAAGCAAAGGGCGACACAGCTCCCCAGTACGGTCACCAGCACCTTATCTTGTCCGGTAACATAATATTGACCGGGCAAGAGTTTAACGGCGAGCTGATCAAAATAAGGGTCATGATAGGTGGTCGGAGTGAGGGCCTGAGCCTGGCCTTCTTGCTGTCCATCCACATGCTCGCTCCAGCTAGGGTGTTGCGCGAACGGGCGCAAACACAGTTTTTCCCTTGAGTTTGAACAGGTCAGCCGCATGCTGAAAGCTTTCTGAGTGCCCAGCATAGAGCAAGCCCTGTTCGGTCAAGAGCGGATGAAAGCGCTGCAAGACCTGATATTGGGTCGGCTTATCAAAGTAAATCATGACGTTACGGCAGAAGATCGCATCGTAAGGTCCCTTAACAGGCCACTGAGGTGCTAATAGATTCAGCGTGTTAAATTGCACCAACTGCGCCAACTGCTCACGCACCTTGACCTTACCCAGGCGCGACCCCTTACCCTTCACAAAAAAAGTCTTGATCCGCTCTTTCTCGAGCTTACTAATGCGATCGGCCTCATAAATACCTTGCTGAGCATGGCGCAGCACCTGCGTATCAACATCCGTAGCCAGAATTTTCACCGGAGGTGTCCAGCTCCCAAAAGCTTCGACTGCAGTCATCGCCAATGAATAGGCTTCCTCACCTGTGGAGCAAGCACTCGACCAGATATGAATGGGTCGCTTCAAACCGACAGCAGCCAACTGTTGTAGCTGCTCACTGAGCAGCTCAAAGTGATGGGCTTCACGGAAAAAAGAGGTCAGATTGGTGGTCAAGGCATTAATAAAGTCCTGTGCCTCATGCTCCTCCTGCTCCAAATAGTGCAGGTATTCTTCAAAACGGGTTAAACCCAAACTACGCAAACGACGTGCGATACGGCTGTAGACCATATCGCGCTTGCGTGGACTTAAGAAAATACCGGCTCGCTTATGAGCTAGAATGCGAATCCGATCAAAATCCTTATCTGTAAAATCAAACTCGCGTTGTTTCTCTGTCACGACTCTCTCACTCTTGATCTCGCTACTTTAGAACTCTTCCCACTCATCATTCTGATGGCGCTGAGGTGCCGGTACGGGGGCTTTTTTGGGTTGGGGTAAGGTGGCTGTCCTTGACTGAGCCGGATGGGCAGCTGGACGCTGAGTGCGTGATGGCGCTACCGAACGCATCTTTGGCGTTGACGCGGGTACTGCGGGATTTCTTGCTGCAGGCGCGGTGTGCTGAACATCCTGCACTTTGAAGATAGACACAGCCGCTGCCAGACTTGAGGCCTGCTCCTCCAGTGATTCAGCTGCTGCCGCGGCTTCTTCAACAAGGGCGGCATTCTGCTGCGTCACACCATCCATTTGCATCACCGCCTGATTAACCTGCTCAATACCTTGGCTTTGCTCATCTGAAGCCGCTGAGATTTCACCCATGATATCGGTCACACGCTGTACCGAAGTGACGATCTCTTCCATCGTTTCACCGGCATCCTTCACAAAGCGACTGCCTCGATCAACGATCTCACCGTCAATACGAATCAGCTCTTGTATTTCTTTGGCGGCACTGGCTGAACGCTGTGCTAAGGAGCGCACCTCGCCTGCCACGACAGCAAAACCTCGACCTTGCTCACCCGCCCGCGCCGCCTCCACAGCGGCATTCAGCGCCAGAATATTGGTCTGAAAGGCAATGCCATCTATCACGGAGATAATATGGCTCATCTTCTCGGCGCTGGCCTTGAGTTCATCCATCTCGCTGACAGCTAGACGGACTTTATCGCCGCCTGCCGTCGCCACTTGACTGGCACTGGCGCTCAGCTGATTGGCCTGACGGGCATTATCCGCATTTTGGCGCACAGTAGAAGTCAACTCCTCAAGACTGGAGGCAGTTTCTTCAAGGCTCGAAGCCTGTTCTTCAGTACGCTGTGATAAATCTGTATTACCCGTCGCAATTTCTTGTGCGGCGGTAGTGATCGCTTCGACAGAACCTTTTATCTCCGTGACCAGCTCACGCAGGCGGGTTTGCATGGCTTCCAGCGCCTTGAGCACGCGGCCAATTTCATCATCGTTATCGATCTGAATGCGATTATTCAAATTACCCTGTGCGATCTGGTCAAAATAAACCACTGCACGCTCTAAGGGACGTGCAATGGCACGAATCAGCAACCACCCCACCAAGCTGGCCAGCAGGATACCGACGACGATCATGATGATGGC
>SKOQ01000236.1 GCA_007119985.1 Marinospirillum sp.
ATGTGCGCATCGTGGATCGTAAGAAGGATATGATTAATATTTCCGGCTTTAATGTTTACCCTAATGAAATTGAAGGTGAAATTGCTTCTCACCCTGATGTGCTAGAAGTGGCAGCCGTGGGTGTTCCGGATGAAAAAAGCGGGGAAGTCGTTAAGGCCTTTATTGTTTCACGCAATCCTAGTCTAACTGAGCAGGATATCCGCGATTGGTGCAAGGAACGCTTGACCGGCTATAAACGCCCCCGCGAAATAGAGTTTCGCAAAGAGCTCCCTAAAACCAACGTGGGTAAGGTGTTGCGTCGTCAGCTAAGGGATGAACTAAAACAGGCTGGCTAAGTAATGACTCTGCATCCAAAGGGAGTCGGATGCCCGACAAAATACCGCTGTATAAGGGGTGTTATGTCGTGCTTTTTGTTGTGCAGGCTTACTAATCTCTTTTAAATCAATGGAATGAATTCTGGCTCGGGTTTTGCAAAAGGTCTTGGAACTGCGTTAACACAACGCCCTCGTTCCGCTGCAAGAGACTAAGCCCATGAGCCAGCAAATGACCGTTCGCGTTGCGGACAAGTACCCAATTGCCCAGGACACCGTCGCCATAGAACTGGTCCCCCAGGATGGGGAGACCCTGCCCGCTTTTACCGCAGGGGCACATATAGATGTTTTCTTAGGTCCGCAAACTGTTCGCCAGTATTCTTTAGCCAATGATCCGGCTGAGTCTAATCGTTACCTGCTAGGGGTGCTCAAGGCTCCACAAAGCCGCGGGGTGTCCAAGGCTCTGCATGATCAGTTAAAGCCGGGAATGCTGCTGAAAATCGGTACCCCGCGCAATGTCTTCCCGCTGGAAGAAAATGCGTCCATGAGTTTGCTGATTGGGGGCGGCATTGGGATTACCCCTATGCTGACTATGGCCTGGCGCTTACAGCAACTGGGTCGTCCCTTTGAGCTGCATCTGTGCAGCCGTTCGCGTGAAGCTGCGCCCTTTGTGGACCAGATTCAGGCTTCTCCTTTAGCGGCTTCTTTTTATTTGCACCTGGATACAGATGGGCCTGAACAGCGTCTAGACCCAGCGGCTTTAGCCGCACAAGCACTAGCAGGCAGCCATTTGTATGTGTGTGGCCCGGCTGGGTTTATGGACTGGGTCATGCAGGAAGCGGGACACCACCTGCCGGAGGAACAGCGCCATCAGGAGCATTTTGATACCGCCCCCGAAACCCTGCTGAATCCGGTGTTTGCTGCCTGGGTTTCCAGCCAGAATTTGCGTTTGGAAGTACCCGCCCACCAGACCCTGCTGGATAGCCTGGCTGAACAGCAGATCTTTCTGCCGCGTAACTGCCCACGGGGGATGTGTGGCTCTTGCAAGGTGCGTGTGCTGAAAGGCGAAGTGGATCATCGTGATCAACTCCTGCTACCCGAACAGCGTGCCGAAGGCTGGATGCTGCCCTGTATTTCACGTGCATTGAGTGAAGAATTAGTGCTGGATCTTTAACGGATCACTGAATCTGCTCAAATCAAACTCGCTTTATCCAACAACTTCAGTTTACAAGCTTAAGGGCCAGTTGCTGGCTTTTATTCAAATCTGCACTTAGTATGAATGCTTGTTACCCTGTTGGTGAGTGGATAGATGCGCCTTTCTGGTTATGGCCTGACCACACGTGTGGCTTTACTGACTCTAGTGCTGGCACTGGTGCTGCTGGCCGTGATTAGTCTTGCCTTCACGGCGTTCGGGCAATACCGCAACACCCTGGATCAGGTTGCTGAGGAACAGGTGCAGGCTCTGATGGCTGCGACTCGTTTGGTGCAGCAGGCGGAAGGCATGGTCAATGCCAGTGCTTTGCTGTTGCTGGCGGAAAACCATTTCAACCGACGCCAGGCGGTATTTGAAGTTGAAGACCGCAAGGAGTGGATCGGACGCCTGCTCAGTGAACTGAAAGACTATCAAGGTGAGCAGGTCGATTTTGAAGAGATTGCCGGGATCAAACAGGCGCTGTTTAGCAACCTGAATCTGATTAATGAGTTGGTGCGCCGACGTATTAACCAGCGGGTCGATGTGTATTTCCAGGACACACTGGACCCTAAAGCCGTGCAAGAACTGGAATTGATTAACGCCGAGATCGGCGAAATGATTCGTGCCAATCGAGCCCTATCGCAGGATCTAACGGTGGCAGTGGGTCAGCAGGTGCATTACATTCGCACAGCCATGGTGTCGGATGTCCGTAGACTTCATCAAGATATAGCGGTGCGGGAAGCCTGGTTGATCTACGCGGGCGGTCTGGCGCTGCTGATGGTGCTATTGACGGCCATCTATGTCAATCGCTCAGTGGTAGCGCGGGTGGTACAGTTGCAGCAGGCCATCAGCCAGAAGCACCCTCAGCCAGGCGATATTCCGGTAAGGGGCAATGATGAAATCGCCTGGATGGCTCAGTCGATTCATCGTTATGTCGATAAAATCAATGAAGATGAGCGGCGTATTCTGCAAATGAATGAAGAGCTCTCTTTTTTGGCGACCCATGATGCCTTGACGCAGCTACACAACCGGCATTACTTCGACCGGCACATCAATGAACTCTCAGCCCGGCCTGAAGCCAGCGGTTTCAGTGCAGCCATGATTGATATTGACCATTTCAAGCGTATCAATGACCGCTACGGCCATGATGCCGGGGATCAGGTCATCATTCGCTTTGCCGAGCAGCTGGTTAGCCTGCTGCCTAAGGATGTACTTCTGGCCAGGGTCGGGGGTGAAGAGTTTGCCGTGATCTTCCAGCAGCAGTCGCTGGAAGCTGCGACCGAGCTACTGGAGCAGGTCCGGGCGGAAATCGCAGCTCATCGCCTAGACATCGAAGGTCAGTCACTGCAGGTCAGTGTTAGCATCGGCCTATCCGGTTATTGTCAAAATGGGGATCTGGTCGCTTGCCTGAAGCAGGCAGACCGGGCACTGTATCAGGCTAAACATCAGGGCCGGAATCGCCTGATCGTGTTTAAGAATGAAGGAGAGGCAAGATGATCAGATGGCGCTGGTTGATCGGCGTTGCGGTGCTGGCGTTGAGCCTGCCGCTGCTGGCGGAGCGGGATCAAGTTCGCATAGAGCTTCACTTGGAGCCACCACATCTGGACCCGACCCGAACACCGGCTGCAACAGTGGCCGAGGCCACCTACGGCAATATTTTTCAGGGGCTGACGCGTATCAACCGTGACGGGGAGGTAGAGCCCTTATTGGCGCAGCGGTGGACGGTTTCTGAGGATGGTCTGGAGTATGTGTTTTATCTACAGCCAGGGGTGTACTTTCATAACCAGCAGCCTTTCACGCCGCAAGTGGCCGTGTTCAGTCTCAAACGCCTGCTTGACCCTGAAGCTGGCAACCCGCAGCGCTCACTATTTTCCAGTATTCGCGAGGTCACCCCCCTAGGGCGGGATCGCTTACGGGTGCGCCTGCACCGGCCGGATAGCCTGCTACTGTTTCGTTTGGGACTTTCGGCAGCGGTGATGGTGGAACCCAAGAGTGTTGCCAATAACCCGAATCATCCAGTGGGTACCGGGCCCTATGCAGTAGCCAGTTGGGACCAGGGTCGCCTGCTGGAGCTGCGGGCCTTCCCTCACTATTGGCGAGACCAGCCGCCTATTCGCCATGCTGTGATCAGCTTCACCAGTAACCGCCTTGAACTCGAAGCTAGCCTGGCCGAGGGTGAAGTAGATTTTTACCCCAATATTAGTCCTATGGAAGCGGTAGTACGCCTGGCCACACGCGGTGATTATCGGGTCAATGACGGTGTCACCGAAGGCCAGACACTGTTGGTGTTCAACCATGCGCATCCAGCGTTGGCGGACATCCGAGTACGTCGGGCGATTAATCATGCGGTGGACAAGCGAGCGCTGTTACTGGCCTTTCCGACTGCCAGCCCCGCCTTGATCGGTAGCCATTTTTCACCCCTGCATCCGGCTTATGTCGACCTGGTGGACTTTTATCCTCATGACCCGGCACGGGCGCGTGCGCTTCTGGCCGAGGCCGGTTATGAGCAGGGTCTGACCTTGCGCCTGAAGGTGCCGCCCCCCCTCTATGCCCGCCAGTTGAGTCTGCATCTGGCTGAGCAGCTGGAAGCGGTGGGCATCGAAATTGACATGCAGCGCATCGGCTGGCCCGACTGGCTAGAGCAAGTATTCACCGACAGGGACTATGATCTGACGCTGGTGGCCCATGTCGAGCCCCTGGATATGGACATCTATGCACGCGAGAACTACTACTTTAACTTCGACAGCGAAACCTTTCGTCAGCTGTGGCAGGCCATAGAAACCAGTCAGGATGAAGCTGAAAGAAACCGTCTGCTAGGGAAGGCTCAGGTCTATCTGGCAGAAGCCGCAGCGCAGGTGTTCTTGCATATCAAGCCGCAGCAGTCGATTCGTAAGAAGGGGTTGAGAGGCTTCTGGGAAAATGCCCCGGTACCGGCAGTTATTCTGGAAGAGCTCTACTGGGAAACACCCTGAAAACTTTGTTAGGCCTTACTTTTTGGCTTGCTGATCGTTTGCTTTATACTGCCCGCTTTTCAGCGGTCAGTGAGTGATTATGTCCCAGCCGGATCAGGCAGCCTCCATCCAGTCCCTGTTGCACACCTGCTTGTTGCAGGATCGCCATCGTCTGCAGCGGCGCTGGCAGTCGGCAAAGAAAAAAAGCCCTCAGGAACAAGAGGCCGTGCGTCAGGCGCTGGAAGACTCGGTGGCTCAGGTCGACCTGCGCAGGAACAGCTGGCCGGAAATCACCTATCCGGATTTGCCGGTCAGTGCCCAGCGCGACACCATCCAGAAGGCTTTGAGTGAGCATCAGGTGGTGGTGGTGGCGGGGGAGACCGGCTCCGGCAAGACCACTCAGCTGCCCAAGATCTGTCTGGAACTGGGTTTGGGGGCTCAGGGGCTGATCGGCCATACCCAACCAAGACGCCTGGCGGCGCGTTCCGTTGCCCAGCGACTGGCTGAAGAACTCCAGGTTCCTCTGGGGCAGCAGGTGGGCTACCAGGTGCGTTTTCAGGATCAGCAGACCGAGACCACTCTGGTCAAGCTGATGACCGACGGCATTCTGCTGGCGGAAACTCAGAAAGATCCTTTTCTCAATCGCTATCAGGTCATCATTATTGATGAAGCCCACGAGCGCAGCCTGAATATTGACTTCCTGCTGGGTTATCTCAAGCGCCTGCTGCCGAAAAGACCCGATCTCAAGTTGGTGATTACTTCGGCCACCATCGATGTCGAGCGTTTTTCACGGCATTTTGATGACTGCCCAGTGATCGAGGTGTCCGGGCGCACCTACCCAGTGGAAACCCTCTATCGCCCCCTGCTCAGTGACGACCCGGATACCCAGGATCTGACGCAGCAGGAAGGCATTCTGGAAGCCCTGGAAGAAATTCAGACCCTGGAGCGCCAGAAAGGCTGGTTGCACGGCCCGCGTGATGTACTGGTGTTTCTGCCGGGAGAACGCGAGATCCGCGAGGTGGCTCAGCTGATTCGTCGTCAGCAGGGCTCCGGACGTTTTCGGGATACCGAAGTTCTGCCGCTCTATGCCCGCCTGCCAGCTTCTGAGCAGCAACGGGTGTTTCAAAGCCATACCGGGCGCAGAGTGGTACTGACCACCAATGTCGCCGAAACCTCACTGACGGTGCCGGGTATTCGTTATGTCATCGATCCGGGTACGGCGCGCATCAGCCGCTACAGCTACCGCGCCGGTGTACAGCGCCTGCCGATTGAACCCGTGTCCCAGGCCAG
>SKOQ01000210.1 GCA_007119985.1 Marinospirillum sp.
GCATCTTCACGAGCAGCGAAAGTCGCGGATCAGACTCAGTGGAAAATGCTGGCCATTGAGAAAGTCCTCGCAGCAGGGGCGTACCATCGGGCTGCGCAATAAGCCTTGCTTTTCTGCGGCGAGGATCTCGGTCCAAGTCAGCCAGCGCGGCCCAATAATACCTTCATCCAGCGGTGCATCGGGGATCTGCTCTAAAGGGCGGGCGATAAAACAATGACGATGATAGGTAATGTCGCCCGGCGCAATATTGATATACAGGCCAAGATAAGCCTCGACTTGAACCTGCCAGCCAGTTTCTTCCAGTGTTTCGCGTTCGGCGGCGCTGATTAGGCTCTCACCTAGCTCGAGATGCCCTGCTGGTTGATTCAGAACAGGCTGATCTGGCCGGCTCAAGCGATCATATTCCTCAACCAATAAAAAACGCGCACCGTCATAAACGATGGTGGCGACGGTTGATCTAGGCGTCCAGCGTGACATAAGGGCCTCTTGACTTGAGTGGAGATATTTCTCGCATTAGGAGGCCTCTGATTCACTACTGCGCTTGGTCATACTGCGTTGAAATTGGTCTCAAAATGCTCATTTACTCTGTGTAAAATCCGCTTTTTCGATCAATTTCGCCTTGCCTGACCTGTGCTCGTGATATTGATCAGAGGTTCCTTAGATGATCGGTTATTTGGGGCGATGATCTGGCCGGCGATGTGATTTTTTAGAGCTGGCTGGGCGTGTAGTGGGTGTGCTGGGCTGCGCCCCTGCTGTGATAACGCCTTTTTTACGCGGTTTTAGCGCCACCTTGCGCTCTTGCGTGGGCAGGTGCACTCGCGTTTGTTTGAGTTGACCCGGGCGCATCTTCTCTAGCGACCAGCTGCCAATCGACCAGCGGATCAAGCGCAAAGTTGGAAAGCCAACATGGGCTGTCATGCGACGGACTTGGCGATTGCGCCCTTCAATCAAGGTGATTTCGATCCAGCTCGTTCCCAAGCCAGGGCGAGGTTGCACTGGTTCGCTGCGCTCGGGCAGATTTTTGGGCGGCGTCAAATGGCGTGCACGTGCTGGACGGGTTTTGCCATCATTGAGTTCAACGCCTTCGCTGAGGGCTTTGAGTGCTTCATCGGTCACCTGGCCTTCAACCTGCACCCAATAGGTTTTGGGTAGCTTGAATTCAGGGTGGGTGATGCGGGCTTGTAGCTGGCCATCATCTGTGAGCAGCAACAAACCTTCAGAGTCATAGTCTAAACGACCAGCTGGATAGATGCCTGGCTGACGAATAAAATCATTCAGCGTGGTGCGCCCTTTTTCATCAGTAAATTGGGAGAGTACTTGGTAGGGCTTGTAAAAAAGGTAAAGATCGCTCATCAGCTTTGGCTCTGGTCATCAAATAAAAGGTGCGCCAAAAGAGCGGCGCAGAAGAGGAAAAGCCCACCACTGAGGAGACTTCTCGCTTTGTGGGCCTATTCTACCTGAATAATGCTATTTCAGCTGCTGTGTGGGGCGAGTTTTGCTGAGTCGAGACGGAATTCAGCATAGAATAGGGATTCAGCACTTGTGATTCAGATCAAAGCACCCTATTTTTTAATTGAGGTTCAGATCGATCAAGACAGATCGTGCACGGAACCGAAAGCGTGGAGGAAGGTCAGTTGAAGTTAGAGCGGGTCAATCGTGATTCAGTCATCATGAATCACACTCACAATGAAGAAAGTGAAGATGGAGATCTCGGGTTAGCGACAGTGACGGCCAAGCCGCAATTGAAGCAGCCATCTTTATACAAGGTCATCATGCTGAATGATGATTACACGCCAATGGACTTTGTGATTGAAATCTTGATGCAGTTTTTCTATATGGATATGGAGCGGGCTTCAGCGACCATGTTGGCAGTGCACCACCAAGGCTATGCTGTTTGTGGTGTTTATCCTAAAGACATTGCTGAAACGAAGGCCGCACAAGTCGTGGATCATGCGCGTGAGCATCAGCATCCACTGATGTGTCAGGTTGAAGCAGCAGAAAGCGAGTAGGTGAGACCGCCGCACAGCGGTTGATCTTCAAGTTGTTTCTTTTTAAGAAAGTGTCCCAGTTGGGTAAGTGAGGGTAAGCGAATGCTGAGTAAAGACCTAGAACACACATTGAACGAAGCCTTCACCCTAGCCAGACGCCAGCGTCACGAATTTATGACTGTTGAGCATCTCCTGCTAGCCTTATTAGATAACCGCTCCGCCGCCCAAGTGCTGCAATCTTGTGGGGCGAGCCTCGATCACTTGCGCCAAGAGCTGAGCGCTTTTATTCAAAGCACCACTCCAGTGATACCTGCTGAAGCAGATGGCCGTGAAACTCAGCCGACTCTGGGCTTTCAGCGCGTTTTGCAGCGGGCTGTCTTTCATGTGCAATCCTCAGGCAAGGGCGAAGTGAATGGTGCTAATGTCTTGGTGGCTATTTTTAGTGAGCAAGAAAGCCAAGCCGTCTTCTTTCTGAAACAGCAGGAAGTGACCCGCGTGGATGTGGTGAACTTTATCTCTCACGGCATTGCCAAGATCGAAGATGACCACGAGCAATCGGATTCTGGGTATCAAGGCGCCGAAGAGGGCGGCGAGCAAGGTGCTAATCATCCGCTTTTCTCTTTTGTCGCGGATTTAAATGAGCAAGCGCGTCAGGGCCGAATTGATCCTCTTGTCGGTCGTGAAGACGAAGTGGAGCGTGTGATTCAAGTCTTGGCGCGGCGGCGGAAAAACAACCCCCTCTTGGTTGGAGAGGCCGGTGTAGGAAAAACCGCGATTGCCGAAGGCTTAGCCAAGCGCATAGTCGATGGACAGGTGCCAGAGGTGATTGCTAAGGCGGTGGTCTACTCGCTTGATTTGGGCTCTTTGCTGGCAGGAACAAAATATCGCGGCGATTTTGAGAAGCGCCTGAAGGCTCTTTTACATGAGCTGAAGAAACGGCCAGATGCCATCTTATTTATTGATGAAATCCATACCATTATTGGTGCTGGTGCGGCCTCTGGTGGCGTGATGGATGCGTCTAATCTATTGAAGCCGCGCCTCTCCAGCGGGGAGCTGCGTTGTATTGGTTCAACGACCTTTCAAGAGTTTCGCGGTATTTTTGAGAAGGATCGTGCTCTGGCGCGTCGCTTCCAGAAGGTGGATGTGCCTGAGCCGAGCGTTGAAGATACCATCGGTATCCTCAAAGGCTTGAAAGAGCGTTTTGAGTGGCACCACCAGCTACGTTATGACGATAAGGCGCTTGAAACGGCAGCGCGTTTGGCAGATCGCTATATCAATGATCGTCATCTGCCAGATAAGGCCATCGATGTTGTTGATGAAGCCGGTGCTTACCAGCAACTCTTGCCTGCAGATCAGCGTGTCGAGGTGATCACCAGTGCCGAGATCGAAGCCATCGTGGCCAAGATTGCTCGCATACCGCCGAAGACTGTCTCCAGCAATGATAAAGAAGTGCTGCGCAATGTTGAGCGGGATCTCAAGATGCTGGTCTTTGGTCAGGATGAAGGCATCGAGGCGCTTTCCAATGCCATCAAGCTCTCACGGGCTGGATTAAAAGCACCTGAGAAGCCCATTGGAGCCTTCTTGTTTGCTGGCCCCACTGGAGTGGGTAAGACTGAGGTCACCAAGCAGCTGGCGCGGACATTGGGTATCGAGTTGGTACGCTTTGATATGTCTGAGTATATGGAGCGCCACACGGTATCACGCTTGATCGGTGCGCCTCCTGGCTATGTGGGCTATGACCAAGGTGGCTTACTCACCGAAGCCATTACCAAGCATCCGCATTGCGTCCTGCTGCTGGATGAGATCGAAAAGGCCCACCCAGAAGTCTTTAATCTGCTCTTGCAGGTGATGGATCACGGTACCTTAACGGATAACAATGGCCGTAAAGCAGATTTTCGTAATGTGATACTGGTAATGACCACCAATGCAGGCGCTGAGGCGATGGCGCGGCGCTCGATCGGCTTCCAGAATCAGGATCATACGACGGATGGTATGGAGGCGTTACGCAAGCTCTTTACGCCCGAGTTCCGCAATCGTTTGGATACGGTGATTCAATTCAAACCGCTGGATACTGAAGTCATCAAGAATGTAGTTGATAAGTTCTTGGTTGAACTCCAAGCCCAGCTGGATGATAAGAAAGTCGTGCTGGAGGTGGATGCGAAAGCTCGCGCCTGGTTGGCAGAGCAAGGCTATGATCAGGCGATGGGTGCGCGACCCATGGCACGCTTGATTCAAGAGCAGATCAAAAAGCCGATGGCAGAAGCCATTCTCTTTGGTGCCTTAGCAGATCAAGGGGGTGTGGTGTACATCACAGCGAACAAGGATGGCTTGAAGCTCAAGTATGAGGCAGCGGCATCCACTCAAGAAGTCGTTTAATCTTAGGTGTCAAACTTAAACCCCGCAATGGCGGGGTTTTCTTTGTGCGCTTCGCTGGATTGCGAAATCAAATGGATGGCTGAGTTGAGGCCAGCCGAGAAGCTGATTGCGCAGATACAGCCGCAGTGAGGCCTAACGTGCGCGGTAAGTAATGCGGCCTTTGGTCAGGTCGTAGGGCGAAAGCTCTACTTTCACCTTATCGCCGGTCAAAATGCGAATATAATTTTTACGCATCTTGCCAGAAATGTGGGCAGTCAGGACATGGCCGTTTTCTAATTCAACGCGAAACATGGTGTTAGGCAGGGTGTCGATAATAACACCTTCCATTTCGATATGATCTTCTTTCGCCATTCGGCAGTAACCTCTGAAGTTATAAAAAATCGCGAGCATTCTGCCTTATTTTTTCACAAAGAGCAAAGGCTTCTCCGATTGCGTGTCTTTTTAAGCCGCTGATCTTGGTGGGAGTCTGCCCTTATTGATCGGCGTCTTCGCTGACCTCTATTGGGATCAGTGGCCGCCACTGCTGGCCTTGTAGCACTTCTAAGGGCTGGAAGTTCTGTTTATAGCGCATCTTGCGGCAGTTTTGTATCCAATAACCAAGATAGAGATGCTCAAGACCACGTTGGCGTGCCTGTTCGATTTGCCAAAGAATGGCATAGGTGCCGAGGCTGCGTTTTTCTTCTTCTGGCGCGAAAAAAGTATAAATGGCGGATAAGCCAAGATGCAGCTGATCGACTGCGGCGACACCTAAAAGACGCTGTTCGGCATCGCGAAACTCAACCAACTCAGCCCAGGGCTGATCGACCATCAAAAAGCTTTGATACTGATGCAAGGAGGGCGGATACATATCTCCATCGGCATGGCGGGCCTCAAGATAGCGCTGATAGAGTGCATAGTGCTCCTCATTGAAACGTGCGGGGAGACACTGGGCGTGTAAGTCCTGATTGCGTCGCCAAATCTTGCGCTGCTGGCGATTCGGCGTGAAGGCAGTCACTGGAATGCGCACCGATTGACAGGCTTGGCAGGTTTGGCAATGAGGGCGATAAAGATGACGCCCGCTGCGGCGAAATCCCATCAGCGTGAGAGAGGCGTAGAGCGCATCGGTGACTTCGCGCTCAGGATCAAGAAACAGTGTTGTGGCCTCGCGCCCAGCCAGATAACTGCAAGTATGGGGCAGGGTTTGATAGAACTTAAGCGTGAAGTTCTGTTCTCCAGAAGTGGTCATGGCCAAACGAGCTCCCAGTTAAGATCTTGTGCGATCCAGTGTGCTTGCGGTACGCGTACAGCGAGGGTGTGCAAGAAGGCATCACGTTCTATTTCTCGTGCGCCTAAACTGGCGAGGTGATCAGAATAGACTTGGCAGTCAATCAGACCTTGTGGTGCATAGCGTTGCATCCAGCTCGCCAGACTGGCTAAGGCGACCTTGGAAGCATCGCTCACTAGGCTGAACATAGACTCGCCAAAAAAGACTTCACCTAGATTGATGCCATAGAGCCCACCCACCAGCTGCTCTTCTTGCCAGACTTCGATAGAGTGAGCATAGCCCATCTGATGCAAGGCCAAATAGGCTTTTTGCATGGCAGGGCTGATCCAAGTGCCTTCTTGATCTTGACGAACTTGAGCGCAGAGGCCGATGACCTCAGCAAAGGCGTGATTCATGCTCAGAGCAAAATCACCCCGCTTGAGGCGTTTTCTAAGGCTACGACTGATTTTTATTTCAGCAGGAAACAGCACCATGCGTGGTGCAGGTGACCACCACAGAGGTGGCTCACCCTCGTTAAACCAAGGAAAAATGCCATTTTGGTAAGCCAACAGTAGGCGCTCAGCAGAAAGATCACCGCCAACGGCCAGCAAGCCATTAGGCTCTTCAAGGGCAGTGTCTGGGTGGGGGAACCAGAGTTCATCATCAAGAAAAGGCAGTTGTCGCATCAGTAGGCCGTCCGTTGCGGCGAGTGCTAGACTCGCAGCACAAAGATCGTCATCATAAAATCCTTTGGGCGTTGCAACAAGTCTTGCGCCCTTCTTTATTGATCAACTGGATCACAAGGAATGAGCTAGGTATGTCGGATGCGATGGAAAAAAGTCAGCAGCTCACTCAGCGTCTTTTTAAGCTGCTGCATGAGGCGGGTGCCTTATTGCTGGCGCTTTTCGCAGTCATGGGGCTGTTGGCCTTGCTGAGCTATAACGTGCAGGATCCTGGGTGGCATAGCTTGGCTACCTTACCTGCGCAAAACTGGATGGGTCTGAGTGGTGCTTGGCTGGCTGATGTGGTGTTTTCTTTGTTTGGCCAGGCCGGCTGGTTTCTTCCTCTGGCCTTAGCACATCTCTCCATACAGCTATTGCGCCAGCCTTGGCAGGACGAGGGGTGGAGTCCTTTTATTCCTTCTTTGCGTCTTCTGGGCTTGTTGCTGCTGGTAGTCTCATTCGCGAGCTTAGCGGCTCAGCATTTTAATGTGGATTCAATCCTGCCTTATGGCGCGGGCGGGATCTTGGGCGTCAGTGTGCTGAGTAGTCTCGCACCTTGGATAGGCAGCTTGGGATTGACGCTCTTCATGGTGTCTTTGCTGTTGTTAGGCGCCTCACTGTTAGGCGGTTTTTCTTGGTTAGTGGTGATGGATGAGCTGGGGTATAGGCTCGTACAGGCCTCGACCTGGGTGGCCCAGCAGCTGCCAAAATTCAAAGATCTCTGTCGGGCGCACTGGCAGGCTTGGCGAGCGCCCACACCCCAAACGGATTTGACCGCCCAAGCTGAGCGAGTGGTCACGCGCCCTAAACTCACACGGAGAGAGCAAGAGCCAGTGCTTCCGTCTTTAGACGCACCGCCCACGCCCAAACTGGATGCGCCTATGCATGCGCCTCACCCTGATGAAGATCCGCTTTGGCTAGACAGTCGCAGCACAACAGAACAGCAGGTGATCTCGATCGAGCACTTGCATCAGCCCAGGGCCGTATCACGCTCCGGAGGCGCACCGCCCAGCCCACAAGATTTAGATGCCCCCTCAGCCCAGCCTCAAGGTTTTTCTGATCAGGACCTAGAAATGCTGGCGGCTGAACTCCAGCAGCGTTTGAGTGAGTTTGGTGTGCGCAGTCAAGTCGAAGAAGTGCACCCAGGACCCGTCGTGACTCGCTTTGAACTGTCTTTGGCGGCGGGTGTTAAGTCGAGCCGTGTTGCGAATCTGGCCCTAGATCTGGCGCGTGCGCTCAAGGTGCCCAGTGTGCGGGTGGTCGAGGTGATCAGCGGTAAATCCACAATCGGCGTTGAATTGCCCAATGCGCAGCGAGCCTTGATTCGTTTGCAGCAGGTGTTGGCCTCTCCGGTTTATCAGCAGGACCAGCACCCTTTGCCCCTCGGCTTGGGTCTTGATATCAGTGGCCAACCTGTGATTGCGAATCTGGCCAAGATGCCGCATCTATTGGTCGCGGGCACCACTGGATCAGGCAAGTCCGTCGGGATCAACGCCATGTTGATGTCTTTGCTTTTGCAGCGTCGCCCTGAAGAGCTGCGTTTGATCATGATCGACCCCAAGATGCTGGAACTTTCTGTCTACGAAGGCATCCCACATCTACTCTGCCCTGTGGTCACTGATATGAAAGAAGCGGCCCACGCACTGCGCTGGTGTGTCGCTGAAATGGAAAAGCGCTACAAGCTGATGTCGAGTCTTGGGGTGCGCAATCTCGATGGCTATAATGCGCGCTTGGCCGAAGCCACTGCCCAAGGCTTGCGTATTCGTCATCCACAGCAGCAAGAAGGTGAAGAGCGCTATCTCGAGCCTCTGCCGTATATTGTGGTCGTGGTCGATGAATTTGCCGATATGATCATGCTGGTGGGCAAAAAGGTTGAAGAGCTGATTGCACGTTTGGCACAAAAAGCCCGTGCGGCAGGTATTCACTTGATTCTCGCCACCCAGCGCCCTTCTGTGGATGTGATTACGGGTTTGATCAAAGCCAATATCCCAACGCGTGTGGCATTTCAGGTTTCAAGCAAAATTGATTCGCGCACCATTTTGGATCAGGGCGGGGCGGAACAGCTGCTGGGGCAAGGGGATCTCCTCTATTTGCCTACAGGCGCGCCGCAGCCTGAGCGAGTCCACTGTGCTTTTGTGGATGATGCTGAAGTGCATCGGGTGGTCGAAGCCTGGAAGCAGGTGAGCCCACCCCAGTATATTGAGGACGTGCTGACGGGTGCGGTTGAAGCGCAAGCCTTGGCCGGTTTGGAAGATGAAGAGGCCAGCGCTGAACAAGACGCCCTCTATGATGAAGCGGTGGCTTTTGTATTAGAACAAGGGCGCGCTTCCACTTCATCTGTTCAGCGGCGCTTCAAGATAGGTTATAACCGCGCGGCCCGATTGATAGACGCGATGGAAATGGCCGGTTTAGTCTCGCCGCTCCAATCCAATGGCCAGCGTGAAATCCTGGTGCCCCATGCCGGCCAATCTTGATCCGGTTGATACCAACGATAATCCAAGAAAAAGGAACACTATGTCTCGTTTGATCTGTTACGTTTTCACCGCTCTGCTCCTGCTGAGTGGGCCGCTCCAAGCAGATCCAGCTGCACGCTTGAGCGCACATTTACAGGCGATAGAAAGCCTGCAAGGGCGCTTTACGCAAGATCTCTTGGATGGTCGCGGTCAGCGCTTACAAGCCTCTGAAGGCCAGTTTAAGCTCCAACAGCCAGCACAGATCTACTGGGAAACAGAGCAGCCCTACCCAGAGCTTTTGGTCAGCAACGGGCGTGATCTGTGGCTCTATGATCCAGATCTTTTACAGGCTACCCATCAGCGCGTTGAGGCTCAGCTTGAGCACACGCCGGTGAGTCTTCTCCTGAATCCTGAGCAGTCTCTTGCAACGGCCTATCATGTCCAGCTGCGTGAAGAGGCCGGGCGCGAAATCTACCGTCTACGCCCACGTGATGCACAAGGCTTGCTGGAAGAAGTTCGCCTGACCTTTTTTCAAGGTCAACTGGTAGGCTTAGGGCTGGAGGATAGTTTGGGTCAAATCACCTCGATCAGTTTGAGAGAAGTCGAGCGTAATCAAGAGATCGATCCGCAGGTGTTTGAATGGACACCGCCCGCGGGTGTTGATGTGATCCGAGAAGGCTAGCTGTGCAACAAAGCGATCTTCTCCAACCTGAATCGGCACCTTGGCAACCCTTGGCAGCACGCATGCGGCCACGCACCTTGGATGATTATCTCGGGCAAACACACCTCATGGGGTCAGGTCAGGTCTTACGCTTAGCGCTTGAGGCCAAGCAGTGGCATTCGATGATCTTCTGGGGGCCACCTGGAGTGGGGAAGACCAGTCTGGCGCGCCTCATCGCCGAGCAGGCTGGCTTACCCTTGCAAAGCCTGTCCGCTGTGATGAGTGGTGTCAAGGATATCCGCCAGGCTGTGCAGCAGGCTCAGCAACATCGGCAGCAACAAGGGCAGCCGACGCTGTTATTTATTGATGAAATCCATCGCTTTAACACTAGTCAGCAGGATGCCTTCTTGCCTTATATCGAAGATGGCACGCTGGTGTTGATCGGCGCCACGACTGAAAATCCTTCTTTTGCGTTGAACTCAGCGCTGCTTTCTCGTGCGCGCGTCTATGTGCTCAAAGCCCTGACGGATGAAGCCTTGCGTGATGTGCTGCATCGCGCTTTGGCCGATACAGAGCGGGGCTTGGGTGATCGCCATCTTGGTTTGGATCAGGAGGCTGAAGCCTTGTTGATTCAGGCCGCCGATGGCGATGCGCGTCGTGCACTGAACTTTCTTGAGCAGGCCGCTGATTTGGCCTCCCAGGGCCAGATTCATCTGGCGATAGTGAAGGAGGTCATTCAAGAGCGCTTAAGGCGTTTTGATCGCCAAGGCGAGGCTTTTTATGATCACATTTCTGCCTTGCATAAATCCATTCGTGGCTCAGCACCCGATGCGGCCTTGTATTGGCTGTGTCGTATGCTGGATGGCGGTTGTGATCCTCTTTATTTGGCACGGCGCTTGGTGCGTATTGCCAGTGAAGATGTGGGGAATGCTGACCCGCGCGCCTTGACTTTAGCGCTCAATGCTTGGGAAGTTCAAGAGCGTTTGGGCCAGCCAGAGGGTGAGCTGGCCTTAGCACACGCTGTGGTTTATCTGGCGGTGGCTCCAAAATCGAACGCCGTGTACAAAGCCTTTAAAGCCGCCTGGCAGCAGGTCAAGCAAACACCCAGCTATGAAGTGCCCTTGGCTTTACGCAATGCGCCCACTGGATTGATGCAAGATCTTGGTTATGGCGCGGCCTACCGCTATGCCCATGATGAACCCGAAGCCTATGCTGCAGGCGAGGATTATTTTCCTGAGGCCTTAGCCGGCACGCGCTATTACCATCCAGTGGAGCGGGGTCTTGAAACCAAGATCGCGGCCAAACTGGCTTATCTACGTCAGCTGGATGCGGCTGTGCAGGATGATGGCGCGCCGCGTTGATTGCAGGCTAATCCAGCTGCGCATGCAGTTGTGGTACTAAGGTTGCCAAATGGGCCTCAAGGGCTTGGTAGCTCTCAGCGCAGGACTCTTGTGCCTTGGCTTGGGTTTCCATCACTTGAGCTAGGGCTTTGGCTTCATGCGCGGCAAAGGTTGCCAGAAGCCCCTTCAAGGTATGTGCCAGCTGGCTGATATGCTCAAAGTCTGCTAGATGAATGGCCTGGGCAAGTTCAGCACGCTGAGTATCCAGCCCCTCCAGAAACAGCGCCAAGACTTCTTTGAGCAGCTCTTCATCTTCACCCAGCTGTTGTACGGCTTCTTGCCAGTCAAAATCGAGCTTGGATGGCGCGGAGCAGTTGAGTGTGCGACTTAAAGGCTCGCCGCGGTGTGTCGCCTGTA
Source organism: Marinospirillum sp. (assembly GCA_007119985.1). Taxonomy (GTDB): domain Bacteria; phylum Pseudomonadota; class Gammaproteobacteria; order Pseudomonadales; family Halomonadaceae; genus Marinospirillum. The sequence continues at coordinate 11,201 of SKOQ01000210.1, forward strand.
CCGCGCCTTGTCGATCTGCGGCGATCTTCTCTAATTCAGCGTAAAACTTTTTTGTTTCAAGGGGCTTGGTAATATAGCCATTCATCCCTGCAGCAAGATAAGTTTGCTCGTCACCCTGCATCGCATGGGCTGTCATTGCTAAAATAGACACAGGGCAGCGGCCAAGATGAGCCTCTTCTTCTCGAATACGCCGCGTCGCCTCCACGCCATCCATCTCTGGCATCATAATGTCCATTAAGATGCAGTCTAAATCGGGTTGTTCTTGCCAGAGCCTCAGTGCCTCAAGGCCATTCTGTGCCACTAAAGGGGTGATCCCTTTCTTTTCAAGAAGTTTGATCACCAAGCGTTGATTGATGGGATGATCTTCGGCTAATAAAAGGCGCAGGCTACCGAGTTGGCTGGGTGCCTCTTCGCTAGAGAAGCGCGGTGGCAGCCCAAGTTGCTCTTCAGCGGCGCGCTTGAGTTCATTCAGGCTTAAGGGTTTAGCAAGATAACGGGTAATGCCAAGCTGTTGACAGCGCTGCGCATCCCCCGCAATCGCCGATGAAGTCAGAATCATCACTTGATGCGCGGCGACCAGCTGAGTGTCGAGTAGTGCGGCGGTAGTTTGATAGCCATCCATCTCGGGCATCAGCGCATCAATCAGCAGCAGATCAGGCTGAACGCCTTGGCGCAGCAGCGCGATGGCTTCTCGGCCAGAGCTACAGCGCGTCACTTGAGCACCCAGGTGTTCGAGCATGGCGCCGATCACGCGCAGGTTCAGTGGGCTGTCATCGATCAGCAAGAGATGGCGATTAGCCAAGCCCAAGGCTGGAGAGGGTTGAGCGAGATCTTCGCCACTGGCCAGCGCTAGGGGGAGATCAACGCAGAAGAGGCTACCATGGTGGAGCACGCTGGTGATGTTGAGCTGACCCTGTTGTAAGGCCACCAACTGCTGTGTAATCGCCAAGCCCAGCCCAGTTCCGCCATATTGGCGCTGGGTTGAGTTATCTTCCTGCTCGAAGGGCTGCAAAATGCGCTCTAATGCTTGTGGGGCAATCCCTCGGCCTGTGTCTTCGACACAAAAGCGGAACATGGGAAGCTCATCCTGCGCCTGATACTGCATACGCAGCGTGACACTGCCTTGATCCGTAAACTTGAGGGCATTGCCGAGAAGATTGGTCAAGATCTGGCGTAAACGTGCAGGATCGGTCATCGCAAAGCGAGGACAGGCAGGATCAAAATCAAAATGCAAGGCCAGATCTTTCTCCCACGCTCGTGGTGCGAGGGATTTGACCAGATCACTGACCAGTTGGATCAAATCAACGGCTTCTAAATGAAGGTCAAACTTACCTGCTTCAATCTTAGACAGATCCAGCAGCTGGTTGATTAAATCCAATAGATGCTTGGCTGAAACCTTCGCCAGATCTAGGTGCTCACGCTGTTCTCGGTTCAGCTGGCTAGAGAGCACGAGATCCAGCATGCCCAGAACACCATTCATCGGTGTGCGGATTTCATGGCTCATATTGGCTAAAAATTGGCTTTTGGCCAGGTTCGCTGCCTGAGCAACACGAATCTGCGTTTGTAGTTGCTGCTCATAACGGCAGGCGAGGGCAGCGGTGGCCAGTTTATGCATGAGTTTTTGCAGTGAGGCTAAAAACTCGCTGCTGAGGCTTTGGCTATGCTGGTGGATGATCAGCAGACCAAAGCCACTGAGGTGGAGTAGATAACTCCAACCTTGCGGTCTTTCGATCATCAAAGGCAGGCGGGCTTCGAGCTGGAGCAGTTCAGCCGCTTGTTGCGGTAGATGAAAGCCATCTTGAAGCAACAGATGCGATTGAGCGGCGGCGATGTCTTCAATCTGACTCAGGTTCTTCAGTGTGCGATCCTTGGGCAAGGCGAGTTCATGCGTCCATTGCAGTAGGTTGCTTTCGGTCAGCTGGTGATAGCTGAGCACTCGACAACGCTGCGCATTCAGTACGCGCAGTAAAGTGGAGCTGCTTTCTTTGAGGACCTGCTGCAGGTCTAAGCTATTGCCGATGGAGAGCGCAATCTCATAGAGCAGCTCGGTGTGGTGCGTGCTCTTCACTCAGATTTTCCTGTCTGACACTTGTCCTGGCCCAGTAGCCCGACAACGATCGTTTTATTATAAAAAGCGAGATAATCCTGTCCTGCATTGGCAATCTCACCAAGAGAAAGCACGCCGAACTGGGGTCGTGCCGTGCCAGTTTGTGCCAGCTCTTGATTAATCTGTTCGCCCATGAACAGCACGCGTGAAATGCAATCTATCACGAGCGTGATCTCGGCATCACTGGTGTTCTGCTGGTGCCAAAGACGCTCAGCATCCAAGGTGGCTTGCCCTGCGGCCTCAATTAAGCTGGCTGGGCTGCCTGTCAGTAGTCGCACCAGAGCCCCCTCGGGCACCTCACCAACACACACCAGCGTGGTGTGATTCTTGACCAGTAGCGGATCACGCACCAAGAGTTCTGCGCCGAGGCGGTTGATGCCAAGGGGGTAGGATTTGGCCAGATCAAAGAAGTCTTCAACGCTGATGGTTTGGCCGCAATGGGATTCAATTTCAGCCTGATAGCGCTTGAAGGCAGGCTGCCAGTTGAGTTGATGAATTTCATTCTTGTGCGCGCGGGTGACTTCCATTGGCAGGCTAATCGGCTGCCAGCCATGAGCAACCCCTAAACTGGCTCGCAGGGGGAGGCGCGCTAACAAGGCCACATCCATCTTCAAGCCTTCTGGTGTGATGATGCAGGGCTGCTGCTTAAAACTCAGTGAGCCGGCACCACCGCCGATATGGGGGTGTTCGAGGCCAAATTGATCAAAGACGGATTCGATCAGTGTTGCGATGCGGGTCGCTAAGCCATCAACAAGCAGCAGATGCGTGGCGGGCTGATTCTCAGCTTCCCAGGTATCCGCCAGGGCTTCAAGCGGTGCATCGAAATCTTGTTCTGGATCACTCAGTCCCGGAATTATGGCCCAATCCAGAGGCCTATTCAGTGCCAGCAGTACAAAGCCTTGCTCATAGGCTTGATGCTGGTAAATGATCTGCGGAAAAATGCCGCCCACCAGCGTCAGACGTGTACGGGTCAGCAGCGGGTTGAGTTGTTCTGCGCCCCAGTCATTGGCATCAGCAGCAAAAAGAAGCGCGCTGTGGATCTCAGAGTCGACTTCTAATGCCGCCAAAGCCTGCTGAAGGTGGGCAAGATCGGCATACTGACAAAAGTGAAGCTGCATCGTGAGATCCTCTTTATTGATGAGATGGCTTGGCTTTGAGTATATAAAAAAAGATGCCAAGAGCCTATTTTTGTGATGCTCTAGAGTTATAGGCCTATTAAAGCCGTTTTTTGTGTTGTTTTGTATTGAAAAGTGATCTCGATGGTGGTTTATTGGTTATCAAAGCACATAAAAAAAGCAACTCATGAGGATCACCTGTGAATCCACCGACCCTATTGCTGGTTGAGGATACCGCTGAAATCAGATTGCTGGTGGGCCGGGGCTTAAGGCAGGCTGGTTACCAGGTAATTGAAGCTAAGAATGGCCTTGAAGCGTTGGCGCAGTGGCAGGCTCATCGGCCTCAATTGGTGCTGATGGATGTCTGTATGCCAGAGATGGATGGTTTTGCTGCGATGACGGGCTTGCGAGAGCTGGACCCTGAAGGCGACTGTCCGATTATTATGCTCACCGGCAGTGATGATCTCAGCTCGATAGAACGCGCCTTTGAGCTGGGAGCTGCTGATTTTATTACCAAACCGATTAATCTCTCCTTGCTCAAACAGCGTGTGCGCTATGCCTTACGTGGCGCGGAGCGGGAGCGGGAGCTGCGTCATGCCCGCTCCTTGCAAGAAAGCGCGCGCCAATTAGCGGGGCTTTGTTACTGGGAGTATGATCCCTATGTTCAGCGGGTGAACTGGCTGAATACACCTAGTTTTTTAGAAGCCTATATTGCCCAGCCACCATCTGATTTACCCGCGATTCTGGCTTGGGTGGTGCCAGAGGAGCGCGCCCGCTTTGAGGCCATTGTGATTGATAGCCTCAAAACAGGGCAGGCCTTTGATTTGGAGGTGCGTTGTGAGGCGCAAGGTCGATTCTGTGTGCTCAAAATGATGGGGCAAAAGCATGCGCAAACGCGACGCTTGATTGGCGCGATTCAGGATCTCACCCCTCTGCGCTCGCTTGAATCTCAGGCGGAGTATTTAAGTCACCATGATGGATTAACGGGTCTGCCGAATCGGAAACTCTTTTTGGTTGGGGTTGAAGCCAGCCTTGAACAGCGCGCCCCACAGCAGCAGCTTTGGGTACTAGTGGTGCAAATACAGCGCTTGCATCAGATTAGTGATGTATTGGGTGTGGACGCGACAGACCAACTGTTGATGCTCTTTGCCCAACAGCTACAAAAATGTGCAGGCGCACATGGGCAGGTGGCCCGTTTTGAGGGTTCCTCCTTTGCCCTTTCTTGCTTTACACCTCTGCTCAGTGAGGTCGAGGCGAAGCGCCACCTGCAAGAGCAGCTCAAGCCATTGCTGCGTCAATGGTCCTTGGCCGAGCAAGATTTGATCTTGTCGCTGAAGGTCGGCGCCAGTGCTGCGCCGGATCAAGCACATCAAGCTTATGATTTGTTGCGCTTTGCTCAGCGTGCCCTGCGTGCGCAAGAGGCATCAAGCCAGATGACGTTGGCGATCTATCAATCGGGTGAAATTGATGTATTGGCGCAGCGCTTGAGCCTAGAAAGCGAGCTGCGTCGAGCCGTTGAGCAAGAAGACTTTACGCTGGCTTACCAGCCTCAGCTGAATTTAGAGCAGGGGCGTGTGGTGGGGGTAGAATCTTTATTACGTTGGCAGCATCCCGAGAAGGGCTGGATCTCGCCCGCGGTCTTTATTCCACTGTTGGAAGAGTTAGGGTTGATCCATACGCTGGGTGAATGGGTGATGCAACATGCTTGCTGGCAGCTGAGTCAGTGGCAGCGGCAGGGTGTGTGTAGCGCTGAGCAGCCCCTGAGAATGGGAATCAACTTGTCTCCGATGCAGTTTGCTCAACCAGATCTCGCTGAGCAGCTGGTGCGGGCAGTGAGTCAGCATCAGATTCAGCCTCGACAGATCAAGCTGGAAATTACTGAAAGTGTCGCGATGCAAGATCCTCAAGCCAGCATTGCGCTGCTGCATCAGCTGCGTGAAATGGGCTTTCAAATTGCGATTGATGACTTTGGCATCGGCTTTTCTTCGCTCGAATATCTGCTGCGTTTTCCACTCGATAGCCTCAAAATCGACCGCGCCTTTGTCAAGGATATTACCCGTGGTCGGCGTGATCGCGCGATCATCAAAGCACTGACCTCCCTCTGCCAAGGCTTAAATATTGCCACCATTGCCGAGGGGGTCGAAAACCAACGCCAACGAGATTATGTTGATGCCTTAGGAGTCACAGAGATCCAAGGCTATCTGCTTAGTCAGCCTCTGGCCGCCGATGATTTTGTCGCTTGGTGGTCGGCCTTTCAGGCTTAAAACGCCCAGCCAGTCAGACGCAACCAATCACCCAGCTGAAGTGCTTCCATCAGTGGCCAGCCGCCGAGCTTCACAGCAAGGGCGGCTAGGATCAAGTGTGGCCCAAAAGCCAGGGGTTGATTCTGCCATTGTTTTTTGAGCTTGATCAGCAAGGCCAAGAGCAGGCCTGAAAGCGCCGACAGCATAATGATCGGCAGTAAAGCCGGCGCACCCAGCCAAGCCCCTAAGGCGGCCAGCAGCTTAAAATCGCCAAAGCCCATCCCTTCGCGTCCAGTCAGCAGCTTAAATAGCCAATACAGGCTCCATAGGCTGAGATAACCGAGGATGGCACCTAAAAACGCTTGATCAAACTGTAGGTCGCTGCCCGTGAGCCAGTGAAGGATCAATCCTGCCCAGAGTAAAGGCAGCGTCAGCACATCCGGCAGTAAATAATTCTGCCAATCAATCATCAGTAGCGTCAGCAGCACCCAGCTCCAAGCAACCCAGGCGAAGCTAGTCCAGCCCCAACCCAGCTGTGCGACCAGCAGGACCGCTAGCAGGCCCGCGCTGAGTTCAACCAGTGGGTAGCGCAGTGGAATATCAGCGGAACAAAAGCCACAGCGGCCTTTGAGTGCGAGCCAGCTGATCAGCGGCAGATTGTGCCACCAGCGCAGGGGGGTCTGACAGCTAGGACAGTGTGACGCTGGCCAGGCAATATTCATTTCAGGCAGGTTTGTCTCACCCCAAGCACGGCGCATTTGCAGCGGTAGGCGATAGATGACCACATTTAAAAAACTGCCGATGATGAGCCCGAACAGGAAAAGCCCCAGCAGTGGGGCCAAGCTATAAATCAACATTAGAAGATACTTCCCATCTCGAAAATGGGCAGATAAATCGCAATCACCAAACCACCAACCAGCAGGCCCAGCACCACGATAACCAGAGGCTCAAGGAGGCTGGTTAAGCTTTCAACCAGGGTGTTGACCTCTTCTTCATAAAAGTCAGCGACCTTGGTTAGCATGGTATCCAGTGCGCCAGATTCTTCACCGATGGCGACCATCTGATTCACCATAGTGGGAAAAAGACCGCCGTTTTTGAGGGCGAAGTTCAGCTGTTGGCCGGTGGCGACATCATCTGCCACTTTGAGCAAGTGACGTTGATAGACGCTGTTATTGGTGGAAGCAGAGGCCGCCTCCAACGCATCGACTAACGGCACCCCGGCAGCAAAAGCGGTGGCCAAGGTGCGTGAAAAACGGGCCACAGCCGATTGATGGAGCAGCGTGCCAAAAATCGGTGCTTTGAGCGTCATCTGGCTAAAACGATACTCAAACTTGGGCGAGCGTTTGCGGAAAAATAAAATCAGATAAAAAGCCAAGCCAAGGCCACCAAAGACCAGATACCACCAAGCCTGCATAAAGCGCGACAGGTTGATCACCAGCTGGGTAAAGGCGGGCAGTTCAGCACCAAAGCTGGCGA
>SKOQ01000064.1 GCA_007119985.1 Marinospirillum sp.
CCGCACGCATCACGATCACCCCAAGCACAAAGATGATCAACACCCTTGGCTGCGGCCAGCCCTCTGCGGCCAACCACAGCGCCCACAGAGTCGGCCACATCAGCAGCCAGGTGCCGATCGGGCGATCCAGACGCATCAAGCGCACAAAAGCCGGTAAACGCTGATACCAAGGAACCAAAGGGGGAGGATTGGTCTGAGATGTCGCCAGATTCTTCAAAGCCTGCTCCTAAACTAGAGAATGAGAAGCCAAGTTCAAGGCCCGTGCCATAGGTGGTAAAAAGTGTTCGGCTACTAGCACACAAGCCTGCTGTTGATAAAACACCGATTGACGCCCCCAGAGGCTAGGAAAGGCCAGCTGGTGCGGCGCACAGTAGCTGAAGGTGCCACGCTGAAGATCAGCAGAGGAAAACAGCAGCTGACCCAGCGCTTGATTGCCGAGATGACGCACGCGTCGATACAGCGGCGCCGAGGTCACCAACGGCAGCAGACTCCGCGCATACACCCAAGGCTGCTGATCCACATGCAACAAAACCTGCCGCACCAGTACGGGCTGGCGCGACCAGCCAAGCTGCGCTAACTCTTGTGTTCTCAGATGGACAAGGCGCTGCTGGAGAAGCTCGACATGGAAAGAAGACCTGGCCTGCTGTTGCAAGCGCTGCGTCAGAGAGCCCCGCTCCTGCAGCCAGCTACGCCAAGCACCGGCTGGGGCGTGCACCAGAGCGAGATTCGGCTGCCAGCGTACTGGCATGGCCTTCTCCAGCGCTTGACACTGGAGTGTTGAAAGATGGAGCATGCCGCTTGCCTTAGGATCAAGTCACGAGTAGCTAAAGCGCCATTCTAACACTCTTCAGCGCCTTGACCATCGTCTCGCCCTGCGTGGGTTGATCCTACCCCAGCACCTTGGGGCATCCTGTTCACTGCTAACTTCAGCTGACGACTTGGGAAATCATTTATGTCTCACACGACACCTTCATCAGCACCTTGGATTCTGGTGGGCTCTGGCATGGCAGGTTATCAGCTTGCCCGCGAGATCCGCGCACAGGAGGCCCAGCTGGGTCTTCCCACACAACAACTGATCATGATCACCAGCGACGGCGGCGAAGTCTATTCCAAGCCTCTGCTTTCGACCGCCTTGAGCAAAGCCATCTTGCCGGAACGCCTGATCAGCGCGACCGGCGAGCAAGCAGCAGCAGAACTAGCGCTTGAGCTGCGGCCCTGGACGCGTGTTGAACAGCTGCGGCCAGATCAACAACAGCTTATTTTATCCACAGGGGAAGAATTGAGTTATGGGCGTTTATTTCTCGCGCTTGGCGCTGCACCTCAAGGCCCCTTTGTTGGCTTGGAAGGCGTGCACTGCCTCAACTCTTGGCAGGAATACCAGGCCTTCCATCAACAGCTCCAGACCCTCTCGACTCAGCAGGTGGTGATTCTAGGCAGTGGCTTAGTTGGCGTGGAGATGGCGCAGGATCTGTTGCAAGCCGGTTATCGCGTCACCCTGATGACCCGTGCGCCCCATCTGCTCGATGGCCTTTTACCGGCTGAGGCCGCAGCTTTTCTTGAGGCCGCTTTGATCGAGCAAGGACTCACCATCCAGCGCGCGACCGAGGTTTTGGCGATCACCCCCAGTGCAGCCGGTCAGCAGCTTCTGCTCAGTGATGGCCGCCAGCAGGCTGCCGAGCTGATCATCAGTGCGCTGGGGCTGGCCCCACGTGTCACTCTGGCCGCAGAAGCCGGTTTAGCAACCAGCCGACGCGGGATTGCCGTCAATCGTCAGCTCCAAACCAGTGATCCCAACATTTATGCGCTGGGGGATTGCGCTGATCTGGACGGCCAACTGCTGATGTATGTCCAACCCTTGATGGCCAGTGCGCGCAGTCTGGCGCAACAGCTCTTTCAACCTGAGGCACCCAGCCTGAGCTTGCCTGCGCTGCCGGTCTTGATCAAAACACCGACCTGTCCTTGCGTCGTCGCGCCACCTCAAGGAGAAGGTCACTGGGAGATCGAGGCGAATCCACAAGGCGTGACTGGGCGTTTTATCAGTCCAGAAGGCGCGCTGCTTGGTTTTGCGCTCGTGGGGCAGGCTGTACGCCAAAAAAGCGCCCTCACCCGACAGCTGCCGGATTTATTGCCGAGTAGAGTCACCGCACCAGAAGGCGATCCGTCTTGATCCCTGCTCTTTTTCTAGACCGAGAGAAAAGCTTTACTGATTTTGAAACAGGTGTTTAAATCTGGCCTCTCTTGGTCAATCCAAGAGCCTTCGCCTTCCTATGACTCACCGTGATTGAAGAGACCCTTGACCTATGTTGAAACTCAAATTTCTGCTCTGGATGCTGGCGCGTCTATTGAAAAAAGCCTACAAAAAACAACCTGCTATGCGTGAGCATCTGGCCAGCAAACCACTCAGCTTTACACTCGCGACCCAAGACTGGCCTGGTCGTCAGTTCCACCTACGTGCCGAGGGTGTGGAAAGCCAGACTCAAAGCGAGGCCGAGGTCGATTTAAAACTGGTTTTCACCGATGCCGCCAGTGCTTGGCAGGCGCTGACCAGCAAGGATAAGAACGCCATCATGCGGGCCATTCAAGATAAGAAGCTCAGCATTGAAGGCGCGCCCAACAAGCTGTTTGAGCTTCAAGGCGTCATGAAGTGGATCAAAATTTAAGCGCTCAGGCTTGAAGTTGCTCTACTTCTTGATGGCTCAAGGTGCGGCATCATCATCACTGGCCGCATCTTGTAACACCTGACGACGGCGGGCCTGTTCTTTTACATGCTGTTGATGACGGTAGAAGCGCAGCAAGGCCACAATACCCGCACAGAGCAGCATTGCGATCAACACCCACTTCTGCCACAGGCCAGCCTGCCCTCGGCCCAACCAAGTTTCCAGCGCCACGATCAGGATCAAGCCCATTGCCTGAGATGCGACCGCCCAGTTTTTCAATCGATCATTCAACATCGCCTTTTCCTCTATTGAACTCTTTTGCCGGAGTGGACTCTTTGTCTGTTCAGGGCCACGGATGACAGCGCCATAGAAAGCCGCTACCCTAACACAGCTTTTTACTCTGATATGCGGATTCTACTGCGAATCCATCACCCTCGGTGGAGACAATAGATAGTGATGCACACCTTGCTTAAACCCTGGACCTCATCGTGGATGCGTCAACGCGGCCAAGCCCTACTGCTGGCCAGCTGCCTACTCAGCACACCCGCGTTCGCGAATACAGAAGCCAACGAAGACTGGCCCGAGCCTATACGTCATCTCGCTCTACAAGGTCTTAGTGTGCATGATTCGTTCCCCGTCGGTGAGAGTCTGATCGGCTGGATTGTCAGCACCGGACAACAAGAGCAGCTGCTTTACACAACGCGTGATGGCGAATTTTTGATCAATGGTGTCCTGCTGGATGCACAAGGGCAGGATGTTACTCAGCAGCACCAGCAAGATTATCTGGCCCAACCTGACTGGAGCGCCCTAGAGAGCAGCCACAAGATTACCGAATCCAGCTTGCTGATCAATGAAGCAGGCGAGCGAGAAACCCTGCGTGAACTCTACCTTTTCTTTGATCCCCTCTGCCCTTTTTCACGCCTAGCTTGGCTCGCTTTACAGCCTTATCGCGAGCAGGGGGTGCAGCTGAACTGGATTCCCATCGCCTATTTGCAACCCGATAGCCGTTTACAAGCCGCAGCCTTACTGGCAGCCGGCGAGAACGCAGCGGACCAGCTGCATGCACTGATGCGTGAACAAACACCGCCCCTTGAACTTCAAGCAGAGCAGCTGCGCCAGCAGCGCCCCGCCTTGCAAGAAAACATGAGTCTGATGCGTGCCTTTGGACTCAGCGGCACACCCAGCTGGGTCTGGCAAGATGAAGAAGGTCTATTACAGACCCATACAGGGATGCTGCGCTTGCCCCGCATGAGCGAACTGCTCAACCTGCCGCAGCCAAGCGTTCTTGAGCCTGAACTGATTCGGTACCGCTAAGATGGATGCCCTCGCCCTTGGCCCTTTCGTACTCAGCTATGAACGTCTCACTCTGTTGGGCGCCTTAGCCCTGCTCCTCCTCGGTGGCGAGCTGGCCAATCGGCGTCACGCTGGCCTCGCCAGTTGGAGCTGGTGGACAGTGGTGGTGGGCGCTTTATCCAGCCGCTTGATTTTTGCTGCCAGCACACCTCAGGCTTATCTCAGCGCGCCTTGGACCCTGCTTTATTTCTGGCAACCTGGTTACAGTCTTTGGGGCGCCCTGCTGGGTGCCTTGGCCTTCACGCTCTGGTACTGGCGGCAGCCAACTCAGCGCATGCCACTGACCTGGGCAGTGAGCCTGCTGGTCGCCTCGGGGCTCTTGCTGCTGATGCTGCAACAAGCTCTACCCCGTACGCCCGTCACTGCCGACCCGCTGCCAGAACTGACCTTCAACCAGTTAGATGGCACACCTTTCAATCTGGCCGCGCAACAAGGGCAACCGATCGTGGTGAATCTATGGGCCACCTGGTGTCCGCCCTGCCGCCGTGAAATGCCTGTTCTGGCCGAATATGATCAAGACCCACGCATACAGGTAGTTCTGATCAATCAAGGTGAAAACCTGCTTGGTGTCCAACGCTATCTTGATCAAGCTCAGCTGGCATTTCAGTACCTGCTGCTCGATCCACGACAAGAAGCCATGGCCTTTTATGGCGCACCTGGGCTCCCCGCGACGCTGTTTTACAATGCCGAAGGGCAGCTGGTTGATCGGCATTTTGGCGAACTCAGCCGCGCCCAGCTTGAGCGCTTTGCCCGCGAGTTCAGTGCTCCCTAGCCCACCGGCCTGATGCGTGCAGAGAAAGGGCTAGACAAGCCTGTCTCTGCGCCCTACAATTCTGGGCCTTATCTTTCCGCCCTTAGCTCAGCTGGATAGAGCGTTGCCCTCCGGAGGCAAAGGTCAGAGGTTCGAATCCTCTAGGGCGGGCCATTTCTTGATACAAGCCAGTCACCTCTGCACCAGCTGAGACAAGATCACGTCTGCAACATGCCCCTCTCGATTCTTCACGCTGAACCCTTAGATGCCTATCGCATCGACTTAACTTTCAATAATCAGCGTCGCGTGGTGGTGGATTTCGCCCCTTTTCTTTTTAGCCATCCGCATCCAGACTATACCATCTATCAAGATCGCACCCATTTCCTGCGCTTTGAGCTCATTGACGGCAATCTCAACTGGGATGATTATCGGATGATTTTTCCTGTCGAGGACCTGTATCATCAGCGTCTTGCTCCTATGGAGGACAAACGATGAACCCCGTTCGCCCTAACAAGCTCCAGCTCAGTAAGTGGACTGCCTTACAGCCTCGCCATAAGGAAAAGCACTTTTTGGTCACCCAGGTGGAATATGATGAAGAAGGGCAGGTGACTCTCTGCCTGCTCGAAGCCATCATGTCAAAACGCGAGTACAGTATCGATTGGACAGAGCTCAAAGATGCAACCCGTTGGCGGCAAGGCTGGCACTAGGCCAGGCCTGCATGGAGAAGAAGATGGATTTTCAGTTTTCCACTGGGCAGCACTTTGCTCACTGGCTCGATCCTGAACATCATTGGTTTTTGTTTGTTGAGAGTTTTGATCGACTGCACTTTACTGTACGTGTTGGCAGTGTAGAGCAATCGCAAGAACTTGGTTCCTTGATCGCACAGGATGATGCCTCCTTGAACGACCAACTGCGCCAGCTCTACCAACACTGGCTTGATCAACAACAGGCCACTTCAAATACACCTCAGCCATCACGCTGAAGCCAATACGCAAGGAAACTCGTATGCCTCTGTGGCTTTTTACTCTGCTCTGTTTTTTACACCTACAGTTCACCGGTATGATTGCGATGGGCTTGATTTTCATGGCCTGTGCAGAAGGCAGTTATCGCCATACACCCAAGCATAATGATCGACTGGTGCTGCTCTGGTTTCTCTATGGCTTCTCCATCCCTCTCAGCCTAGGCTGGCTGATTTATGGCTATGCCACCGAACAATCCCCAAGCTTCTACTGGTGGTTTGCTCTACCTTGGGCACTGCTGGTCTTCATGCTGGGCTACTGGAGAAGCACCGGCCTGTCTGCAGATGAATGGGCGGCGATCGCTCATCAAGACACAGAGACCAAAAAATAAAAGTCTGCCTTCTTTCTTGTACTCAACTACTACCAACCTCTACACTAATGGATCAGCTATAAACGCTTCCCAGCGGCCAGTGTGCCTAGTCTGGGACCAAGATCCAGCCGCAAGGCACAGACCCATCAGAGAAGGCATTGAACACCTTTAGCTTGCTCAACCTCACCAGCAGCCTGCTGCTTTTAGGCTTATCTGGCTTGGCTTGGCGTCATCGCGCCTTTCCTGCCGGTAAGACCTTTATTGCTTTGATGTTCTGCGCGGCCCTTTATAGCTTTGGTCTCGGCCTAGAAGGGATGAGTCAGCAGCTGATTGAAGCTTGGTGGTGGAGCCGTCTACAGTATCTGGGCATTCCTTGGATCTCACCGCTGATTCTGCTACTGGTTCTACAATTTTGCGGCTATGCACTCAACACCCCGACAGCCCGCATTGGCATCAGCCTCATGCTGGCCTTTTCAGCCTTGGTGATGCTGGCGCACTGGACCAGCCCCAGCCATGATTGGTACTACCTTGATATGCGTTTGTTCCACTGGCAAGGCATCGGCATCATCCAGTTCGAGCCAGGTTTTTTATACCAAGTTTTCAGTATCTATTATCTTGGCGCTTCTTTTTTCAGCCTGTTGATCCTCGCTCTGCGCTCGATGGAGGTCAAAGGCGTCTTACGCCGCCAAACACTGCTGGTGCTACTGGGGGTGACGATCCCCCTGCTGTTTAATTTATCCTATATTTTTCATTGGACGCCCGAACAGCTAGACATCACCCCCCTGGCTTTTTCCTTGGGCACCCTGCCCCTAGCTTATGGCCTTTTTGTTAAACGCCTTCTGGATTTACAACCTATCGCCATGCGGCGTGTTTTTCGTTCAATGCCCATAGGCTGTCTCGTCACCGACGTGCGTGGCCTGCTACTGGATTACAATCCAGCCGCACGGCAGATTTTTCCACAACTCAATGAGCAGCTGATCGGAGAACCGCTGGCTGAACACCTACCGACTGAGCTCGAGCTGGTGAAAAAACTCGAGCGAGGCCAACGTCTTGATCGACTGGATCGGCCTTGGTCTTTAGATGGGCAGCACTTTTATCGTGCTGAAATTACGGCCCTTTATGATGCGACCGGCCCAGTAGGGCGCTTGGTGATGATCCACAACGTCACCGAACACCATTGGGCTGAAAAGGCTCTACGCCAGCTTGCTGAGCGCGATAGCCTGACCCACCTATTCAATCGTCGTAGTTTTGATGAGCAATTCACTCTGCTCAGCCACAATAGTGAATGCTATCGCCAACCCCTTTCTTTGATTTTGCTCGACATCGACTATTTCAAACAGCTGAACGATACTCAAGGGCACCAGCAAGGAGACCAAGCTTTGATTGCCGTTGCTCAGTGCTTAAACACCTTGCAACGTCCACAAGATATAGTCGCGCGCTATGGTGGCGAGGAGTTTGTACTGCTCCTGCCAGAGACCAGCCTTGATGAGGCGCTCGAACAGGCTGAGCGTTTGAGAGCAGAGATAGAGGCTTCCACGCCAGTCACTGCTAGTCTGGGTGTGGCCAGCTGTTCTTCGATGCAAGTCTGTCATCAGCAGCAGCTCCTCGAACTGGCTGACCAGGCCTTATATCGCGCAAAAAAAGCTGGCCGCAATCAGGTTCAAGCCCAATCCAGCACAGCAGGTGAAGGCGCGGGATAGCTGATTCGACTAAAGGCGGGAGGCGCATCAGCAGCGCAGACCGCATATTTATGCTATAAAAAGATCAGGTGCGATCTTCAAGGTCCAGCAAGAGGGAGAAGACATGGCCAGTTTACCTGCTTCACAAGAGCAACTCACCGGCACCAAGCTCCGCTTGGCTATAGATGAAGGCATTCAGCACCAACTGATTCGCCTCCAACCAATGGAAAAAGATGACCTTCCTAATGGCGACCAAACGTGGAAGGTTGATCGTGTGCGCCTACTGCGCGAAGAACAACGCTTACAGCTCACACTCAGCGCAAATGAAGCTGATCTGGCTTTTTTAGCCAAGCACCACCTGTTCCGTATTTACGTCAAATTCCGCAATCTGCTCCATCACAGCGAGCCTTTAGAAGTACTGCGCATTCAACCCAGCGCAAAGAATCTGACACTCTGGTTACCGCTCCCCCAAATCTTAACTCAGGTTTTTCATCGCGAGTTTTTCCGTGTCTATGTTGCAGGGCACTTGAATATTGAAGCTGAGGTTCAAACTTCGATTGGGAGTCTGCGTGGCCAACTGGCGGATCTATCTGCTTCTGGCTGTCGAATTCAGCTCCCCCCACAGACAGCCTTGCATCTGCTGCGCCCGCTAGATCCTTTATTCAGAGTGCGGCTGATTTTTCCTTCTCAAAAGGATATTCACACGCCTTTTGAGATGACCTATTTGCGTCCTGATGATCAGTTTGAGTTTGCACTACTGGGCTGCCATTTCTTGCATGCCGATCAAGAGGAAGAAAGACGCTTCTTCCGTCTGACGTTGGATGTCGAACGAGAACTGGCCAAGGTTACCCGCCAAGACCAAAGCCATAAACGCTCGTCGTCGCTCTTTTTGGCCCCAAGCAAAAACAGCCACCATCAGCCTATCAAGGCCACCAAAAAAAACCTGCCTTCATTGATTCAGCCCGAGCAGCGTAAAAAAATTCTGCATATGGCAGACCTGCTCGCCTGCCAAGCTTTCTTAGTGGCACTGGCAGAAAACTTGAATGCAAAAATGATGCAGCAGCTGGCTAGCTCGCTGTTACAAGAGCTAGAAAAAGATGAGCAGGGCTTTATCTTTGCGCTCAACCAGCCCCACCCACAGATTCACCCTATTATTTTGCATAGCCTGCGTGTGGCGGCACGTAGCTTCCCGCTGATGATGAAGATCGGGGTGAGTCACCGCATCGAACTGGCTGTGATGGCCTCTTTACTGGTGCATGATATTGGCAAGCTCTTTGTCAGCCGACACCCCTGCTTTAATCCGCTGAAACTTTCACCTGAGCATTTACGCTCCATGAAGCGCCAGCACATTGCCGTACTGCGCTCCGCCGCCTCAATGAAATGGATACCGCAGCGCATTGGCGAGTCGATCATTGTCAACAGCAATGAACGCTTAGATGGCAGCGGCTATCCGCGTGGTTTGGTCGGCGAAAAGCTCGATTCTTTGGCGCGCACGGTGAGTCTAGTGAAGGTACTTGATTGCCTCGTCTCAGGCCTCAATGATCCGGCCATGACTTGGCGTGATGCCTATCGCTGGGTCGGCCAGCACAAGGAATGGTTTGATACGGGTTTGCTCAAGCGTTTTATGCAGCACTATGGGCTCCGTCCACTGAGTGCTTACATCGAGTTTGGCGATGGCAAGGTGGCCAGCGTCAGCCGTGTCGATACCCAAGGCATCGCGACCAGCGTGATTCTGATCGAGGGAGATCAACCCAGCTCAGAAGTTGATCTGACTCCAGAGCTGGTGGAGCAATGGGGCGGTATCAAAGCAGAAGTGCTGGCACCACCGGTAGCAGAAGCCTGAAGACAAGCGAGCTAGAAGCGCTTGTCCTTGCCGCCGTAGTCATCTTGGCTCCTTTTGCTGGAGGCTGGTGGCCGAGCACTTGCCTCGCGCTGTGCCGCCGGTGAGCGCGGTTCAGGCACACGACCTGAAATACCACCACCTCGCCCTGCTGGGCCCTCTCGTAGGTCATAGTATTCAATATCAATATGGGCAGGTGGATTGCGCATACTGGCAATAAAGGCGGCATCCATCAATTGGTGCAGCTGTGGTTGACTCAGCGGTAGGCTGCTTCCCGCTTGGCCAAGAAGCTGTTCTGCCATAGAAAAGACTTCATGCGCACCGTCTTGGCGCATTGGCCCCATTTCTTCTCGTATCTCCTGCGGGTCTAAACGCCCACCTGTGCGCCGATCATAAAAGGCCACACCGAGGTGCTCAGGCGGGATGCGCATATTGGCCTCGACACCTGCGCCAAAAATCTGCTGGACCACATCACTATTGAGCTGACCTTGGCTTTGCATCAGCAGGCGCGCACCATCAAAAGCGGAAGGCGCTGAAGCCCTGGGGGTAGATGGCGTCGCGCGCGAATGCGGGCGCTCTTCTGCGATGAAGGACTTATCTTTCGCCAACAGAAGAGGGCTCATGGATAGGCTGGCGGTAAGAAGCAAACTCGGCGTCAATCTGTAACGCATAAAAGCTCCTGCTCATGACTGGACAACCAGTCTACGAAGACCAGGCCCAGAGTGCAAATACCACGAACCTCAACACTCCGGCCCCCCTCTTTGGGTATGCGCCAATAAATATGCCTGCCAAGCTTCAGCCGCCAAAGGGGGTGAATAATAATAACCTTGCACCATATCGCAACCCAAAGACTGCAAGATCTGCTGCTGCCCTAAGGTTTCTACACCCTCGGCAATCACCTTATGCCCCAGCAGATGGCCGAGTTTAATCATCATTTCTGCCAGAATCCGGTCTTCTACCCGCTCTTCCAAACCAGAGATAAAAGCACGATCAATCTTGAGTTTATCTAAGGGTAATTGCTGTAGGTAACTCAGCGATGAATAGCCTGTTCCAAAATCATCCATCGCCACTTTAATGCCACGGCTGCGCAGGCTCGTAATCAGTTGATGCAGGGCCACAGCATCTTCCATCATCATGCTTTCAGTGATTTCTAGCTCTAGATCCTCTGCCGCAATACCACTTTTAAGCAGGGCCTGATCAACATGATCAAGAAAATGGGGGTCAATCAGTTGGCGCATCGACACATTCACCGCCACAGTTAAACGCTGACCTGTATCGCGCCACCAGCTCTGTTGTGCATGGCAGGATGTCTCCAGCACCCAAGCACCGAGAGGAACAATCAAGCCCGTCGATTCAGCCGCTTCAATAAACTCAATGGGCGGCATCAGCTGACCCGCACGACGCCAACGAAGTAGAGCTTCTGCACCCACCAGAGCTTGGGTTTTCAGACAATGCTGGGGCTGGAAATAAACTTCGAGTTCACCACGCTCAATGCTGTAACGGAGTTCTTGTGCGACACTCAAGCGTTGCTGTAGCGCACGCTCAAAGGCATGATCAAAAAGGCTCAGCATGCCTCTGCGGGTATTTTTGCCATGTTTCATCGCAATACTGACGTTTTGCAGTAGGGCCTTAGCCGTTTCACCTTGGCCTGGGTAGAAGGCCAGACCAAAGGTCAAACTCAGCGGCAGGTTATAGCCCTCGACCTCGATACCTTGATCATTTCTTTCTTTAAACGCCTCAACCAGTGGATTGATCTGCTCCAAACTGGCCTGATGCGTTAAAACGCAAAAGGTGTCCGCAGACAAGCGCGCAATCAAAACAGCTTGATGAAAATGCTGTTTCAGCAAAACACCTATTTTCTTCAACATGGCATCGCCAACAGCATAGCCCAAGCCATCATTGATCGATTGAAAGTTATCAATATCCATCAACAACACGGCGAAGGGAAGCTGCTCTTGGATCAGTCTTTCACAGGTTTCTAAACAGGCACGCCGATTCGGCAGCAGTGTCAGCGTATCATGTAGGGCTTGAAACTCTGTTTGCTCAAACAGCTGCGCATTATCAAAGCCGACCGCGATATTAATAGAGAAAAGCTCAATCAGCCGAATATCCATGTCACTGAGTGGACGGTGCGTCTCTAGCCGCACCACCAACTCATCATGGCGCGGAGACTGGATATAAAGCACCATATAATCACTGCGGATCACATTTTGCTTGGTGTGCATGGCTTCAAGAATGGCCTCACGCACGACCCCATCTTGGATATCCTGCACACTTTGTCCCACCAGATGTGAGTAAGTACCTGCCCCAGCAAGAATGCGGACCTGTTGATCTTGGCTATCCTCATGGCAACAGATAAACCCGTTTTCATCAATATCCAGCAGACTACACAGCTGGAGCAGCACGCCTTGAGCAAAGTCCTGTGCTGAATGGCGTAAAAACAAACTGGGGGCGTTCTTGATAATCATCGCCAAACCTGTGCGATTTTGCTCCAGCATACGAATTTGCTGATAAGAACGCAGTGAAGCAATCAAGGCTGTGACCAGGCGAGTGCGCGATAACTCACTCTTATGCTTATAGTCATTGATATCATACCTCTGGATCACCTCCAGCTCAGGAGCATAACCAGGCTGACCGGTGCGTAGCACGATCCGCACCTGCTGATCTTGGAGCTGGTCGCGGATATAGCTCACCAACTTGAGACCCGCTTGGTCTTCTTCCATCACCACATCAAGAAAAACACAGGCAAAGGGGCCAGCCTGCGCTAATAGCTGGCGTGCTTCTGCTGCTGAATAAGCACTCATACAGTCAATCTGACGCCCCAGCACATCCAGCCCCATAAACGCCATTTTGGTGACTTGATGTACATCGGCATCGTCATCGACGATCAAAACACGCCAAGCAGGGCCCTCCATGACTGGAGCCGCCAATGCTGGCTCATCAGCAAAGAGCAACAGGTCTTCTCCATTTGACTTCACGATGCATGTTCTCCCGTCGATTTTTTATCTGGTGCGACGAGGGGTAAAAGAAGACGAAAGACCAACCCCTGACCCGCTGGGTGAGTCACACTAATTTCACCACCCAACACCCCTTGTACTAGGTTGTAAACGATATGCAGCCCTAAGCCAGAACCACCCTGACCGAGCTTAGTTGTAAAAAACGGATCAAAGGCTTTGCTGAGCATTTCCGGCGGCATGCCTTGTCCTGTATCTTCAACCCAAATAAGCACTCGCTCGCCCTCTTGTTGTGGCTCCATGCGAATCGTGATCACTCCAGGCTGCTGGTCACTAAAAGCATGGATCAACGCATTACTGACCAGATTACTGATCACCTGGCCGAGCGGTCCAGGATAGCTATCCATTTGCACCTGTGGCACTAGATCGAGTTGAATCCGATGCGGCGTTGATTTCAGCTGAGGCTTGAGGGTATAGATCACTTCTTCTAGGGTCTTAGCGAGATCAAAACGCCGCCGCTGTGCACTGGTTTGGTCTACGGCCACCTGTTTAAAATGCTGAATCAAATCGGCCGCTTTTTGCACATTGCGGTACAAGAGCTGCCCAGCGTCTTGCATCAACTCCAAATACAGCTGGAGATCAGAGCGCGTCAACTCGCCTGCGGCAACTTTCTTACTCAGGCTGTCGGTATGATCGAGCATGGTGGTCGCAACCGTGACGCTATTGCCAACGGGCGTATTGATCTCATGTGCCACCCCTGCCACCAACCCACCCAAAGAGGCCAGTTTTTCAGATTGAATCAAGCTCTCTTGCGCCTGTTTTAGCTGCGCTAAGGCCTGCTCTGCTGCTTCTCGGGCACGGTGTGTCCGCTCCTCGGCTTCGGCCTGAATCTGTAGGCTCTGGTTGTATTCATGAATCAATTGTCCCAGTTCATCGGGAGATTGCCAGTTCACAGCCTGCTTTTCGCCGGTGACCTGATAATGGCGCAGGCTGCGTGAGAAGGCGCGCAATGGGCGGAGAATCATATTCTGGAAAGTACGTAGCGTAAAAAAGGCAAAGACAGCAAAAATCAGCAGGGTCAGCAGCAAGGAATAAAAGATTTCACGCACTAAAGCGGATAATGAAAAGGACGAAGCTGCCCAAACGCTCAGCTGGGCCAGCTCACGGGGACCACCTGCAGCCTGATAGATGACAGCACGACGGTACTCCCGTGTGCCAGCAACCTGGCTATCACAGCGACCCAGCTCTATAGGCTGGCGCAGATCGCGAGCATGCTCTAAACGCACACACAACACGACTTCTTCTTGATAGAGACGAGTCAAAATGCTTTGAATCACACTATCGGAAAAGCGCCAAACGGGTTCCTCTAGCAGCCGCGCTGTTTGCTCAATTTGAATCTGCATCGATTGATCTTGTAAGGCACGCTGATTATGGAGTTGCTGATAAAGCATTTCTGCGATAAAAAAAACCAGCACCAGCAACAAGGCTGGAAGCATGCGTCGTAGATAGAGCTTTTTTAATGATACGGCTGGATTACTCATCTTTTATCCTCATTCAGCATCCATTCATTTCGCCCTGACTCCAGTCTAGTCAAGAGCTGGCTTTTTTGCTTTTTTTCTTTATAAATCAGTTGTCACTGATGCAAAGTTACAAGCCGCCGCCTACTTTTTTTGCCTCCCCTTTGCAAAGAGTGCTAGGGTTAAACCTCTTTGACGCCATCACTCTCAGCTGCGAGGACGAGGTTATGCCACGTTGGTTCCTGCTCATCTGCTGTGGATGGATCAGCTCCATCGCCCCTCTTTACGCCGCCGAACCTGTCCACCTCTGTGTTGGTGATGGTAATCCTTGGCCGCCCTATTCTTATTTTGAGCGGGATGCGCAAGGATTTGTGGACCCCGCAACCCTAAATGGAATAGCCACCCAGCAGGTGCGCCAGGCATTAGCTCAGGCAGGGTGGAATTATCAGCTCTCCTTTATGCCTTGGGCACGCATCATGCAGGAAATGGAGGCAACACTGGGTCAGTGCGATCTGGTCTGGAATGCCAGCTATTCAGAAGCCCGCGCTCGTTTTGCACTGTTTTCTGAGGTCCAATATCACACGCAGCTGGTGCTCTTCTCTATCACGCCTTCAGGGCAAGAAGAGCAACAGAATGAGATCCAAAATGCCACCTACTGCGGTGTGAATGGCTATAATTATCAGCCCTTTGGGCTTTCTAATGAGGCCCTTGTTTTAGGCGACTCCATTCAACAAGTGCTCAATATGCTCGAAGCCCAGCGCTGCCAGTTCTTTCCAAGCGAGAAAGAACCACTGCTCAGTGGCGGTGAACTGGGCATTTATCAACTCCCATCGGGTCTCACCTATCACCCCTTAGAAAGAACGAAAGCCTTCCATGTGATGGTAAGCCGTCGCCATCCACAAGCCACCATCTTACTGGATGTGATCAATCAAGCCATCACGGACCATCCGCTTGATGAGGCCATCTCATTCAAAAATCCCACCTAAAGAGAGCTGAGCCTCGATACGGCCATTCAGTGGCTCCCGTTTTGAGGGCAATTTCAACGCAGCATCACCCAGCGCAGTCGTTAATCAGAGGTTTCCTAAATAAAGCGCATCAAAGAGCGCAATAAAATCATGGTAATAGGGATAAGCAGGCCAATGCGCGAGGGTAAAAGCCAGATGTCCAGTATGCTGTTCGATCACACGCACTTCTTGCGGCAAGCCACCCTGCCATTCGCCTTCATTGACCATGTGCGCCAGCTCATTCTCGATAGACAGACGATCATTCATATAGCAATCAATACGTTGATCCATCAGCATCATTAGATTCTGCCAGTTGGTTTCTGCTTCACTGAGCTGCACCTCACCTCGTTGCACCGCCAGCCAGAAGGCCTCTCCACCAAAAGCGAATCCCTGGTTGATGCCAATAACGCGCCCAAAAAAATCATCTGGCCAACGCCGTGGATGAGAGGTAAACAGATTTCTGCGGCAGAACAGCACCACCTCTTCTTCATAGATAGGAACAGAATAGTGGCCGATATAAGGCCGAACTGAAGCAGGATAAAAATAGGGAGGAAAGATGGCCAGCACTTCACCGGCCTCCAAAGCAGCCAAAGCACGCTCCCAGGGCACCAGCTGGATTTCGATCGCATAATCGGTCATCTGGTCAAAAATAGGGCGCAATAGCTCAACATAAATGCCGCTGGGCTCGCCGGCCGCATTTAAATAGCTATAAGGTGGATAATCGGCATCGCCAAAGATCACCACTGGCTGACGCGCCTGAGCCGTACCTAGGCCCAAAAGGCCAGATAGGAGCAACAGAGCAGAAAGAAAGAATCGGCACATAAAAAAAACCTCTATAGCGAGCCACTGGGTTCCAGTTTAGCCAAGCGATAGAGGTTTTGCTGTGCAGAAGAGGGATGAGCCGCTGACAACCTATCTAGCCGCCAATAATCGCCACGGCGATGGATTTAATCACAAAGCCCACCACCCCCAGCCCAAGAGCAATAAACAAGATGGTAGTGCCAAAGCCGCCGGCATTGGATTTACGCGCCAAATCCCAGACGATAAACCCCATAAATAACACCAGCCCACTAATCAGCAACGGCAGGGCTAGAGCCTCAAGTTGTGTGTAGTGCATCTTTCTTCCTCGCTTAATCAAGAGGTTGCAGTGGAGCAAAGCCCATCACCAGCCACTTTTCTCCAACCTGATCAAAGTGAATCAGTAATCGCGTTCTTTCGCCCTGTCCTTCTGCATGCAGAATCACGCCCGTACCAAATTTCTTATGGCTGACTCTTTGACCAATTCGCAGCGCCTGAGTTGCAAGCGCCTCCTGTCCGGCCTGCTTGAGGGTGGAAGAAGCAGAACGCACTGCGGCTGCATTGGGCAGGGTCGAGCTGGCCGACGGGCGAGAAGAAAAGGTGGATGGGCGCTGCGCAGTGCTACTACCCGTTGCATAGGGGCGACTGACACTGGATTTCAGACGCACCTCATGCAGCAGTTCAGCGGGCAGCTCCTTCAAAAAGCGCGAAGTCCGACAGTGTTTTTCTCGCCCATAGACGCGCCGACTTTCGGCATGAGTCAGATAGAGTTGGCGCATGGCGCGGGTGATCCCGACGTAACAAAGACGTCTTTCTTCTTCGAGGCCAGTGGCACTATCGCGCATCGCCATTTCATGCGGAAAAAGCCCTTCCTCCATCCCACACAAGAAGACAATCGGAAACTCTAATCCCTTGGCGGTATGCAGCGTCATCAACTGCACTGCATCCTGATCTTCTTCTGCCTGCTGCTCACCGGCATCCAAGCTCGCATCAGTTAAAAAGAGTGCCAGAGCTTCACGGCCTTCGACTTCCAGCTCGACGGGCTCTTCTGCCGGTTGGCCAGTCACCAGCTCAGCCGTGAGCTGCGCAAAAGGCATGCTAGGCTGATAAGCACTGACGGCTGACACCAACTCTTTTAAGTTTTCTACACGGGCTTGGCCCTTCTCGCCCTTTTCCTGCGCATGAAAATCCAGCAGGCCAGAGGCTTCAATCACGGTTTCGACAGCAAAGGCGAGCTTGAGTGAATAGATTTTTTCATCCAGTCGCTCAATCAACTCAATAAACTGACGCACACTCTGTTGTGCTCGACCCGTCAGCTTATTTTGTGCCAGCATTTCAACGCTGGCATCCCAAAGCCCGAGACCTTCATCACGCGCATAGACGCGAATTTTTTCCACACTGGTTTGGCCGATCCCACGCGTTGGGGTGTTGATAATACGCTCAAAAGCGGCATCATCCGCACGATGCACAATCAGGCGCAGATAGCCCAAGGCATTTTTAATCTCTAAACGATCATAAAAACGATGACCACCATAAACGCGATAGGGGAGTTGCTGGCGTAACAGGGCTTCTTCTAAAGCGCGTGATTGGGCATTAGAGCGATAGAGCAGTGCGCAATCAGAAACGCGCCCACCCGCCGCCTGATGCTGCTGGATCATCTCGACAATAAAGCGAGCTTCATCCTGTTCATTAAATGCCGCGTAGACCTTCAGCGGTTCACCTTCTTGGCCTTCAGTCCACAGGGTTTTGCCCAGACGATCCGCATTGTGATCTATCAGGGCATTGGCGGCACTCAAAATCCGGCTGGTCGAACGGTAGTTCTGCTCAAGGCGTAGCAACTGGGCTGCTGGGTAATCACGCCGAAAGTGATGGATATTCTCTATCTTTGCGCCTCGCCAGCCGTAGATGGATTGGTCATCATCGCCGACCGCCATCAAATGCCCTTGATCGCCCTTGAGTAGACGTAACCATGCATATTGCAAGCTATTGGTATCTTGAAACTCATCCACCAGCAGATGCTGAAAACGCTGCTGATAATGGCGCAACAAAGCTGGGCTATCGCGCAACAGCTCTAAAGCACGTAACAGCAGCTCGGCGAAATCCAGTACACCTTGGCGCTGACACAGCTGCTCGTAAATCGCGTAGACCTCGGCCAACTGCTGCTCATGGAGGTTGCCTCGCACATAGGCTTGCACCTGCGCGGCGCGTCGTCCTTCTTCTTTGTGGCCGTTGATAAAGGCGCG
>SKOQ01000084.1 GCA_007119985.1 Marinospirillum sp.
CTGCTTACAAAACACCTTAGAGTTACGCTGCCAGTTGTAGAGCGCCCGTCGGCTGGTGGGGAGATCTTCCACTGCGGCAGGCTCAAAACCACGCTCGATAAACCAGTGTGCCGTTTGCGTGGTGAGTACAAACAACTGCATGATGCCGAGGCGTTTGGCAGACTTTTCGATCTGGGCCAGCAACCTGTCTCCACGTTGACCTTGGCGATATTCTGGGTCCACGACAACACAAGCTAGCTCAGCCTGCTGTTCATCTGGGTAGGGGTAGAGAGCGGCGCAGGCGATAATGCTGCCATCCAGATCAATCACTGTAAATCGATCAATCTCGGCCTCAAGCAGTTCGCGTGAGCGACGTACCAGCACTCCCTTTTCTTCGAGCGGTCTCAGTAAGGCGAGCAGCCCCCCGACATCCTCGATTCTGGCTTGGCGCAGCGTTTCATAGCTGTACTGGGTGATCAAAGTCCCCGCACCTTCGCGTGTAAAAAGCTCTTCAAGCAGGCTGCCTGAGTGCTGATAGCTCAATAGATGAGCACGCTTAACACCACGGCGGCAGGCCGTACAGGCCGCCTGTAGATGACGAGCAAGGCAGCCATGCTCAGGGAGATCAGGCCAGTGCTCAGCTTCAAGAGGGGTGATATCGCGAATCAGCTGCCCCAGCGCATCATGCAAGCCTTCTGCTTTGCCCAGCAGCAGCAGCTTGTCGGCTTTGAGTTCGATGGCCGCTGCTGTGGCCACTTCCTCGGCATCAAGATCAAAGGCTTCTCCGGTCGCGGAATAACCCAGCGGCGGTAAGAGCACGATATTGCCTTGATCCAGCAGCCGTTTTAAGGGCTCCACTTGAATCCGGCGTACCTCACCAGAAAAGTGGAAGTCCACGCCTTCACGCACGCCCAAGGGGCGCGCCATCACCAGATTACCGCTGACCACCTGAACACCTTGATGCTGTAAGGAGGCTTGACTGAGGCTCATGCTGAGGCGGCGCTCTAGTTCGACGCGCAAGGTTCCCAGTGTTTGGATCAGTAGTGGCAGGCGGGGTGGATCAATCAGCAGGCGGCCTTGATGCTCTAGCCAAGGGAGGTGCTGCTCCTCAAGCGCTTGTGCTAATTGAGGGCGAGCACCAAAGGTGATCACCAGTTTGATGCCCAGTGAATAGAGGAGCGCTAAATCGGTCATCAGTTCGCGCTGAAAAGGAGGGATAAGAGCATCGCCTTCTAGGTGAACAACAAAAACGCGACCACGATGAGCGTGGATATAGGGTGCAGCCTGGCGGAACCAGTTGATTTCGGGAGTAACCTGAGACATAAGCCATATCTTGGTGAGTCAAAAATAAAAAAACCAAGACCAGAGCTTAACGCAAGGTCTTGGTTGATCCTAGCTCAACGCACGGTGAGGTGCGATCAGATGCTTAAGATGAAGACGGGTTGACCGGCGTGAAGTGGCTGCCGACCAGACGTTTACTCTTTAAGCGGTGTCCAGAAGCCGACTCGTTGACATTAATGACATGGTCACCGATACGCTCCATTCGATTGAGTAGATCAATAAAGACCACTCCGGCTCGTGGTGAGTAGTTGCCGTTTTCCAAGCGCATATAATGATTTTTACGGAACTGATTGCGCAGCTTGTTGACTGTCTTCTCAAGCAAAATAGCTTCTTCCAGCTTCACTTGGCTGGGGTCTTTAGCGATATTTTGCTCCATATTGGCGACGGCTTTTTCTAGCGCTTCCATCATCACCTTAATCTCTTGGCTGGCATCTTCCGGCCAGTCAGCTTGGGACTCATGCAGGCGCTCTGTCAGCTTGGCGATTTGATGATAGATATCGCCAATGCGCTCAAGGTCATTGATCATGCTTTGCATATTACGGATGCGTTCAGTGAGATTGCGCTCAAGATGACTGCGCTCTGAGATACGCACCAGATAATCCGAAATTTCTATTTCGAGCTGATCGGTGGCTTTTTCAAGCTTGCGCACTTTTTTACGCAGTTTTTCGACATCCACATTGGGGTCAAATAACAGCTGGCGAACCTGCTCATGCATCTGCACGATGATTTGTGCAAACTGTTGGATTTCTTTTTGCGCCTGTTCAACAGAAAGTAGCGGAGAAGTCATGACGCCGGTGCTGATATGGCGCAGGTGAAACTCATCGTCTTCGCCGCCTCGATCTGGCTGAATATACTCGACGAACCTGACTATATAGGGCACAAGCGCAAACAAAAGGATGACGTTCAAGACATTAAAACTGGTATGGAAGAGCGATAGAGCCAAGGTGGCATTGGAACGCGCCTCTGGATCACCGCTGAGTACCGAAATGCTGCTTTCGGTGACGGACATCACCACCCAATCAATCAAATGCAAAGCAGGGTAGATCAAGGCCAGCATCCAGATCACACCCAATATATTGAAGAAGAAGTGGAAGCGCGCTGAGCGTTTAGCATGCACATTCCCCACCAAGGCCGCGATATTCGCGGTGACTGTGGTGCCGATGTTTTCACCCAGAATCATCGCGGCGGCAATCGGGAAGGAGACCCAGCCCTCAAACAACATCACTAGTGTGATGGCGGTGGCAGCAGAAGAAGATTGTGTCAGTAGGGTTAAAATGGTGCCGACCAGCACAAACAGCAGCAAAGAGAGAAAGCCGTAATCAGTAAAGGCATCTAAAAAGGCAAACATTTCTGGATTGTTGTTGATATCCGGTACGGCACCTTTGATAAACTCCAACCCGATAAACAGAATCCCGAATCCGACCATGGCTTCGGCGATATTGCGCCAGCGCGCATTTTTGGAGAATAAGAAGGCAAAAAAGATGCCGATGACGGCCAAAGCAATGGGTGTGATTTGGAACTTAAAGCCGAATAGCGCGACCAGCCAGGCCGTGAGTGTGGTGCCGATATTGGCCCCCATGATGACGCCAGTGGATTGTACAAAGCTCATCAAACCAGCATTGACAAAGCTGACAGCCATCACCGTGGTCGTGGTGGAGGATTGCGTAATGGCGGTGGTGGCAAAGCCGGTCAGCACGCCAGTAAAGCGATTGCGTGTCATCCCGCTGAGAATGCCTTTGAGGCGGTTTCCAGCGATTTTTTGCAGGCCTTCGCTGAAAATTTTCATCCCGAAAATGAAAATACCAAGCGAGCCGATCAGCTGGAGAAAGTCAAAGAGCGAGTAAGACATAAGTCACCTTGGCTAGTGCTGTGTGAAACAAAAGGGAGTAGCTGCTCGTCTTGATGACAAAAGCATGAGTTTTTTCTGGCGCGATTATAACGAAATTCTGACAAAAAAAAGTAAAAGTGTGCTGTATCTGTAGCACACTTCTTCTGAACGAAAGCGAAGCGGACCGGATTTTGCTAAAAAATTGTCGGAAACCCCCCATTTAAAGAGCAAAAGGAGCACTCGGTGGGCCAAGAAATAGAACTCAAATGTCGCTTTCAAGCTGAAGATTTAACACGGCTTCTGGCGCTGCTCACTGAACGAGGCGAAGCACAGCCCAGTGTGAGGCTGTTGGAAAACATCTACTTTGACACTTCGCAACGTGATTTGAACCGCCAGCGCATGGCCTTGCGTTTACGAAAGGTCGGTGATCGCTGGCTGCAAACCCTCAAAACCGCAGGGCAGATTGAGGGCGCTTTGACGCAGCGTGGAGAGTGGGAGGTACCGGTGGCTGGGGCGCAGCTGGAGCTTGACGCTCTACCCGAACTGCCGCTGACAGGCGGATGGCAGGCGCAGTTGGCTCCCGTTTTTCACACAGATTTTACGCGCTATGCTTGGCAAATTGATTGGCCCTTGGCCAATGGCCGCTCGACTCGCCTTGAATTGGCTGCTGATATCGGTGAAGTTCGTTTGCCAGCGGCTTCCACAACGCGTGTGCAGGGCTTAGCTGAACTGGAGTTTGAACTGATCAGTGGCCCAGAAGAGGGGCTCTTTGCCTGCGCTCGTTATTTGGCGCAGCATCTGGTTTTGCACCCTGCTGTGGCGAGTAAGGCCTTGCGTGGCTGGTGGCTGGCGGATGCCTCCCTCTCCCCTTTAGCGCAGACTCAATGGATACAGTTGGAGCATCTAGAGGCCTTGCAGCCTCAGCCTCTTTTGCAGTGGGCAGGGCAGGCGGTGCATGCTTGGCTCTTGGGGCGCGAGTTTGCTCACCTGAGCGCGGATGAAACAGCCGGTGTGCTGGCTTATCGTCAGCTACTGGGGGCACAGGCGATGCTGGCACTGAGTCAGTGGTTGGCTGCTGGTAGTGCGCCCTATGCCGTGCGCCGGGCCGTGCATCAACTGGTGCAAGCGTTTCAACCTTGGGTGCTCAGCTATTGGCGAGATCAAGCCTTGCATCGTTTGCCTTTAGAAGGCCGCGATGCAGACTGGCGTCAGCAGCAACTGGGTTATCGCCAGCGTCGGACAGAACAGCGGGCCCTAGAGTCCTCGCTCAAGCTAGGGCAGTGGAGTCTTCAGCTTGTGCAGCATCTTAGCCTGCGGTCCTTTGAGGCCGCTGATTGGACTGTGGCGCGCTCCTTGAGTGCGAACGACCTATTAAAAGCAGCCCGCGCCCACCTGCGTTTACCGCGTCAACCTATGCATGCTGCAGGCTGGATTACCCGTTACCCAGCCTTGGTGCGCCTTGGGCTTCTCTTGCAGTCTCTTTGTCCCGAGGCCAATCAAGACCGACAGCGAGTGGAGGCCATGCTCGAAGACATAGGTGAGCTTAGCGGTTTGGAGCAACTGCTCGTCGGCGATTTTGCAACACCGGTGGGTGGCCAATGCTGGGCAAGAAGGCGGCAGGAACTCCTGCTGCGTTTAGGGCGTCAGGCACAGGCATTAGGCACGGCAGTAGCGCACGTCTAGGGTTTAGACTTTAGTCGAGAGGGTGGCCGGAGTGATATTGACAGCCCTAGTGAAGCGTGCGAGTCTGCGCCAAGCGGCAGCTACACCCAAGGCCAAGACTTTAGAGTTGAGGTTGAAAACGGAGTTCCGCCGCGAACAATAAAAAATGAGTCTTGGCTCAGCCCAAATAAAAAAACAAAAGGTAAATTCCTATGAAATTGCGTCACAAGCTCGCAGGTACTGTTGCTCTTCCTCTCGCTCTGGCCGTTGCTGCCTCCACTGCTACAGCCGCCACTATTTTTGAAAATGACCAGCACCGGGTGAATTTTGGTGGTTTTGTGGCCGCACAAGCCAACTGGACGATTTTTGATGATGCTGCTGGTCAGGACAGCGATATTGATTATGGTATGAGCCTAGGGACATCACGGATGAACCTGTCTTATACGCGCCAAACAGAAGGCGGTCCGATCACTATCTTGTTTGAAAATGATTTTAATGGCCCAAGTGGTAGCAACTACCGTCTGCGTCATGCAGCGATTATGTGGGATGGTTGGGTGGCTGGTTATACCTGGTCGGGAGCAGCTAACCTGACGGGTCTGGGTGAAACGATTGATGCTGCAGGTACAGCCAATACTTCGGCTATGGCACAGCGTACAGCGGTTTTGGGTCGCAATATTTCTGTAGCTGAAGGTATGACTGTGGGTGTGTTCTTGGAAGATCGTACTCACGGCTTTACCACGGCGGCAGGCAAAACAAATCGCGCTGCTAACACAGCACTTCCTGATGCTGTCGTGAACTTCCGTGCTAATTTGGGCGCTACCCAGCTATTTGGTGCGGCTAGCCTGCTGC
>SKOQ01000036.1 GCA_007119985.1 Marinospirillum sp.
CCATCTGAGACACTGGCTAAGGCCGCCGCTGTTTGACCATCACGAATACCAAAACCAACCGCCAAAGGTAAGTCGGTCAGATCAGCAAAGTCTTTCAGCTTGGCCTCGACAGCCGCCACATCGACCTGAGCTGAGCCCGTGACGCCCTTTAGTGAGACATAATAGAGGTAGCCACTGCCTGCTGCGCAGATTTTTGCGGCCCGTTCACGCGTTGTGGTGGGGGCCAACAAAAAGATCGCATCCAGATTTTTCGCTTTCAGCAAGGTGGCAAACTCAACCCCTTCTTCAGGAGGCAAATCGACCACCAGCACACCATCAACACCTGCCTCGGCAGCTTCATCCACAAAAGCGCCATAGCCGATCGCTTCAATCGGATTGAGGTAGCCCATCAGCACCACCGGCGTGTGTTGATTCTGCTCACGAAAGCTGGCTACCATCTTGAAGATATCACGGCTAGTGGTGCCATGCTTGAGTGCACGCTCACAGGCCTTTTGAATCACCGGGCCATCGGCCATTGGATCAGAAAAAGGCACGCCCAGCTCAATGATATCCGCGCCGGCGTCAACCAACGCATGCATCAGACCAACAGTATATTGGGGGGCAGGATCGCCACCTGTAATATAGGGAATCAAAGCCTTGCGCTGCTGGGTTTTCAGCTGAGCAAAGGTGTGTTGAATACGACTCATATTTGCTTGTCTCCAGCTGATTTAAAGGGTAATGCCTTGCAAGGCAGCCACAGTCATGATGTCTTTATCACCCCGTCCAGAGAGATTGACCACCAGATGTTGATCTTTACCTAAGGTGGGGGCTAAACGCTTGGCGTAAGCCAGAGCGTGGCTTGATTCTAGCGCCGGAATAATCCCCTCAAAGGAGCAAAGATCTTGGAAGGCATCCATCACCTCGGTATCGGTCGCCACTTCATACTGCACCCGCCCCATATCCTTCAGATAGGCGTGCTCAGGGCCAACACCTGGGTAATCCAAACCGGCCGAGATCGAGTGGGTTTCAATAATCTGGCCAGCGTCATCTTCCATTAAATAAGTCCGATTACCGTGCAGCACGCCAGGGCGACCTGCATTCAGCGGTGCCGCATGGCGACCTGTTGCCAAGCCATCGCCTCCGGCTTCGACACCATACATCTTAACGTCATCATCGGTGATAAAAGGATAGAAAAGGCCCAGCGCATTGGAACCACCACCCACACAAGCAATCAAGGCATCGGGCAAGCGGCCAATCTGCTCAAGGCATTGCTGACGGGCCTCACGACCAGCGACTGAATTAAAATCACGCACCAGTTTAGGATAGGGGTGTGGTCCAGCCACCGTACCAATAATGTAAAAGGTATCATCAACATTGGTTACCCAATCTCGCAGCGCTTCGTTCATGGCGTCCTTGAGCGTCTTCGAGCCAGATTGAACAGGAATCACCTCTGCACCCAGCAGCTTCATCCGATAGACATTCGGGGCTTGGCGCTTCACATCCTCTGCGCCCATATACACCTGGCACTTGAGACCAAGGCGCGCGGCTACTGTGGCGGTTGCCACACCATGCTGACCGGCACCTGTCTCGGCAATCACACGCGGCTTGCCTGAATACTTGGCCAACAAAGCCTGCCCAACGGTATTGTTCACCTTATGCGCACCAGTATGGTTTAAGTCTTCACGCTTGAGCCAAATCTGTGCGCCGCCGAGGTGCTTCGACCATCGCTCTGCATGATAAAGAGGAGAAGGACGACCAACATAAAACGCCAGATCACGATCAAATTCAGCCTGGAAGGCGGGATCGGCACTGAGGCGCGTATATTGCTCATCAAGCTGCTCTAAGGCAAAGCTCAGGGTTTCTGAAACAAAACGTCCACCATAGGGCCCGAAATGGCCGGTGGCATCGGGCAGATTTAGCAAATCAGCATATTTAGACACGCATTTCACCCCTTAACATCGGACAGCCTTAATAAAGGCTTCTAGTTGAGTCGGGCATTTTATACCCCGACTCTGCTCAACACCACCTGAAACATCGACAGCATAAGGCCGCGTCTGCGCAATGCAGGCGGCAACATTCTGTGCATCTAAGCCACCAGCAACAATCCAGTGGCAATTTTGACTGGATGGAAAGCGCTGCCAATCAAAACTGGCTCCCGTTCCACCAGGCAAACCTGGCGTATAGGCATCCAATAAGAAACCCTGTGCACTCGGCCAAGCTTGCGCCGCCTGCTCAGGCATCAAATCAGGCCGCATGCGCAAAGCCTTAATATAGGGCCTCCCAAACTGGCGACAAAAGGCTTCTGGTTCATCACCGTGAAACTGCAACAGTTCCAAAGGCACCTGCGCCAGAACCTGCTCCACCTCAGCCACACTAGGGTTAACAAAAAGCCCCACGCGAGTCACAAAAGGCGGTGTCGCTGCTGCCAGCACTCGAGCCTGCTCTAGCGTCACCGCACGCGGGCTCGGCGGATAAAAGACAAAACCCAGTGCATCGGCACCTAGACGCGCGGCCAACTGCACATCTTCTGTACGCGTGAGGCCACATATTTTAATTCTGACGGCTGCCATGAAAATCCCTGATTGATCAATAGGCTATCACCCGCCTCGCAAGAGACTAGGTTCAGCTTTTATCTGATCACTAGACTCTACCATAAGCACTCAGTGAGTGAAGAGCGCAACCCAGATTTATTTACATTGATACAAGACAAAAGGCATCAACAAAATTGATAAGCCCTCTTACAGGGCTTGGGAAGGATGGCGCGCCAGAGACGCATCCGACTGGCTGCGCGTCAGATCGCTGCGGTGCCAACTAGGAAGAAACTCAGGATAGGGCGCATCAGGGTCTTCATCGGCCAGCAGGGTCATAAAGTGCGGTCCGAGCGGCCCCTGAGGCAGCTGGTAACGCTCAGGATAGAGCGCACCAATCAAATATAAGCCTTCTGCCGGTGCGGTCATCCCCGCCTGCGCACGCTGCTTGGCCTCCAATAACTCTTCTACCCATGCAATCGGCCGCTCACCTGCGCCAATCTTCATCAAGGTGCCGACGATATTACGCACCATATGGTGCAAAAATGCGTTCGCCTGTATATCCACAATAATCCAGTAACCACGCCGATAAACACGCACAAAATGCATGTGTCGCCAGGCAATGCGCGATTGGCATTTAGCAGAACGAAAGCAGGAAAAGTCCTTTTCTCCGACCAACAGATCCGCAGCGGCCTGCATTTTTTCGACATCCAGCGCATCATGGCACCAAGCGACCAGATTGTGCAGACCGGCAGGGCGGGTGATGTGATTATGCAGGATATAGCGATAACGTCGCGCTAAAGCCGAGTGACGCGCATGAAAATGCTCAGGCACAGAACGCGCCCATAAGACACGAATATCTGGCGGCAGCGCATTATTACCGCCACGCACCCAAGCACGCTCTGAACGCGCAACTGGGCTATCAAAATGCACTAGCTGTGCTGAAGCATGGACACCCGCATCCGTGCGGCCCGCACACATGACGCTGATGGGTGTTTGGGCAACAAGAGAAAGGGCTTTTTCGAGCAGAGGTTGCACACTGGGGACGCCTTGCTGGGTTTGCCAGCCATGATAGGCACTGCCTTGGTATTCAACTGCAAGCGCAAAACGCCCCGCTGGAAGGGGGCGTTCTGAAGGTTGGGTAAAAAACGACATCTTAGGTTTTGATCATCCTAGTTGTTCCAACATCTGCTGGGCCGTTGCCGCATGGTCTGGGTCCGCCAGCTCGACTATTTTTTCAAGGATATCACGCGCGCCCTGCTTATCACCCATCTCGATATAAGCTGTGGCCAAATCGAGCTGAGTCGTCCACTCACTTTCTTCGGCGGCAAAGTCTAAATCTTCAAGATCACCCAGCGCATCTAGGCCATCGAGCTGATCGGTCGTCAGCTCCTCGGCCCAGTCTTGCTCTTGCTGATCCGGAGCCACGCTCGTTGCGGGCGTTTCTGATGGGCTGCTGGGGATCTCAAGATCGCTCACATCTTGCTCAGCTTGCAGATCTTCGTGAATCATCAAGCTTTCAAGCTCAGATAAATCCTCACCCAAGGCAGAGAGTTCTGTATCTATCAGTGGGTCTACTACTGCCTGCTCTGTAGGCGCCGGACTGGTCTCGCTTGTATCTTCAAGACCATCTAAAGCCGATAAGAAATCATCGGCATCCTGATTCGGCTGCACTGGATCAAAATCAGCAATATCAACCAAATCCCCTTCTAATTCTTGCTCTTCAAGTGGCTGATCAAGATTCAACTCAAAATCAAAATCCGTGTCTTCCAGATCTGACAATTCAGTTGCAGCTGGCGCTGTCTGCGGCTTGATCTCATCTTGCGTTGCGGCCAGTAACAGTTCCAGCTCATCATCCGCACTAGGCTCTGCTACAGGAGCCACTGGCTCAGCAGCGAGATCTCGATCAAATTCGGCGAGATCGACTTCACCTAAATCCACTTCACCTAAATCTAAATCCTCTAGATCAGTGGCTTCGAAGTCCAGCTCACCCAGATCAAGATCTTGACCCAAATCCAACTCTTTCAAGTCACCATCATCCAGAGTGATATCACCCAAATCCACATCTTGAGTGCCTGAATCAGGCTCAACCGTGGGCGCTGTCGACTGAGGGCCAGAAGCGGTCATCAAGCGCGCTAAATCTTCAGCCTTGTTGAAAGCTAAACTCGAAGCGCCCGCCTGTAAAAGCGCTTGGTGCTGCTGAGCAAACTGGGGCTGATCATCGAGTTCAACCAACACCTCAAGCAGCTTTAAGCGTAGATCTTCACGCTCTGGCTGAGCCGTGATGGCGGCTTCAAGAATCTGTGCTGCCTGCTCAAGGCGCCCATAGGCCACCAAGGATTGCGCTTCAACCAAAGGGTCCATCGGCTGTTCTGTTGCCATAGCAGGCCCAGCTGTGGATGACTGGGCATCAGACGCTGCCAAAGAATCCAATGCCGCATCGGATAAGGGATCTTGATCAAGATCATCACTCAAGTCTTGTAGATCCACACTGGCATCCAGCTCATCTAACTCAGTAATCGGATGGGCATGCACATCCAGATCAAAATCAGATGAAGTGGCATTATGAGCTGCAAGTAAGTCTTCTTCGAGCGTTTTATGCTTTTCTTGAGCGGCCTGAGCGGCCTGTTGCGCCCGAGAAAGCTGGCGACGCGCCGCTAATAACCCCCATAGCAGCAGTAAAGCCATTAAACCTAAACCACCGGCCAAGGCATAAGGGAGCGGCTGCGCTTTGACGGCATCCAGCCCTTGTGGCGCGACTGGGACAGGGGGCTGGCTGCTAGGCTGAGCTGACTGAAGCGCAGGGACTTCAACGATCACCTGAGGACGATCAATCAACTGCTGTTCTAGATCACTGAGCTGGTCATCTTTTAACCGAATTAAAGATTGCAGCGTATTGACCTGTTGCTGCATATCACCCAGACGCTCGGCTAACTCATCCCGTTCACGCTCGACACCTTGCAGCTCTTCTTCGATGGTATTCAGACGTTGCTGCGCCGTGCGCAGCGCATTGGTCTCCGTTTGGGATGGCGTGGGAGCGGCCGAAAGCTGCAATGCTGGCTGAGGTGCGGGCTGGCTAGAAGGAGCCTGGGCTGGAGTTTGGGGTGTCGCGGCCTGCTGCGCTGGCACAGCTGGACGACTGGCGGCTGGGCGGGCAGGGACCACTGGCTCGGGAACACGACTGGCAACCCACAACTGATTTTGGCGCCTGACTTCTTCTTCGGCTTGTGCTGCTGTGCGAGAACGCATGGCCGCAGCACTAGGGATCACTAAGCGTGATCCAGCTTCCATCTCATTAATATTGCGGCTGGGGAAGGCATGGGGGTTGGCATCCCGAATCGCCAACATGGCCTGCTTGATCGTAATGTCGTTCGCTGGACGATGGACTCGCGCAAGGCTCCATAAGGTGTCACGCGGGCCTACTTGTACCTGTCGTCCTGCTGGCGTACGGGTCGAGACTAAGGCGGTACGCCATTCTTCAGCCGATAAGGCGCGTTCTGCAGGTCCCCCTACTTCTCCTTTTTCGGCGGCCATCACACCCATAGGTGTAAGCAACAGACCCATGGCAAGGCTAACCCATGGCCGTGAACCCACTATGAAAGACTTCCTTTGCATATCCTGCCCCTAACTGATCTGATCTATGGCCTAGCAGCGCAATGACTGTCTCGGTGCCTCGCTCCTGAACATCGATTCGACTCCATGCCGAGCCGACTTCGGGATTCATTCACGGTTCTTTACATCGATGATGGCTTTTTTTAACAGTTTTTGCTCACTTTGTCATGGTCAAATTGACAAAACGGCAGCCGAAGCTGCCGTTGATCAATCCCTTGTCTTTTTTGCGCCCAAGCGAGGAGACGCAAAATCGCTCTAGGCTTGGAGCAGAATACGCAGCATACGACGCAAAGGCTCGGCCGCACCCCAAAGAAGCTGATCGCCAACAGAAAAGGCCGACAGATACTCTGGCCCCATATTCATCTTACGCAAACGCCCCACGGGCACGCTCAGGGTTCCGGTCACCGCTGTGGGTCCCAGATCACGAATAGAAGCCTCACGCTCGTTAGGCACAACCTTGACCCACTGGTTATGCTGGGCGAGCAGATCATGGATCTCGTCTAAAGGCACATCCTGCTTGAGCTTAATCGTAAACGCTTGACTATGGCAGCGCATGGCACCAATGCGGACACACAAGCCATCAATGGGAATGGGCTGGGCATTCAGGCCAAGAATCTTGTTGGTTTCAACATGACCCTTCCATTCTTCTTTACTTTGGCGATTGTCCAGTTGCTTATCGATATAAGGAATCAGACTCCCTGCCAGAGGAACACCAAACTGATCTGTCGGGAAGTCAGCTGAGCGCATCGCCGCCGCCACCTTGCGATCGATATCCAAAATCGCGGAAGAAGGATTGGCCAGCTCAGGCGCCACCGCATCACGCAAGGCACCCATCTGCTTGAGCAGCTCACGCATATTCTGCGCACCCGCACCAGAGGCGGCCTGATAGGTCATCGAGGTCATCCACTCGATCATGCCCTTTTCATACAGCCCACCTAAGGCCATCAGCATCAGGCTCACGGTGCAGTTGCCACCAACAAAGGTTTTGATGCCTTGCTGCAAACCAGCATCAATCACGCTGCGGTTAACAGGATCTAATACGATAATACTGTCATCGGCCATACGCAGACTTGAAGCCGCATCGATCCAATAGCCCTGCCAGCCAGCAGCGCGTAAGGGGCCATACACGCTATGGGTATAATCGCCGCCCTGACAAGTCAGAATCACATCCAGTTTTTTCAGCGCATCCAGATCTGTCGCGCTTTGCAGAGGCTGACCATCAGGCCCCGCTTGTCCAGCCTGAGAAGTGGTAAAATACACCGCCTCGATCAGATCAAAATCACCTTCTTCTTGCATCCGCTGGAGCAGCACTGAACCCACCATGCCACGCCAACCAACCAAACCCACCGTCAATTTTGCCATCTTCTTTATGTCCTCTTTGTGTCGCCTTGATCTCATGCAAAGATGAAAACAAGGCGACAGGTATCAATGCTCGGCTTTTACCTAGACGAGATTAAGGAGCGAGCGCCTTCAGCGCGTCGACGACGGCTGTGCCCATCGCATCCGTACCGACCTGGGTCATGCCCGCAGACAGGATATCGGCTGTGCGCACACCTTGATCCAATACATCGCTGACCGCCTGCTCGATCTTCTGCGCCAACTCGCCTTCGTTAAAGGAGTAGCGCAACAGCATCGCAACAGACAAAATCGTGGCCAGCGGATTGGCGATGTTCTGGCCTGCAATATCAGGCGCAGAGCCGTGACAAGGTTCGTACATGCCCTTGGCCTGCTCATCCAGCGAAGCCGATGGCAGCATACCTATCGAGCCAGTGAGCATCGCTGCCTCATCAGACAGGATATCGCCAAACATATTGCCAGTGACCACCACATCAAACTGCTTTGGCGCACGCACCAGCTGCATGGCGGCGTTATCAACATACATGTGCGATAACTCGACATCGGGATAATCCTTGGCGACCTCCTCCATCACATCACGCCATAGCATGGTGACTTCCAAGACATTGGCCTTGTCCACCGAACACACCTTCTTATTGCGCTTGCGGGCCAGTTCAAAAGCCACCCGACCGATACGACGAATTTCGCTTTCGCTATACACATAGGTGTTAAACCCCTGCTTTTCGCCATTCTCCAGCTCGCGAATACCCCGAGGTTGGCCGAAGTAGATGCCGCCAGTCAACTCGCGCACAATCATGATATCCAGGCCGGATACGATTTCTGGCTTAAGGCTTGAAGCTTCAGCCAGTTGCGGGTAAAGGATAGCAGGACGCAGATTGCCAAACAAATTCAGTTGCTTACGGATACCCAACAGGCCGCGCTCTGGGCGCTTGCTGATATCTGGCAGCTTATCCCACTGAGGGCCGCCCACCGCACCAAGCAAAATCGCATCCGCAGCCTGAGCCTGTGCCAGCGTCTGCTCAGGTAAGGGCTCACCTGTGGCCTCATAACCGGCACCACCAATCAGGCCCTCTTCCCAGCTCAGCGCCAGCCCAAAAGTATCGCGGCAGACTTCTAAAACCCGCACGGCCTGCGCGGTGATCTCAGGACCGATACCATCGCCAGGTAAAACCAGAATCTTTTTGCTCATTATTCTTTCTCTCACAATTATAGGGTTCGCAATTCTGTGATTCGCAAATCAGTGGCTCGCAAGTCACAGGATCACACTGAATCAGTTAAAAATCCACGGCGTCACTTGGCTACGCTGGGCTTCATAGACCTTGATGGCCTCAGCATCTTGCAGTGTCAGGCCGATATCATCCAAGCCTTCGATCAAGCAATGCTGGCGAAAGGGATCGACTTCAAAAGACAACACCTCACCTGAGGGTGTCGTCACCTGTGCAGCGGGCAGATCAATCAGCAAGCGATAGCCTTCTTGCGCCTGTACTTCTTGGAAAAGACGCTCAATCGTGGCTTCATCAAACTGGATCAGCAACAGGCCATTTTTGGGTGCATTGTTGAAGAAGATATCGGCAAAGCTGCTGGCAATCACCGCACGAAAACCAAAATCAACCAAGGCCCACGGTGCATGTTCACGCGAGGAGCCACAACCAAAGTTGGCACGGCTGAGCAGAATTTCACTGCCCTGATAACGCGGCTGATTGAGTACAAAATCCGGATTGATTGGGCGCTGGCTGGCATCCTGACCAGGAAAACCTTCATCTAAATAGCGCAGCTCATCAAAGAGGTTCGGGCCAAAGCCGGTCCGCTTGATGGACTTTAAAAACTGCTTGGGAATAATTAAATCTGTATCCACATTGGCGCGATCTAAGGGAGCAACCAAACCTTGTAACTGAGTAAATTTCTGCATTTTTCGCTCCTCGCTTAGAATTCACGCACATCAACAAAATGGCCTGCAATCGCCGCCGCAGCGGCCATGGCTGGGCTGACCAAATGGGTGCGGCCACCATAGCCTTGACGCCCCTCGAAGTTACGATTCGAGGTCGAGGCACAATGCTCGCCCTGGCCCAGCTTATCCGCATTCATTGCCAAGCACATTGAGCAGCCTGGCTCACGCCATTCAAAACCTGCTTCAATAAAGATTTGATCCAGACCTTCTTGCTCTGCCTGCTGCTTGACCAAACCCGAGCCCGGCACCACCAGTGCTTGCTTCAAGCTGGGAGCCACCTTGCGCCCTTTGGCAACGGCTGCGGCTGCACGTAAATCTTCGATGCGTGAATTGGTGCAAGAGCCGATAAACACCCGATCCAGCTGGATATCGGTGATCTTCTGCTGCGGCTTTAAGCCCATATACTCCAGTGCACGCAACCAGCTTTGGCGTTGGGTTTCATCCGCCGCTTGGGCAGGATCAGGAACACAAGCACTGACAGGCACCACCATTTCTGGCGAGGTACCCCAGCTGACTTGCGGTTCGATGTGCGCAGCATCCAAAGTCACAACACGATCAAACACGGCAGCGGCATCTGAGTGCAGCGTTTTCCAATAGGCGACAGCCTGCGCCCACTGCTCACCTTGTGGAGCGAAGGGGCGACCCTGCACATAATCAAGCGTGATCTGATCACAAGCGACCAAACCAACGCGGGCGCCAGCTTCAATCGCCATATTACAGATGGTCATGCGGCCTTCCATCGACAAGGTCGCGATCGCACTACCAGCAAACTCCATCGCATAGCCTGTGCCCCCAGCCGTGCCGATCTCGCCTATCACGGCCAGAATAATATCCTTGGCCGTCACTCCAGCTTGCAGTTCACCCTCGACCTGCACCAGCATGTTTTTCATCTTGCGCTGAATTAAGCACTGGGTGGCCAGCACATGCTCAACTTCTGACGTGCCCACGCCATGCGCCAAAGCAGCAAAAGCACCGTGGGTGGCGGTATGCGAATCACCGCAGACCAATGTCATGCCTGGCAAGGTCGCGCCCTGCTCAGGGCCAACCACATGCACAATACCCTGGCGCACATCGTTGATCTTGAATTCAGTAATGCCAAACTCATCGCAGTTATCATCCAGTGTCTGCACTTGAATGCGCGAGGTTTCATCTTCAATGCCGCTCACGCCCTGGGCGCGCTCAGTCAGTGTTGTCGGCACATTGTGATCAGGTGTGGCGAGGTTGGCACTTAAACGCCAAGGTTGACGACCTGCCAAGCGCAGGCCTTCAAAAGCCTGAGGCGAGGTCACTTCATGCAACAGGTGGCGATCGATATAGATTAAGGCGGTGCCATCATCGCGCTGCTTCACCAAATGGGCGGCCCACAATTTGTCATATAAGGTTTGTGCCATTTTTTGTTCTCCTCAATAGTGGGCCTGATTGCCGACCCTTGCTTGTATCTTATCGACTGTGATTGAATAAAGCCAATTCATCCTTCTCATAAACTGGATAACCTTTAAGAATGGATCTACATAGCCTACAAGCCTTTATTCAGGTCGCAGATAAAGCGTCTTTCTCGCGCGCGGCCCAAGCGCTGCACTTGACTCAGCCTGCCGTCAGCAAGCGGATTGCCAGCCTTGAAGAGCAGCTGAATCAAAAACTTTTTGACCGAATTGGGCGCAGCATTACGCTGACACAAGCTGGCCTCGCACTGCTACCCCGCGCGCGCCGCCTGCTGGTCGAACTCGAAGACACACGCCGCCTGCTCGCCAATCTCAGCGGAGAAATTCAGGGGCCGCTGATTCTGGCCACCAGCCACCATATTGGTCTGCATCGCCTGCCCCCGCTGCTGAAGCGCTTTACTCAGCTTTATCCGCAGGTCAAGCTGGATATGCGTTTTCAGGATTCCGAACAGGCCTATAGCGGCGTCATCAGCGGTGATTTGGAACTGGCCATCGTGACCTTGGCTCCTGTGCCCGATCCCTCTTTAGTGGTGGTGCCCGTCTGGACAGATCAACTGCGTTTTGTGGTCGCACAAGGCCACCCTTTGAGCCGACTCTCTCATCTGCAACTCAGTGATTTGACCCACCATGATGCTGTGCTCCCCGGCCGCCAAACCTTTACGCGTGGCATTGTTGAGCAGGTTTTTCACGAGCAGGATCTCGATCTGAATGTCACCCTCTCGACCAACTATATGGAAACCCTCAAAATGATGGTGTCGATCGGACTCGGCTGGAGTCTATTGCCAGAGACACTGATCGATGCCAGCCTGAGTGTACTGCCGCTGGCCCACCCACCGATCACCCGACCGCTGGGTTTTCTGTACCACCGCGAGCGTACGCTTTCTAATGCGGCCAAACAGATGATTGGCTTGCTGGAGGCGGAACGTCAGGCACAACTGGCAGTCTGAAGCTTTTATCGCACATTTCTTATATCATTCCTTCTTATCTGACTCATTTCTTTATTTGGAGAAACCTTATGGCAAAAGTTGAACTTGAACTCTTGGGTCTAACCTGTTCTGGCTGCATCAACAAGGTGACAGAAGCTTTCATCACTCGTGATGATGTTGATCAAGTGGAGGTGACGCAACACTCAGCCCATATTGATGGCCGCATCAGCGCAGCAGAAGCCATCGCACTGATTGATCAACTCGGTTTTGAGGCCGAAGAAGTCTAAACCCGATTCACGCACCGCTTTAAGGAGTCTTTTATGTCTATTCGCCTTGCCCTGCGCGGCATGACTTGCGCGGCTTGC
Source organism: Marinospirillum sp. (assembly GCA_007119985.1). Lineage (GTDB taxonomy): Bacteria > Pseudomonadota > Gammaproteobacteria > Pseudomonadales > Halomonadaceae > Marinospirillum. Next base: position 12,157 of record SKOQ01000036.1, read on the forward strand.
GTTGCAGGAGTCGAGCAGGCCCTGCGCCGTGTTGAAGGTGTCACGCAGGTGGAAGTCAACCTGCCCGACCGCAGCGCACGCGTTGAAGGCGAGGTCGAAGCGGCGCAGCTGGTGCAGGCCATCGAACAGGCTGGCTATGGTGCCACGCCGATGGATGCAGATTATGGCGAAGCAGAGCGCCAAGCCGAAGAAGCCCAAGCGCTGAAGAAGGTCTGGCGTCAAAGCTGGGTCGCACTGGCGGTGGGTATCCCGCAAATGCTACTGATGTTCACCGGCCACCTGCCGATGCTGGAAGAAGCCCGTCTCACCTGGGGGCTGATCGGCCTGGCTACGCTGGCCGTGATGATCTATAGCGGTGGCCATATCTATCAAGGCGCGTGGATCGCACTCAAAAATCGTCGCGCCAACATGGACACTTTAATTGCCTTGGGCACCGGCGCTGCTTGGCTCTATTCCAGCCTACTGGTGCTCTGGCCTGAGCTGGTCGCCGAACAAGGCCGCCATGTTTACTACGAGGCTGCTGCTTTTATTATTGGCCTCGTCAATCTGGGTAGCGCCTTAGAGACTCGTGCGCGTGGTCAGGCCTCGCAGGCACTGCGCCGCTTGCTTCAGCTACAACCAGAAACTGCCTGGCTGATCACCCCTGAAGGGGATGAAAAACCCATGCGCCTCGCCTCGATTCAGGTCGGCGATAAAGTGCGCGTTCGCCCGGGAGAGCGCATACCGGTGGATGGCCAACTGATGGAAGGCCAGACTCAGGTCGATGAGTCCATGCTGACCGGAGAGCCGCTGCCTGTCAGCAAGCAGAAAAAAGACTGGCTCCATGCCGGCACCGTCAATCAAGGCGGGAGCCTGATCATGCGCGTGCGCAAGGTCGGCGAAGAAACCACACTGGCCCGCATTATCGAACAGGTGCGCCAAGCACAGGGCAGCAAGCCCGCCATCGGCAAGCTGGCCGATCAGATCAGCAGCGTTTTTGTGCCAGTTGTGGTGCTCTTGGCACTGTTGACCGCGCTGATCTGGTGGTGGATAGGCCCTGAGCCCACCAGCGCCTATATCCTGATGACCAGCATGGCGGTGCTGGTGATTGCCTGCCCCTGCGCACTGGGTCTGGCGACACCGATGTCGATCATGGTCGGCATTGGCCGAGCGGCCGAACAAGGCGTCCTGATCCGCCAAGGCGATGCCCTGCAACAGGCGACCCGCTTACAAGCCATCCTGCTCGATAAAACCGGCACCATCACCCAGGGACATCCTGAGCTGGTTGAGCAAAGACGCCTAGACAGCGCACCCACTCAACTCAGCGATCAGCAGCTGCTGGCTGGCGTGGCGGCACTGGAGCGCGCCTCTGAGCATCCTCTTGGTGCGGCCATCGTCCGTGCAGCTCACGGGCTCACGCTGCCCACAACGGCACCGCCAGAGATTCTCACTGGACTGGGCTTGATCGGTGAAATCGATCAACAAAGCTGGTGCATCGGCAATCGTGATTTGATGGCGCAGCAAGGCATCACCCTACCCTCTGCCGTACTGGAGCAGGCCAGCGCGATGGAAGATCAGGGCCAGACCTGTCTTTTTATTGCCATCGATCACCAGCCCGCCGCCCTGTTTGGCGTTGCTGATCCGATCAAACCCGATTCCGCCGCTGCCATTGCGCGCCTGCAAGCCGCGGGGGTGCGCGTGATGATGCTGACTGGCGATAGTCAGCGCACCGCCCAAGCCGTGGCCGCCCAAGTGGGTATTGATGAGGTTTTTGCACAGGTCAAACCTGAGCAAAAGGCCGCCAAGGTGAAGGAACTGCAAGCCCTTGGCCTTCAGGTAGGCATGGTTGGCGATGGTATTAATGATGCGCCAGCCCTGGCTCAGGCTGAGGTCGGTTTTGCCCTCGGCGGCGGCACGGATATCGCCATGGAAAGCGCCCAGATCACGCTGATGCGCGGCTCGCTGCATGGTGTTGCGGATGCGATGCTGATTTCTCGCGCCACACTGCGCAATATCCGCCAAAATCTCTTTGGTGCCTTTATCTACAATACGCTTGGGATTCCGCTGGCAGCGGGGGTGCTGTTTCCGCTGACAGGTTGGCTGATGAACCCGGCCTATGCTGCTGCCGCTATGGCCCTGTCTTCACTCACGGTGGTCAGCAATGCCAATCGATTGCGTCTGCAGCAGCTCAAATAAAGCAGCGAACCCCCTCTTCTCTGCGCTCATCGAGCCTCCATCAGGACGCGCAAGACAGACCATAAACAGCCCATAAAAAAGGGGAGCCAAGGCTCCCCCATCTTACGCTGCGCTTAGGACTCTAACGCAGAACTCACCGCATAAAGCTGACGAATACAAGCTTCTTCACTGGTAAACAGGCTCTCAAGTAGCGCATCAAAGCCTGCGGCCAGATCAGATCCGGCTGGGCTCTGCGCATCAATCACCACATGAAAGTGCGGCCCGATCGCGTTCAGCTTCAGCTCTTGCGCCATCGCACCCAACTGCTGCTCGGCCAGGGCTTTGATCAGCTGCGCCCATTGCTCGCCACTGATCTCCTGCCCCACCAGCTTACCAAGACTGCGACTGATCTGATCCAAAGGCGCGTTCTGTAAATGAAAATCGATCGTCAGCAGGCCAAAACACTGACTGCGCTTGAGCATCTGCGCAACAGGCATCCGCACTTGCGGCGCGGCGGCCTCCGCACTCGGTTCGACCACTGGCTCCACCAGCAGGCGAGTTGGGTCCAGCTGCCCCTTCATGGCTTGCAAGGCCTCAAGCAGTGCTCTTGGGGTGGCAAACAGATCACGCAAAGCCTGATCCAGATCCTGCACCTGTTCGGCCTCTTGGATCAGCTCACCTGGCAAGAAGACCGTCCACTTCTGTGCTGGATCAATCACCACCAAAGAAGCGATCGAGGGCACCCGCTGCGGTAAGGCGGCCTCAATCAGCAAAGCCCAGCCGCTCGGCTGCGACCAGTCCACATCACCACACTGCACAGTGAACAGGCCGATCAGCGGCTCCAGCTCATCGAGGCTGAGGTGATACTGCACACCTTGAATAGAGACGGCACGCTTAAACAACAAACCAAAGGGGAGAGACAGGTCTAAATTGATCTCTGTCTGAATCGCCTCTACTGCAACAGGCACGACAGGCGCGCCAGACGTCTTCACCACCCCCTGCTGCCAGCCTTCTGGTGCCTGAGGCAAGCGCCCAGCGGCCATATCGGCCTGCGCAGCAGCAAGCAGCTGATGACCAAACAGCTCAGTAATCACATCAAGATAAGGCCCGGCCTGCTGCTCTTGTTGGAGCAGATAACCCAGCGTATTCATACCCTGGCTGCCCAAGGTCTCAGGCTGAATAAAGCCGATACTTGTCTGCTGTGTCCGTAAACCTGGATCAACCAAATAAAGATCCGCACCCAGCTGGAGCAACTCCTTAAAAATGACCTTACGCCCTGCCCAGCAAGCCTCGATCAGCGGGTGGGCACGTCGATCGGTGATCAGATTCACATCCGCGCCCTTTTCAACCAGCCAGCGTACCAACTGTGCCTTGCTGCCTTCTATTGAATGGTGCACATCGTAGCAGTACTGGCTGGTGATGGCGGCCACCAAGGGCGTCATCCCCGTTGCACTGATGGCATTCACCTGCGCACCGCGTGCAACCAGCTCAGCAATCACCAGCTGGATACCAAACTGACAAGCCGTCATTAAAGGGGTGTTTTGGGATTCGGGATCTGGATCGGGCAGTTCAATATCCATACCATAATCAAGCAGCGTCCGCACCGTCGCCAAGCGTCGGGTTGGTTGAACATCATCATAGTTCGATAAGGCTTTATGCATCGCATTGGAATAGTCAAAGCCACCGACATAGTATAAATCAGCACCATGATCCAGCAGCCAAGCAATCACCTTGGACCAACCACACATTGCCGCAGAGAGCAGCAGGCTGTTCCCGACTGTATTCACCTGCTTGAGATCGATCCCTTCACGCTGCCAGATATAGTCCAAAAACTCGACTGCGGTCTTTTCTGGTAAGAAATCATAGCTACGTTGCACTATCGTCTGCACAGCCGTTTCATGCATTGAGCCTTGTTGGACACCAGCACTGCCACCATAGTCAAATAAGAGATCAAATAGCGGACGGCAATAGGTGAAATCATTCCCATGATCCTTGGCATCTCCCAGCACAAAGGCAAATAAGGGCGTCACATTGTTAAAGCCATTCTCGGTATCAGGATGGAAACCATATAACTCTGAGGTTGAAGCCCCCGCTTTTAAAAGACGCTCTATAGCAGAAAGATAAAGCGTCTGTAATTCACGCTTGCAAGCATAACGGTGTGCTAAAGCACAGAGCAAAGTCCATTCGTAATCCCTTTTTTCATTCACATACACTCGGCGCTCTAAATCAACTTCACGCGCTAATATCGCCTCATACAAGGGCCAGGCTTGATCCTGCAGCGTCTCTAGCACATCCAGCGCCAAATGCCGCTCAGCAGACCAGGCACGCATCTGTGGAAAACGCTGCATTAAATACAGGGCTAAACTCCAGCGGCGGTGATGAATGGCCAGTGTAATGGGTGTCGCGGCAGCATATTGCTGGGTAAAGTCACGACGATGAATATGGGGAAACTCCACTTCTGGCTGCATGGCCACTAAATCACCCACCAGCTCTTCATCGTTAATGGTGCGGATCGCTAAAGCCAGGGCTTCCGGATCTAACCCTAGAGCCATACGCCGTGCCAATAACGCACGCGCAATCGGGATATGGCGATCACTCAAGGCATGCGCAAGCAAGGATTGCCCTTCGTGCTCGGCAGCCAGATCAAGGCCCCACTCCACCATTAAGTCCAGCACCGCTATTTCTTGTTCATCAAGGGTCTGAGTTGGGCGATTTTGCAAGAAATCAATCAGCATCGCCGTCTCAACCCGTGGAGGCGTGGCCTGCTCAGCGCATAGAGCGCGGATCAGTGCTGCATCACGCAAGGTCATCAGCAGCAAAGAGAGGGTTCTTGACGTCATAGGCCCCATCCACTGCTGCTCAATCAGAAAACGAGCCATCGCCGCATCGCGCTTTTGCAAGGCCACATCCAAAGCCGTAAAGCCAGATTCAGTGGTTAAATCCGCTTTCAAGCCTGCTTCACGTAGCAAACCAAAGAAGGCTTTCTTTTGTTCAAGATCTGTCTCGCTCACTCTTTGCGGGGTATAGAGCTGATTCAGCCACAATTCATCATCTAAACGTATCGTCTCATTCACCATCTCACCACGCACCAGATGGTTAGGGTTATCCCCCTTTTGTAATGCCTTCGATACCCGCTTGAGATCGGCATGACGCAACGCAAGAAACAACTCAAACGACTCTCCTTCATTCACCTGCGACGTCGAATCTGAATCCTGCGAAGAAGACGAGGACTGCTGTTGGCGAAAAGGCATTTTAAGAAAATCAGAAAATGACATATATCTTCCTTTAATGTGAACCTGGATATAATTTATAAACTTCAACACAAGATAAGACCCACTCAAACAACTCGAAGGCACTTACCCATATGCAGCAATTAAGGTGAAACTAATTTAGCGACCAACAAGAAAACATTTCCTTACAAAAAGACGTCATAAAAAATCAGAAAGCCAAAAAACAAGTTCAATCGAATTATTTAATTAAAAACGCAGCCATAATAATACCAATATAGAAATAAATCGATCCTTCCCTCACAGGAGGCTGGGCGCACTGTCATAGCTGATCTTGATCAGTCTTCTAGTTTTTCTAGATTGGCACTTCTGCTAGAATGCCGCCATCATCTCCTTAAGGAACCTCTGATCAACGTCACGAGCACAGGTCAGGACAGCATTCGTTCCAGACGAATTGCTGCACTTCCTACATCCATGTAGGTCGCAAGGCGAAATTGATCGAAAAAGCGGAGTTTACACGGAG